>NZ_AWNK01000006.1 GCF_000469585.1 Chrysiogenes arsenatis DSM 11915
AAAAAACCTCACACGAATATTTGCGCCTTTTAGCCGTCAGCCGTATCTATCTCGACAACTTCAAAAACATTCAGGCCAGTTGGGTCACGCAAGGGGCAAAAATCGCCCAGATTGCACTCCACTTCGGTGCGAACGATTTTGGCAGCCTAATGCTCGAAGAGAACGTCGTCAAAAGTGCGGGAGTCAGCTTCCGCATTACACTTGACGAAATGCAACGCGCCATTACGCAAGCGGGATTTATCCCGATGCAACGCGATGTGTATTATCGCCCGGTCGGGCAGGAGGTTTAGATGAAACCAGTTGATATTTGCGTCATCACATCGTGCGACGCCTTTGGTGACCACGTGACGACAGCAAGCGAAGCACTGGCGGGCGGCGCAACGCTGATTCAGCTCCGCGACAAAAAACTCGATACGGACGGCGTACTTGACGTCGCGCGCAAAATCATGGAGCTGAAAAACAAATTTCACTTTACTTTTATCGTCAACGACTCGGTAGAAGTGGCGCTGAAAAGCGATGCCGACGGGGTGCACCTTGGCCAAGAAGACGATCAAATATCCTTTGCCCGCGAAGTGCTGGGCGAAGGGAAGTTGATTGGCATCTCGACGCATTCACTGGAAGAAGCACGTAAAGCCGTAGCCGCAGGTGCCGACTACATTGGATTTGGTCCCATGTTCGAAACGATGTCGAAAGACAGCACCTATACGCCGCGCAACCGCGACGAATTTCGCCGCATCGTGCAAGAAATAACCGTGCCGATTTTTGTGATTGGCGGGGTAACGCGGGAGCGCTTCCGCGAGTTATTGATTGCGCCCCACGTTGGAGCCGCCGTCATTGGCGCCGTACNTCGAAGGGTTACTTGAAGAATGTCAGGCGTTGCGCGCGACGACGTAACGACTACGCCGTGGGCGCAACAAACGTCCGCGTGGCAAATTCGTTGTCCAGCATGAAGAGGCCACTTTTCTCTTTGCCGACCATTTTCAGGCGGTCGATCGCTTCGTTGACATTGGCTTCCTCTTCAATCTGTTCGGTCACAAACCACTGCAAGAAAATACGCGAGGCGTGATCTTTCTCTACGAAAGAAAGGTCACTTAACTCATTAAAGCGACGGGTCACTTCTTGTTCATGCTCAAGTGTTTTGGTGAACATTTCCAGTGGGCTGGCAAACGACTGCTCTGGCTCATTGATCGCTTGCAGATGTACCACGCCACCACGGTCAATAATGAATTGGTAAATCTTCATGGCGTGGAAAGTCTCTTCCTGATACTGCACCATGAACCAGTTTGAAAACCCTTTGAGGCCGATAGACGCACAGTGAGCCGACATCGAAAGGTAAAAATACGCCGAATACAGCTCAAAATTCACCTGGTCGTTTAAGGCTTTTTCCATCTTTTTGCTGATCATATATTCCTCCAGTGGGCATTGATGGCAGTGCCGATGCTCCTGCCGACAGCGAAGAATGTAACGGTCGCAGAAAGGGAAAGTCAAGGTGTTAAGGTATCGAGAATACCTTGAGTTTTTTGCTCGTCTATGGCATGTTGACTCGCTATACAAATCCTTATATGGAGGACAATAATGTCATTGAAAAAGTGGTTTTTTCTCTCAGTGGCGTGCATCAGCACAACGCTGATCATGAGTGGCTGTAGTAGTTCGCTCTTTTCTAATAGTGCAACAACTGAAGGCACCCCTGTTGGTGAAACTGGCATTCCAGCACCACAACAACTGACAACACAAGATGGTTATCTGCGCGATATCCCTGTGCCACGCGACTACAAAGGGGTTGACGCAGAAACGTTTCTGTTTGAAACCAAAAATGGAATGGTACTCGCGCGTCGCCTTTTTAAAGGCAATATTGCCGCAGAATCGGTTTCGCAAATCTACCGTCGCGAAATGCCACGTCATGGCTGGGTGATCGACTCGGTATCGATTACCGGCAATAAAGTTACGCATTTGTACAGCAAACCAAATTCCATGGCGCTGATCACTATTCAGGGAAATGCTTTTGGATCCGAAGTCAATATTCAGTATTCGGCCTATAAGCCGACTGGCGCATCGAGCGCGGCACCAGCCGCTCGCCCAGTAGCTGGATCCGGCTATGTTGACGATACCCTATTTCCGCGTTAAGCGGGACAGCCTTACGGTTTAGTGTTGTTGCAGGTTTCATTTATTTTTTCGAGAAAGCGGGAAAACTTACTGTATGTACACCATTCTTATTATGCTTACCTTGTGGATGGCCTTTGGAGCCGGTCTCTCATTTTTTATGCCGATCTGGGCATCAACCATTGTCGGAGTGCTTTTAACTGCTGCCATCATGTATTTTGCTGGAAAAAAACTTTTTGGTGTCATTTCCCGCTCGTTTCAGGAGTCGCAAAAAGCGCTGCAAAAAGGGAACTTCGCCCGCTCTATCCGCATTTTGGACGATGCCAGGCGCTATAAGCCATGGCAATTTCAATTAGAAAAGCAAATTGATAGTCAAATTGGTACGATCTATTACCTGCAAAAAGAATACGCGAAAGCGAAGGAATACCTTGCACGCGGTATGGACAAGCACTGGGTCGGCATTACCATGCTGGGTGTCATCTACTATCGTGATAAAGAATTTGGCGCCATGGAACACGTGATGGATCGCGCGGTGAAGAAAAACGCCAAGCAGCCCGTTGTCTGGGGCTTGTACGCATGGCTGATGGAACAAACGGGCAATCGCGATAAGGCGCTTCAACTTTTGCAGCAGGGATATAAGAAAAACCCTACGGCGGATGCGCTCGAGCAAAACATTGTCGCGATGCAGAATGGCAAAAAAATCAAAATGCGCCTCTTTGGCGAACAATGGTATCAGTACATGCTGGAAATGCCCGCAACGCAGTCGATGAGCCGCTTCCAGAAAGGTTTCCACGGCAGACCATCCGCCGCGCAAGTGCGAGCTGCCCAGCGGATGCAAGCGAAGAAAACAGAAAAGAAGTCAGAATAGCTCTCAGGAATATTCGTCTGCAAAGTCCACAACAAAAACCCCCTGTTCCTTACAAAGAACAGGGGGTTTTGCATAACGAAAGTCAGTAAAATTTATTGAACCGCGGTAACATACTCGTCAAGCAACTCACTCAAATGCATAACCTTACCATTCCATCCCTGACGGCGAAGGCCACCGTCAATCTGCATGACGCAGCCCGGACAGTCGGTAACGACAATGTCAGCTTTGCTGTCGGCAATATATTCGGTCTTTTTGCGCAAAATGCCTGCTGAAATTTCCGCCTGATCGATAGAATACGATCCACCAAAGCCACAACACACGTCGCTATCGGTAAGCGGAATAAAACTGTCACCCAAAAGCGCCTGCAAATAAGGCGCTGCCGATTGCTTCATACCGCGTCCCTGATGGCAAGGCGTGTGGTACGTCACTTTCAGATTCCCTTTCACGGTAAACTTGATACCCCGCGACTCCAGAAAACTTCCCAGCGTAATCACCCGTTGGCCGATAATGCTCGCTTTTTGAAAATGGTCGAGATTCGTTTCCGTGTAGTGGGGGAAATCTTCGCGCATAGCCATGCCGCAACTGGGGCACAGCACAAGGCAAGCACTGTAGTCGGCGGGGTTTTTCATGTGGCTCAAGTGCGTCGCAATAGTCATGCTCGCGCTGGCGCGGTCGCCACTGGCGATAGCGGGCAAACCGCAACAGGCCGAGGTATCGGGAACGTCAACCTCAATACCAACCTTGCGCAAAAGGCGTACCAGTGCCGTACCCATCTGTGGGTAGAAATACTCCACGGCGCAGCCGGGATAAAAGAATACCTTCTCCTTCGCAACGGTGGCGATCGGCTTCAGAGAACGATAGGCATCCAAGAAGGTTTTACTCGCCACCGAAGGGAGAGCGCGGAAATCCTTTTCCTTCGGCAAAAACGGAATGCCGCGTAAATGGTGACCATCTTTTGCCAACAGCGGTTTTTGTAAAATAGCGCCAACTTTCATGGCCGTACGCATCACTGCTGGCTTACCGACAACCTGCGAAAAAGCAATTTTCTTGACCGCAGGAACACCGTATTTGTCGCCAAGGTATCCCTTGAGATCGAAAATGATTTCCTGAAGATCGATTCCGGCCGGACATGCCGTGGTGCAGGCTTTACACCCAACGCACAGCCCGATAATCTCGCGCGCTTTGGCATCACCGTGAAATAAAGCGGTTTTGATGAGCCCAATCGCCCCGATGTAGATATGGCCAAAGACGTGTCCGCCGACCATTTCGTACGCCGGACAGACGTTAGCGCACGAGCCGCAGCGGATACATTTGAGCGCTTCGCCGAGTCGCGGATGCTCATGGAACGCAAGGCGCCCGTTATCGAGGAACACATAATGGACATCTTTCTTGCCCGTCGCGTTGGCCGAAGCAGGGTTACACCCTTTCATCCACGTCACATAGGTGGAAATATTTTGCCCCGTGGCACACTTGGGGAGCAAGTCGATGACTTGCATCGCTTCGCTAAAACTTGGCACGAGTTTTTCGTACCCAAGCAAGACAACATGCGCTGCAGGAACCGTCGCGCACAGGCGGGCGTTCCCTTCGTTGGTGACGGTGGCAATCGTCCCAGTGCTGGCAACGGCAACATTGGCTCCGGTAAAGCCAACACTGGCCTTAAAATACTCGCCGCGCAATGCTTTCCGCGCCACTTTGACCATTTTTTCGATGTCGTTATCATCAAGCGGCTCACCCGCCACTTTTTCCAGCAGGCGGGCGCATTGCACACGGGTTTTATGAATGGCAGGAAGCACCATATGCGACGGGTGCTCTGACGCGAGTTGCAATAACCATTCACCAAGATCACTTTCGACTGGCTCTATGCCATGCTTTACAAGAAAATCGTTGATTTTGATCTCTTCCGAAGTCATGGACTTCGCCTTGATCATCGATTTGGCATTATGCTTTTCGCAGACCTGACGAATGTACTCACAAGCGTCTTGGGCATCGCGTGCTTGATACACCGTAGCACCAGCGGCTTCGGCATTGCCGCGAAATTGCTCGAACAGTTCCATTAACTCGGCAGTCGTTCTTGTTTTGGCCGCGCTTAGTTGGTTGCGACGCTTTTCAAAATCCATCCCTTCAAGGGCATTGCGGCGCGAAACCTTATACGACGTGCCAAAGGTGCGCAGCGTTTTTGCGAGCGTCGCATCGGCGAGTTTTTCGCGGACTCTTTCGTTCAGTGGGCGTTCTTGTTGCATACTTACTCCTTTACCAGCAATACAGTCATGGCACCCGGCCCATGGACACCAATCGTTAACACGCGCTCGATATCTGCCGTACGGCTTGGGCCAGAGATAAAGGCAACAAACGCATTTGGATTCGCCGTGATGGCTTCCATGTAGTCGGCAAGATCATAGAGTGTTGCGACAAGCGCGGTGATAGGCAAAACGACAATCAATTCTTCGGCCAGGCAACTCGCTCGGCGCAACGGTTCCTCTTGGCTTTCAACTACCACCGTACCAGTCGCGCTAATGCCATGCCGCGCTTCTATGAGAGCGCTGGAAATGCCACTTTGAGGAATGGGAACATCGGTAGCGAATTTGCCAAAAGTTGGGAGATAAACGAAACTGTCGTTTGTGGTATGACCAGCGCAGTAGGCTTGACATTCGTCGGGAGTTACAACTAACGTCGTGTTTCCAACGGCATTCGAACGAACAATAAACGGATCAAGAAGCGGGTAATTCATGTGCGACCCCCCGTGCATCAATGGTATTACCAATTATAATAGGTGGGTGCGCCCGCAAAGTCAAGCCGATGAATCGCTTGAGCACCCCTCTGCCGGTCAGTTTGGTGCACAATAAAATTCCGTCGCACCGCTTCTACGCAAGCACGACGGAACACAATACAATATTTCATTTTTCGCTGACTGGGAAATGCGTTCAATCGTCTTTAGCGGTTCAGCGATCTATTCAATCACTTTCAGCCCGAATTGATATCCCCACTGGCGACCCTCATCAAGTTGCGCCGCCGATGGCGTCATTTGCACTTTGAAGGCCTCTTGCACCACCTTCATGTGCATGACATCGCAAATCCCTTCGGTCATCGTAATCCCTTCGCCGCTCCAGCCGTACGAGCCAAACACAGCGGCTTTGCGTCCAACGACGTTCAGCACAACCAGGTTGGCAATAACGGACAAAATAGGCTCAGGCGCTTTGGAGTTGATCGTCGAGGTGCCAAAAATAACCCCTGCCGAAAGCTCAATCGAGTCAATCATTGCCTCCATCGGCGCGGTCGCCGCATCATACGCCACCAACTCGACACCGGCATCTTCGAGCCCCGCGCATACCGCTTCCATCATTTTCACCGTATTGCCGTAGGAGGAAGCGTAAATGATTGTCACTTTCTGGCTGCTAATCCGCTTGAGGTAATTTGTCGCTTGGAGGGCGTACCAGTCATAGTAATACGAAGGATCGCGGTCAAGAATTGGGCCGTGCGACGTCGCAATAACTTTCTTCTGAAGTGGGTCGAGTAGCTTAAACGCTTTAATAATATGTTCTTTGTACGGGCGCATAATCATTGAATAGTAATACTTGAACGACGCCACCGATGAACCGAAATCTTCTGGATCAAGCTCCGAGTTAAAAATGGCGTCATTGGAACGGCTCGTAAAATGCGACCCCATAATATCGCACGAAAAGAGCACTTGATCTTCAACCAGATAGCTCACCATTGTGTCCGGCCAGTGCAGAAACGGGGTGACGTAGAAGCGCAGTGTTTTGCCGCCCAGATCTATTTCGTCGCCATTGTTGATGGGTTTCGAGTTGAACGGGCAATTCACGAGATTTTCAATGAATTTTGTGCACGGCTTGGAGTGGATTACCGTGATGTTCGGATGGCGGCGAATGAGCTCCAGCAGACAACCCGCATGGTCAGGCTCCGTGTGTTGCACCACAACGTAGTCAATTTTGTCGAGTGGCGTAAGCGTTTCCACATTGGCAAAATACTCTGCCGAAAAGTTGAGCTTCGAGGTGTCAATGAGTGCCGTAGCTTTTTCTCCCTGAATCAAATAACTGTTGTAGGTCGTGCCAAATTCCGTTGGAACGACAATATCGAAAATTTCTAGCTCTGGATCTTTCACGCCAACCCAAGTAACACCGGGGCAAATGGTAGTGCGCATACGTGTTCCTCCTTTGCATACATTCTCTATTGGTAAGGCAATCCGCCGTTAACCCAAAAAAAACATGGTGCCAATGAGCGCCCCAACAAGTAAAAGTAGTGACCAGATGCCACCAAATGGGAAGGTTCCCGCCGCCACCATCACCGCGCCACCAAGCAGAATGACCAAAAACAGCATCCGGCGTAAGTAGAGCTTGATTTCGCTCAGGAGCTGTTGTTTGTCTTCACGGCTCAGGCGGACGGTAAATTCGCCATCGTGCATATCATCAATGATCTGGCGCGCCTTGACCAGCGTAAACGGTATCTGTTTTATCTCCCGACCCAGCACAGGCAGGACACCCGCCTCTTCGCCCAACGCACGCGCAAGGTTTTGCTGGAGTACGGGAAGGATATCCTTGATTCCATTGAAATTTTCTTTGTAGGTCGTCCCCAGGCCTTCGATTATCGTACTGACGCGCATAATGTAGATTGTTTCCTGGGGAACTTTAAACGGCATGTGCTTCATTGATTGCAGCAGATCAAAACCGAGTTGCTGCATGCTTGAAGCGCTGAGCGATTCGTTATCGAAAATATCAAAAATCTGTTCGCTCAATTCTTCCAATTCAACCTGTGGCGCGTTGTCGGTCACAATTCCCAGTTTTTTGGCCGCCGCCACCAGCGTGGCATAGTTTCTTTCATACGCCGCCTTCACCAGCGCAATCGTCGCAATACGCGTTCCTGAGGGAATGCGCGTAACCATACCAAAATCAAGCAGCACCAATTCGCCCTCTTCGGTAATCAGAAGATTTCCCGGATGGGGGTCGGCATGAAAGTACCCTTTGACCAGAATTTGCTCCGTATAGAATAGGACGAGTTTTTCCATCAACGCGGCAAACGGCACGGCAAGTTGTGCGAGCGCCGCTTTATCGTCAAAGCGAACCCCCTCTTCAAACGTCATCACCAGCGCATCGCGTGAGCAAAGGGTGGCAAATGGCCGTGGAAAACGGATGCCGGCATCGGGATATGTGCGGATGAATTTTTCCAGATTATTCAACTCAATAAGCATATCCACTTCGCGCACAATCATGCGTGAAAAAGCAATCAGTACCGACTCCAGTGAGTTTTTGGTGTATTGCGAAAACAACGGACGAAAGAGAAACTGAAACGTTGTGAGAATACGGATATCTTCGCGCACAATTCGCTCAATTCCCTTGCGACGGATTTTTACCGCCACCTTTTCGTGTGTCCCCTGCAGATGGGCGACGTGCACTTGACCAATGGAAGCACTGGCAAAAGGGGTCTCTTGGAAATCCTCAAAAGGATTGCGTTCGCCAAAAGCGCGCTGAAATACTTCGCGAAAATCGGCAGGGGGCATTGGGTCAATATTATCGTGCAACTGACGTAAGCGCTCAAGATATGGCGCCTCAAAAAAGTCAGCGCGCGTCGCCAATACCTGTGCCAGCTTGATGAAGCTTGGCCCGAGCTTGGTAATCGCGCGCAACAACATCTCTGGTGAATAGGGGCGGATGCCAAGAAACTGCGTCCGCCGCTTGATCAGTAAAAAGATGGTAAGCAAGAAACGAAACACCCAGTAGATGCGCGCTGGGTGATAGGTGCGCAGATAGAAAAGGAGCAGCTTCACTCCTGCTTCGACCCCTCAGACGACCGACTTTTCAGCTCGTCACGCAGACGCTCCAGATCTTCTTTAGTGGCAATGCCCAGCTCGTCAATAGCGGATCGAACGGCATCGCGTACCACCGCATGCAGCGCGCTTTTTTCCGCCTTGCCGCGTTCGATAACCGTTTCGATCATCTTTTCGGCTTCTTCACGGTTGAATGCTTGACTGTTTGTCGCTTCACGCACGGCAGTTTCGATTTTTTCTTTCGTCAATAACGCGGCACCGAGGCCGAATAAAAAGAGATCCTCGAGTTTCTTTTCCATGGCATTGCTCCTCAACATTCAGACTACAAGGGGCAACAATAGCGAAAAATTCCTATTTGGCAAGCGGCAAAATCTCCTCAACATTTTCTACTATGGCACGTGCTATCCCGAAGCAGATTAACATCCATCTATTTTCCTGCGTGTGCAGAGTTAACAAAAAGAGAATGAAAAATAGAGCCTTGCGTCACATTCCAGTTACTGATATTGAATGGCAAAAGACATCAGCCACAAAAGACTTGGGGAGGGAATCTTGCTCTTTAACTCGTATGAATTCATTTTGGCTTTTTTACCTATCATGTTTTTCGGGTACTTCTTTTTCACACAAAAGCGCCTGATAACCGCCGCGCGCATGTGGCTAGTTAGCGGAAGCCTCTTTTTCTACGCATGGTGGGAACCGCTTTATCTTCCAATTATCCTTGCATCGATGTTTATCAATTTTGCAATTGGGTCAAGCCTCGCAGAAAAACCAGAGAGAGAGAGAGAGAGAGAGAGAGAGAGAGACGGAAGCGCCTCTCTCGTCGACTTATTCTTTCGGTTGGTATAGTTTTTAACCTATCTTTGCTTGGATATTTTAAATACACCGATTTCTTGCTCGAAAATTTTAACGGTATCTTCGATGCTGACATCCCCTTGCCTCACATCGTGTTGCCACTGGCAATTTCCTTTTTCACCTTTCAGCAAATTGCCTACCTTGTTGATAGCTATCAGGGGCAAACGAAAGAATACAATCTGCTTACCTATATGCTCTTCGTTACCTTCTTCCCGCAACTCATCGCTGGGCCAATTGTCCACCATAAAGAAATGATGCCACAGTTTGCCAGCCGCTGGAATCTGGTGAAAAATTACCGCAATATTGCCCTTGGCCTTTTCGTCTTTAGTATGGGGCTTTTTAAAAAAGTGGTGATTGCTGACACTTTCGCAGTATGGGCAACGGCGGGTTTTGACACCGCAACAACACTCAATTTTTTCAGTGCCTGGGCGACAAGCCTGTCGTACACGTTTCAGCTCTATTTTGACTTTTCCGGCTATACCGACATGGCTATTGGTGCCGCCTTGCTGTTCAACATTAAACTGCCGATGAATTTTAATTCGCCATATAAAGCGTGCGATATTCAAGACTTCTGGCGCCGTTGGCACATGACATTGTCCCGCTTTCTGCGCGACTACCTTTACATTCCACTCGGCGGCAATCGTGTTGGCAAATACCGCAACTACCTCAACCTTTTCGCTGTCTTTTTACTCGGCGGCATTTGGCATGGCGCCGGATGGACATTTGTGGCGTGGGGAGCATTGCACGGCATCGCCTTGATCATTCACCGCATTTGGCAAGAGGCCGGACTGCGCATGAACCAATACCTAGCTTGGTTTATCACGTTTAACTTCGTCAACATTGCGTGGGTGTTTTTCCGCGCGCGCGAATGGGAAGACGCCTTTAAGGTTCTACGTGGGATGGTAGGGCTGGATGGGGTGATGTTACCTGTAATGTTCCAGTTTAAATTTCAATTTTTAACACCATATGGCGTTACATTTGGAAAATGGCTTGGCGCGATAAATGGCGACACATTACTGACTCCTCTTCTCATACTCATAATGGTAATTGCAACGTTGGGATTGAAAAACTCAAATCAATATTTGCTCCAGGGCGCTAAGCTTCGTACATATTTTTTTGGAATAGCAGGCACTATGGCAATGTTGGCACTGTGGGTCATGAGTCAAGCAGGAAAGTCTGAATTTTTATATTTTAACTTTTAAGGATTTATCGTGAGTCTGAAAACATCTCAAAAAAAATTAGCTCTATTCTTTTTCCTGCCAGTTATTGTGTCCTCATTAATTGCTGGTATGGCTTACATTCTAGACCCTTTTTCCATTATTCACACAAATGGGGTTAAGTTAGGCATCTTAACCGATATGCGCAAACAAGCGAGTGGTGCTATTCGCTCTCAGCAGTTTAGCGGTTATATTTTAGGAACAAGTATGCTTGAAAACACTTCAGCTAGACATGCTGAAACTTTACTAGGTGGGACTTGGGCAAATATCTCTATGTCTGGCAGTTCGTTATTTGAACGCGAATTTGCGTTGGCGTACTTACTTCAAAGCGATCTCACACGCTCCGTTATTTACTCCATTGATGACAGCTATTTAAACAATAGAAAGGGACGGGATGACTACCCTGTCGATCAGTTTGCTTATCTCTATGATGATAATATTTGGAATGACTTAAGGATTTATGCGGATAAAATTGTTCTAGCATGTATTTTCAAGTCTCTATTAGGCGGAGAATGCATATCGCAGGATATGCGTTTTGACCGGCCAAGCGCTTGGCTCAATCATCCTTCTCATGCAGAGCGCTTTGGCGGCCTTATGAACTGGCTTGCTGCCAAAAATAATGAGCAAATTATTGCAGCATTTAAAACAATAGTTGCGTCAGGAAAGCTGACTAGTAATAGCAATCAAGAGATAGAATTAGCAGAAACAGAGATATTCATCAATGTCTCGCTTAAGTATGTCGATGATCATCTTTTATCATATGCGCTATTATACCCCTCTGTTGATTTCCATTTAATTTTCCCCCCTTATTCGCGCATTCGCTATGCGCTATGGCACCAAACTGAGCCAAAGAATAAAGCAATACATGAAGCTGTTGTAAGGCACGTTGTAAGCACTGCCGAAAAAATGCCGAATGTTTTCATATATGGTTATGAGGATCAAGATTTTCCGGATGACATAGCATTATATAAAGATCCGGGGCATTATCATCACAGCATTAATGAGAGAATGCTCGTTGATATTCAACAAGCAGGCTATAGGCTGACGCTTGAAAATATTGACAGGTATTTAGATAACGCTCGCAGAAAATCAGAATCGTTTGATTTGAAAGGCTTAGCCCTGCAGATAGAAAATTATTTAGCTCAATCGAAAGCCGATTATTGATAGGGGAAAGTGGGCCGCAACCCAAAAAATACCTGAAAAAATCCACTGAAGGCAAAGAGATCGCTGTCCCGCCCGTCACCCTTCTAATGGCAATCTTCAATAAAGAGCTTCCGCTTCACGGCGGGATTGGTCATGTTTTCGCCGCGCAACATCAGCTGGCGCATGGTTTCATACTCAACTCGCCCTTCGCCAGCTTCGCGGTACCCGCCAAAACCATATTCCATGGGGGTAACTTCGTTGCGGGCAAACCACGCGGTGCGGGCGTCAATCCACGTCCCCTCGGAATAGGTCCAAATACGGGCCGTATCGCGAAAGGGTTTATCTTCCAGCCACAGCGGTACGCCGCCAACATCGTGGAAAAACCACGTTCTGCCGTCTGGGGCAATCACCTGTGCTGTATACGGGAGGTCGGTGATGGTCATGCCGCAGTGGACATCTTTCGTGGCGTTTAAAGCGATTTCAAGGGGAAAGTGTTGGTTACCGCATTATTCTGACTTGTATTTCCATCTTCGCCCCTTCTTATCCCGTGAAATCGCTTTCAATTTATAGTACATTCCCCGCACCAGTTTTTTGATTCTTCAAGGAGTTATTGACATGCAAGCAAATGATAAGCTGTGGGGAGGGCGTTTTACCCTGCCAATGGATAAGTTTACCGAAGAGTTTACCGCCAGTATTGCTTTTGATCAGAAGCTCTACCGGTATGATATCGAAGGCTCCATCGCCCACTGTAAGATGCTTGCCAAGCAGGGGATTATTGCGGAAAGTGAGCGCGATACGATTCTCGCGGGCTTACAGGCAATCCTCGCAGATATTGAAGCTGGAAACTTCACCTTCAGCGTTGATTTAGAAGATGTTCACATGAATATTGAAAAACGGTTGATTGAGCGCGTCGGCGCGGTCGGCGGCAAGCTGCACACCGCGCGCAGCCGCAACGATCAGGTGGCACTCGATATCCGCCTCTATACGCGCGATGCGATTGCGCAGATTGTGGAGCTGATTCGTGATCTGCAACGGGCGCTTTTGGAACAGGCTGAAGCCCATCAGACAGCAATTATGCCTGGTTACACCCATTTGCAAACGGCGCAACCGGTACTGCTGGCACATCATCTGCTGGCCTATTTTGAAATGTTTGACCGCGACGCCGCACGGTTCAGCGAAACCGCAACGCGGGTGAATGTGCTGCCACTGGGCGTTGGTGCTCTGGCCGGAACGACGTTCCCGATAGACCGCGAATTCGTTGCGCAGGAACTCGGTTTTGCGGGTGTCAGTAAAAACTCACTCGATACGGTCAGCGACCGCGATGCTCTGCTGGAAGTGTGCGCCCACGCTTCTATCTTGATGATGCACCTTTCGCGTCTCTCAGAAGAATTTATCCTCTGGAGCACCTCGGAGTATCGGTTTATCCGTATTTCCGATGCGTACTGCACCGGGTCAAGCATTATGCCGCAGAAGCGCAATCCTGATGTTTCGGAGTTAGTACGGGGCAAAACTGGCCGTGTCTACGGCAACCTGATGTCGCTCTTGACCGTCATGAAAGGGCTGCCGCTCGCGTATAATAAAGATATGCAAGAAGATAAAGAGCCCCTGTTTGACACCGTGGAAACCGTCAAAGGGTCGCTCAAAATTTATGCCGACATGCTGCGCACCGCAACGTTTAACACACAGAGAATGCGCGCCGTAGCGGGTGACGGCTTTTCCACCGCGACGGACATTGCTGATTATCTGGTGCGCAAAAACCTGCCGTTCCGCGATGCACATGAGGTCGTCGGAAAGATCGTAGCGTTAGCCGAAGCAGAAAATAAAGCGCTTGATGAGCTGACATTAGGACAAATGCAAGCACTTTCTACACTGATCGAATCGGATATTTTCAACTGCATCACCGTTGAAAAAAGCGTTGCCAGCCGCAAAGCATTCGGTGGCACTTCCGGCGAAGCCGTCGCAGCGCAACTTGCGACCATTCGGAGCCGTCATGAATTTGCGCAGTAACCTTGCGGGTGCCATCACATTGCTGGCCTTCATCGCACTGGTAGGCTGTGGCAAAAAACTTGATCCGGTCGCCGCTCCAGCGGACGAAGGTTCTTTGTTGCGTGTAGCCGTCACCGAAGCGGGTGTGCTGGTATCGTGTAAAACTCCCATTTTTTACTCCGGCAAAGGGGGCATCCTGCGTGCCGAAGCCACCAATAGCGAATTTGGCACCAACAAACTTCTGCATGAGTTTACAACACCACAGGCCAGCTTCCTTGACGAACACGCCGTAGTAGGCACAACGTACCGCTACACCTGCATTACCATTGGCCGATTCAGTTCGAAATCCGGCGATCCGATAGAAGTTACCTTCCGTGCCCTTCCAGAAGCACCCATTTTCCAAGTAACACCTGAAGGGAGTGGCGCTTTACTGACGTGGCAAACGAAGGAAACAGGAAGCGTGGAAATTCTCCGTTCGACCGATGGCCGACAATATGCACCAGTTGCGACGGTGGAGGGCGACCGCTGGTGGGATCAAAGCGTAAACACAGGTCGGCGCTATTGGTACCGCGTTGCACTGCGTACCGATCAACATACCGTTTCGGCTCCTTCCGAAGCACTTTCCATCACACTTTCGGCAAGGTGATTGCGATGTACCAAACATATCTTGACGCACTCCGCAACGGACGCTACGACGTAAATCCTTTGCTCGCCCATTTGGGAATTGAGCCTATCGTACTAGAAATTGACCGCGTAGTCCTGCGACTCAAAACCTATGAAGCACTCCGTCAAGGCGGCGGCCTCGTAGCGGGCGGAGTGCTAGCTACATTAGCCGATGAAGCGATGGCACACTTATGCTTAACCGGATTAGCCCCTCAGGCGACAACCGTGACAGTGGAAATGCAGATTCGCTATTTCCTTCCGGTGCAGGTAGGAGACATCATCGAAGCAAGAGCCCATGTAGTACGCCGCGGACGCTCGCTCGTCAGCCTAGAGGCAGACCTTATTCGAGTCGGCAACGAACCGGAAAGCGTCGTAGCAAAAAGTGCTGCAACCTTTATGGTTCGTAACCGTTAGACGAAGATAAATTTCGGAGAAAAATCGCATGGCTACGCCCGATGCAACTGCCACTGCTTCTGAAAAAAAAATCGACACCAGCGTTCGCGTCGAAGAGCTGAACCTTTTTAATCTCTACCTTTCCGATCCCAACAACCGCCGCGAGCTCCGGTACTATCTTGTGCTGTGCTCATTTGTGGCATCGGTTGGTGCGATTATGACCTTGGCATTTGGCTATTCGCAAAAAATCACTCTCATTGTGAGTCGCCCGATTATTATGACAGTCGTTTTCATTGTGGCGTATTTTGCGCTGGCTTTCTTGTTTGCGGCCTTGGAAATGCGAAAGTCATTTGCCGAAAACTGGCTGAAAGAAGCCACACGCCATTTTTTTAAAATGGATTCGCTCAACCGTTGGGATCGCAAAAGTGCATTGATGGCAAGAATTGATGACACCTACACCAACGCAGTTGCCACTATTCGTTATATTTGCGCTCACGCTTGGGGAAAACCCTCGCAATATTCCGACAAGTTAGTGCTCATAATTGAAATCGACTTTTCTGGCGACCCCTTGCATGTGAGCGGACCTGCACCGCTGGCAATTTTCAATAATCACCCCAACGATGACCATCAACGGATCGTGGAAATTACCGACCTGACACACAGCAGTGGCGAACAAACCGTACTATTTGGCATTCGCCCTCAACATCCCGGCGGCGCTGAAATAGGCAATGCTATTGACCTCAAACTCTTGCTGCAAGAACTTCCGTCTACTATAGCCGGCTACGAAGAAGCCCTTTTCGGGCGCTACCAAAGCTCATCAATTGTCGCTCTACCGCCCGAAATATGGCCACACATTCCCAATAGCTACCACCCGTTTTTTAAACGGCTGAACCTTCGCGAAGCCTATCGCACCTATGTAGCGTTCAGCGAATTCATGCGCCATTACATGCAAGCAAAACTGCCCCTTGAAGCAGACGATAAACGGATGACAGCCACACTTGTCGCTTTTCTTGCCGATCACCCCGCCTGTATGCACTCCGAACACGCGATGGGGGTGATAGACACCACGCTGGACGCCTTTCCCGGAGATGAGTTACGCAAATGGCTGGAACGCTACGGATGGCGCGAAAAGCGCGACGTGCGCGACCGTTTTGTCCGCGAACTCGGCTCGCTCTACCATCTCTTCACCATGATGGATGAAAGCTTTGAGGGGAGCTGTCAAGTGGGTGATCGCCTGCCAATTGCCCTGCTACGTAATGTGTTGCAAGAAACCCCCGCGACGGTACATTTTCTTGACGTACACTCACCCAAGCTGATTGCCGACAACATTGCTCGCCTGCAAGTCGATCCGCGTCAAAAGAACTTTTACGTGGTACACGTTCCCGCGATTGGTCGCGGTACAAAAAGCGGCAGCACCTATGATACCGTTATGAATGCTTTCACAGAAATGGGCGTCGAAGCGCAAGATATTTGCCTCCTCACCGGGCGTTAGTTTTTTAGACATTGCACAAAAGGACCTTCCCCATATGGATGACCACTCATTACTCACCCTTGAGTACCAGAAAATAAAAAACCTTATTCAATCGTACGCGGCTTCGGATTTAGGGCGCGATCAGCTGGAAGCACTCCGCCCAGCCAGCACCCTTTTGGACATGAAAGGTCGCGTCAATCTTGGGCGCGAATTTTTCGCTCTGGCGCTGCAATACGGCAATTTTCCGATTGGCGATCTCTTCGATCCCATACCGCTTTTGGAATCAACCACGCAAAGCGGCCAGCTCCTGGAACCCATGGAACTACGCCAAATTGCGCGCTTTTTGCAAGTAGCACAAAAGGTAAAGGATTTCATGGCGCAAGTTGAAGGTGGCATCGCCCCGCGCGTGCAAGAGTTGTGCGCCGACTTGTTTCCCTGTGCCGACTTGCGCAGTCGTATTGAACTCTGTATCGACGACAACGGACATATTACCGACGACGCCTCACATCACCTGCGGAAAATTCGGCGTGAAGTGAAAATCGCCCGCACTCGCGTAAAAAAACATCTCGACCACTACCTCAACTCAGCGGAATATAAAGATGTGGTGTTAGAAAACATCATTACGTTGCGGCAAGATCGCTATGTCATTCCACTGCGCTCCAATTTTCGTGGCAAAATTAACGGTGTAGTGCAAGGGCATTCTGCCAGCGGTTCGACATTCTATGTTGAGCCAGCAGAAACAGTAGAATTTAACAACAAAGTTGCCACCATGCTGGGGCAAGAGCGCGAAGAGGAATACCGTATTATTGCGGAAATCAACGAGTTGCTCCGCTCGCGGATGCGAGCCTTGCGCGAAAACGTCACGGGACTCGCACGCATTGACCTCTATTCAGCGTGCGTGCGCTACGCCATTGCCCGTGGTGGCACATGGCTGCCAGTTACAGAACAGCGCGCCGCGGTGTGCCATGCTTTGCGCCACCCACTGCTGGGCGACCACGCCGTGCCGGTTGATATTCAAATCGGGCACGACTTTCACACCCTGTTGATTACCGGCCCCAACACAGGCGGGAAAACACTGGGGCTAAAAGCACTTGGCGTTGCCGTCCTCTGCCATAACTCCGGCCTACCCGTGCTTTGCTCGGAACAAAGCTCCATCGGCTATTTTGATAGCGTGTATGCTGACATTGGCGATGAACAGTCGATTGAACAAAACCTTTCGACCTTCAGTTCGCACATCGTAAACATAGCCCGTATGGCATCTGTGGCCGGCGAACGCTCGCTGATTCTGCTCGACGAACTTGGCAGCGGCACCGATCCCGAAGAAGGTGGCGCTTTAGCCGTTGGCGTCTTACGCTATTTTATTGAACGCAAAGCCCTAGTTGTCGCCACCACGCACCACAATGCCGTCAAACGCTTTGCCTATAACACGCCTGGAGTAGAAAACGCCTGCATGGAATTTGACTTTGCCACGCTTCAGCCGACCTATCGGATACTGTTTGGACAGCAAGGCGAATCGAGCGCACTGGCAATTGCTGAAAAATATGGATTACCGCGTACAATCGTGAATTACTCGCGCGAATTTCTGAACGGCGAAATGACCGAAGGGATTAAAACCATCCAAGCGCTGGAGCGCAAGCTAGAGCGACACGTCAAGAAAGATCAGGAGTTCCGCCTCAAACGCGAACAGCTTGAAGCGCGCTTGGCAACACTTGAAGAACGCGAACAACAGACAAAACGGCGCAGCGAGGCAATTCTGGAACAGGCGACCATGCAGGCCGAATCGCTGTTAAAAGAGGCGCGGCGCGAAGCAGAGGCCTACGTCCGTTCCATGAAACAGAGCGCCCAGCACAGCACTTCCCAGAGTGCAACACTTCCCAGCGACGTACGACAAAGCCGACAGAATTTTAAGACCGTCAGCGATAAAGTCAGTGCTGATGCCATGAAACTCCAGCTTGGGCGCTTGCAGAAACTCGAAAAATTGACCGTTGGTGCCGCCGTATATGTACAAAAACTTGACCGCGACGGAGTCATTTTAGCTATTGATGGCAAAATGGTGGAAGTCAATGTCGATGGAATGCGCATAAAAACGACACCAGAGGCACTCTACGCTCCGCAAACACCGCCAGCGCCAAAACAGAAAATAGCCAAGAAAAAGAGTGCCGAAGAAATTACCGCCAGCTACGGCGTAACGATTACTGGCCTGAAACAAGAATTGATGCTCGTCGGCGAACGCGTTGAAGAGGGGCTGGAAATGCTGGAAAAATATCTGGCACAAGCCATAATGACCGATTGGGAATATGTTCGTATTGTGCATGGGCTTGGTTCTGGCAAGTTGAAACGAGCCGTGCGCGAATACCTTACCCAATCACCATCAGTCAAAGAATGGCGCGACGGCGAAGCGTTTGAAGGGGGAATCGGCGCAACCGTCGTGACACTGAAGGGATAAAACCTCGAACCGTATGGAGTAAGCTATGATTCGTGAAATTCGCACCACCATTAACGACGAAACCAAACGAGCGCTGCTGAGCGGCGGCAGTAAAGTCCATACGTTTGCCGCCGCCGAAGAAGTCTTTCATGAAGGCGATATTGCTGACTGCGTGTATATTTTGATTGAAGGTGAAATGGAAGTCACCCATCGCGATGAAAACGGAGCGACACATCTGTTAAACGTGCTCACTCCGGGAACCATCTTTGGTGAAATGAGCGTATTTCTGAATTCCCATCGCACAGCTACTATCATTGCCCGCACGCGCTGCCGCGCCCTAGCGCTCGATCAAGAAAAACTGATTAACTCCGTTTCGACTATTCCGAGCCTCAGCCATAGCTTTTTGCGCGTACTGGCCAGCCGCATTCGCGATATCAACGAAAAGTATTGCGATGCGATTACCCGCACCTATCAACTGGCATTGGGATGCGCCTTGCTGGCAGCGGAACAAGAAGAGAGCGGCGAATATCAGCTTGATTTAGCCGCACTGGCAAAACAATGCGGCGGCGAAGTGAGCGTACTTTTGGAAGTGCTGCGCCAAATGCAAAAAGAAGGTATTGTCAGTCAATTACAGCACAACTTTCGCATGGTCAAACTACGCTACAATAAGCCGAAACTGTTAGAATTTATGGGGCGTACCGCCGTGATTCCGCCGACGATCAAGCCGCACGCGTAAAAGTGCAGAGATTTAGTGAGAGATCTCGATTTCCCCTCGCGGTGCTTGCCAAAAGTTCTACTCGCTTAACGCCCCATTGCTCCTGCGACAACTGCTTATTGGTAATAAAGTGGGTATCCTGTGGGAAGCTGCTGCCGGGCGACTGATTTACGGGAGAGCCTGTTTTATTGCTGCAAACAGGAAGAGGGGATAGGCGCGCTTTTCTCCGTTTGCACTCTTTTTGACTATTTCGTGATAGTGCTCAACGCTGTGAACACGAAAGCCGCTTTCAGCGGCAATCCCGGACAGCACTTCGGTATCAAATCCATTGTGACCGCTGAATGATGACATGTGTTTGTGGAATGAACCATCTTCCTTGACCAGATCGGCAATGATCAGGAAACCTTCCGGTTCGAGGGTCTGGTAGGCTTCAGCAAAGAATGCTTTCACATCGGCCATATGATGCAGAGCCATCAGCGTGGCGATCGCAGAATGTCGCGAAGCCACATCGGTCAGACTGTCCCCGTGGCAAGTTTCGACATTGGTTATGCCATGTTCGGTGATCTTCTCGCGAGCCACCCGCAGCATTTCCGGCGAGGAATCGACCAAGAGAACTCTGGTGAAGGTATCCTTCAGCTGCAGGCCGAGCAGACCAGTGCCACTGCCAAAATCCACCAAGCTGTTGCGACTGCCGAAGGGGAGTCCCCGGATTCTTTCCGCTGTTATCTTTGCCCGCTCAATTTTTGCGGGATCATGATCCCATTTGCTGGCGGCAGCGTCAAAGTGACTGCTCATAATACCCTCCCTGCAACGCCACTGGCGCATTGTGATGATGAGGCAGGGTAAGGTATCTGGCGACAAATGACCAGTTCAGTTTTCTGCGGCTCGTACCCAAACAGAAGGACGAGGTGGACTCCAAGGAACATTGACCGCGAATGAACAGATATAGACGAGAAGGGGGAAAGTTAGTCATTTCTTAAAGTGGGTGTCCTATTAGGTTTCCTGGCTCAGCCTCCGGTGGAATGATGGGTTATGCGTCTCGGACAATTGAGCAGTCCTTGATAAGAGGTGACAACGAAAATGAGTCAAGCACTCCCGATACGGTAACGACCTCACCTTTGTTGACAATCAGCAGCGCTTCCTTGAATTTATGATCGAAGACTGCGATGACATGCACGCTGTAATCGCGCTCCTTTTCCGACACAAGGCTGACCCATAGCAATCCATTCTTCTCTTCGCTCACACTTTGAAGGCGAGCGCGCCATACGACCTTCTGCCCGAGATAATTCCTTTCGAATTGATCTCGCTGTAGGTCGGTGAGAGCCTTATCTTTCCATGATTCGAAAAACGCATTCATATTGTTCAGGAGCGTTGTCCTTTCCAGCAAACGTGAGGCCGGGGCAATCTTCGGGGCCTCCTCGGCAGTAGCAGAGACCGCAGCAGTCGGAACGGTGTTTGGCAGTGAAGCCGCTTCGCTTTGGGGTGTGCGCTGCAATTCTTTTCGAATCTCTTCAACGTTCTTCTCTAGGACGGCAATCCGAAAGTCGCGAGGCTTAACGAAAAGGACATCGAAAACCTTCCACGTTACCCCGATGATTGGGACAAGAAGCAGAAAGAAGCTAACCAGCTGGTTTTGTAGGATCAAGTCAGCCATAGTGGAATCAAAGACGCATAACATTGTAATAAATAGAATTTTTTCCGCATATTACACTCCTGCACATGGAAAATTTTCCATGTTTTGTGACTTTAAGGCCACAAACACGGAAAATTGTATCCCGCATTCTTTCGTGTTGCAATGAGAAATATAAAAATAGTTTCATTTCCTATCTATTGCGATATTAGAGGTGAAACATGGAAAAAAGTCACGAATTCCGCCCCGATCCAAGCGTACAATTCATGGATCAGGTTCGTGCGGTGTTGCGCTATCATTATTGGATTTTGCGTCATAATCACTATTCTAGGGGGCAAACGCGTCCCAGAGATCTTGCGGCAAACGTGGAATGCGGACGGTGAACGTCGTGCCTTGCTGCGCTGTCGAGGCGACCGCGATAGTTCCCCCTTGGGCATTAACGATCTCGCGCACGATGTATAAACCCAGCCCGATGCTACCCGCGACCCGCCGCAATGCCGATTCGGTCGTGACATGGCGCACCAGCGGATCAAAGAGCGTTGGCAGTGCTTCCGGCGGGATCGGCGCGCCTTCATTATGGATGCTCAACACCACGGTTTCTCCTTCCGAAAAGGCCGACAGTTCGACCGGTGCCTCTGGCGACCCGTGCTGAAGCGCGTTGCCCAACAGGTTGGAAACGACCTGTTGGAGTCGAGCGGTATCCCAATTTCCGGTAAGGTCACCGCGCGAGTGAAAGTGCACGGTGCGCTGGGGGTGCGTCACACGGAATCCGTCAACTATTTCACGACAGAGCATTTGCAGATCAACCGGCTCGCAATTCAGCCGCATGGTGTTGCCCAGCCACGTCGATGTGAAGTCGATCATATCTGTGACTAACTTTGCCATCACTGTAGATTGCCTGCTGATTATCGCGAGCGCCTCGCTCGGCTTCAGGTGTTTATTCTCCTGCGAAACAAGCTCTGCGGCCATGTGGATGCAATGCAGCGGATTGCGCAGATCGTGACTGAGGATCGCTAGGAACATTTGGCGGGACTGATTGACGCGCTCGGTGTAACTACCAACGGCCTTGGCGAGCGATTGATCGATCGCCTCGTTAAAGCGGGTAATTTCGTCCATGTCGTCGAGGTCGAACTGCGAAACGCTCTTGCGCCAGAGGCGCAGGACACTGGCACGCAGGGCGCGGTATTCGGAGACAACCTCAATGATGTTGAATCCCGAGCCGACACGCTCTTCGGCGTGCCGTGCGGAGGCAATGTCGAGCTGGTCACTCGCCGCGCTGTCCGCGCCGCCGTCACCTTTGGACTTGTCCACCTGCTGGGCGAGGCTCTGATCGACTTGCATGTCCCGCGCGGTTGCCTGCAGGATCGATCCCGCATCGTCACGCAGGGCGAGCTTTGTCATCGTCGCTCCCGGCGCGAGGGTGCCCGCAAACGCTTCCCATTCCGCGATGATGGGTTCGACGTTCGCGAGAATAAATTTTGCTAGTCGCATTGATTGCCCCTTTGAGTTGTATCAGCTTCCGGTGGTATAATAGCGCAATAAACAGAATTTTTTCCGTATAGGGCCGTACGGAACACCCACTGTAAGAAGTGGCCTAACTCTTCCTTTTCATAGCTAAATATCAAAATCGAGCACTTGGTTCTTTTCCCGCACTACAGCATTCGAGCGATCAATTACCTCGCGCAACGTGGTGCTATCAAGAATATCGGCCATGGCGTCGCGCACATCTTTCATGACCAGTCGAATCCCGCATGAACCTTCATCGCCACATTCCGGACATTTTTCGTAGGCCGTCACGCTAACGCACGGCATCGGCGCGAGTGGCCCTTCCAGAATAGTGATGATGTCGCCAACGGTAATCTCTTCCGGCGTTTTTGCCAGATAATACCCGCCACCTTTTCCTTTACGACTGGCCAGAACGCTGGCGTTTTTGAGTGACAACAGAATCAGTTCCAAGAATTTCTTGGGGATATTTTCTTCTTCGGCCAGCTCAGAAATCAGCACCGGGCCGCTGCCGTAGCGGCGGCTCAGTGCAATCATAGCGAGCAAACCATATTTGGTTTTTTTGGAAAACATAGTTCAACCTATTCATTGTTATTGTTACATGGCGATAATTTCGCTCATAACCCGAATATTAAACGATTCCTTCGTAGAGCGCACTGGTTAAGTAGCGTTCACCAGAATCTGGCAAAATTACTACGATTGTTTTCCCCTGATATTCCGGGCGCTCAGCCAAACGAATCGCCACGGCGACAGCCGCACCGCAGGAAATCCCTGAAAGAATCCCCTCTTCTTTCGCCAGACGGCGGGCGGTTTCCAGCGCTTCGTCGTTCGTTACTTGCTCGACGAGGTCAACCACGGAAAGATCAAGCGTGTCGGGGATGAATCCCGCGCCAATGCCCTGAATTTTATGCGGCCCTGGGCGCAAATCTTGCCCGGCAAGTTTTTGCGAAATAACGGGACTGTCGGCAGGTTCAACCGCAACCGAGGTGATTTTTTTCCCTTTGGTATTCTTGATATAGCGCGAAATGCCGGTGATAGTGCCGCCGGTGCCGACGCCAGAAACGAGCACATCGATTTCGCCATTTGTCCCTTCCCAGATTTCTGGGCCGGTGGTTTTTTCGTGAATCGCGGGGTTAGCGGGGTTTTTGAACTGGTGCATCAGCACGTATTTTGGGTCAGAAGCGGCCATCTCTTCCGCTGCGGCAATCGCACCACCCATTCCCTTGGCGCCAGGGGTGAGAACAAGGTTCGCGCCGAATGCTTTCAGCACTTTACGCCGTTCAAGGCTCATGGTTTCCGGCATGGTCAGCGTAATGGGGATGCCACGAGCTGCCGCAACAAAGGCAAGGGCAATCCCGGTATTGCCGCTGGTAGGCTCGACAATTTCTTTGCCCGGCGTAAGGAGCCCTTTTTGCTCGGCATCCCAAATCATGGCAGCGCCGATGCGGCATTTAACCGAGTAGGCCGGATTGCGCCCTTCTATTTTGGCAAGAATCGTAACTCCGGCGGGAGCAAGGCGGTTGAGGCGGACGAGGGGGGTGTTGCCGATTGAAAGTGAATTGTCATCGTAGCGTTGGCTCATGAGTGCTCTCCTTATGTGAAAGTTAGTAAAACGCGAACTCCATTAAATCAATCAAAACTATCGAACTGGTAGCTTAATATCCCCATTCGGCTTGGCTGTCAACAAGAATTTATCATAACGCCTACCGCTCACTTCAAAGTTGCCATAAGACATTGCTGACCTCACCCGTCATCTCGAACGGAGTGAGAGATCTNGTGAGAGATCTCGCCTTTGAGATTTCTCGCTTCGCTCGAAACGACAAGAATTTATGGCCATTTTACAGCCGAAAGTGGCTTAGCACTCTCTCATCCGATTCCCCCTTCAATAGTAGGCGAAAAGCATACTTTCGCTGCCCAATAAAAAATAACACTACAAACACGATAATTTTAATTGACTAAATAGAGAATGTCGTCTAATGTCCGCGCCACATGAATCTACAAGGAGCGCAGCATGCACACGGTCTTCAGAAATGGGTTACTGATTTTTATGTTGACGTTCGTATTTCAGGCAATGCCGGGGTTTTCAAAAGGTATCACGCTCCTGAATAGCTCTTACGATCCGACGCGCGAGTTTTACCGCGAATACAATGCGGCGTTCGCAACATATTGGCAGGAAAAAGGCGGACAGAAGGTGACGGTGCGCCAGTCGCACGGTGGTTCCGGCTCGCAAGCGCGCGCGGTAATAGATGGCCTGGAAGCGGATGTTGTTACTTTGGCGCTGGCATACGATATTGATGCCATTCACGAACGGGCGGGGCTTATCCCGCAGAACTGGCAGGAGCGTTTGCCACTCAATAGTTCGCCATATACTTCCACCATCGTTTTGCTGGTGCGTAAAGGAAATCCCAAAAACATCAAGGATTGGGACGATTTGATCCGCCCTGACGTGCAGGTGATTACGCCAAATCCGAAAACTTCTGGCGGAGCGCGCTGGAATTATCTGGCAGCGTGGGGGTTTGAAAAGCAAAGAACCGGCAGCGACGATGCCGCGCGTGAATTTGTCAGCAAGATTTTCGCCAATGTTCCCGTGCTTGATTCGGCGGCACGCGGCGCCACCAACACGTTTGTGCAACGTCGTATCGGCGATGCGTTTATTGCTTGGGAAAATGAAGCTATTCTGGCGATTGAGCAGCTTGGCAAAGGTGAATATGAAATTGTTGTCCCATCAATCAGCATTCTGGCAGAGCCTCCCGTTACGCTTGTTGACAAAGTAGTCGACAAGCGCGGCACCCGCGAAGTGGCACAAGCGTATCTGGAATATCTTTATAGCGATGAAGCGCAAACGATTGCGGCAAAGCATTACTATCGTCCAACTAATCCGGCGATAGCCGCACAGTTCGCGGCGCAATTCCCCACCGTAAAATTCTTCACGATTGATGAAGTGTTTGGCGGTTGGCAAAACGCACAAAAAACGCATTTCGCCGATGGCGGCGAGTTTGATCGGATATTTGGTGGCATCAAACGGTAGTTGTTCACTTCGTTCGAGATGACAGGCGATAGCGCAGCTTTGTTTTCCCTCGGTAAGCTTTTGCCCCTTTGACGCGAAGACTGCTCGGCTAGACCCCGCAAGGGGCAGCCACAGGAAGTGGCCAAGTCCGGCAGTATGTACATGGATGGGCATTCTGCCGGATCTCCGAGGCAGGCGAGCAAGTCAAAGGGAAAGCAAAAGCGCGAGGGCACTTTTCTTTGGTTCTTTCTTTTGGTGCCAAAAGAAAGAACTACAACAACGTTAAATGGAGGTTTCATGCAACTCAGGCAACACAGCGTCCTGCCAGGATTTTCGCTGACTTTAGGCGTCACGCTGGTTTATCTCACGGCGCTGGTATTGGTGCCGCTTGGCGGGCTGATCCTCTTTACCACGCAATTGTCGTGGGGCGAATTTTGGTCAACTATCAGCGATCCCCGCGTCGTCGCGTCCTACCGCGTCACCTTTTCCACCAGTCTGGCCGCAGCGCTGATCAACGTGGTCTTTGGACTGCTCGTGGCGTGGGTGCTGGTACGGTATGATTTTTTTGGGAAAAAGATTATCGATGCGCTGGTCGATCTTCCTTTTGCCCTGCCAACAGCGGTGGCGGGGATTTCGCTGGCGGCGCTTTATTCACACAATGGCTGGCTGGGGCAATTCTTGGAGCCAATGGGTATTCAAGTCGCCTATACGCCACTTGGCATTGCGGTAGCGCTCACGTTTATCGGCCTGCCGTTTGTTGTCCGCACGGTGCAGCCGGTGCTGGAAGAGCAGTCACGCGAGCTGGAAGAGGCGGCGGCAAGCCTTGGCGCAACACGCTTGCAGATTTTCACGCGGGTGCTCTTTCCCGCTATTTTTCCGGCACTCCTCACTGGCTTTGCGCTGGCTTTTGCCCGTGCTTTAGGCGAGTACGGATCGGTTATCTTTATCGCGGGCAACATGCCATTTGTCAGCGAGATCACGCCGCTCATGATTATCACCAAACTCGAACAGTACGATTATGCCGGTGCTACGGCCATTGGATCGGTGATGCTGCTGGCGGCGTTTGCACTGCTGCTGGGGATTAACCTCTTGCAATATTGGGCAAGAAGGAGGGGGTAACCATGAGTCGACCATCAATAAACGCCGCCATTACGGAACCACTTTGGGTAAAAACACTTTTGATCACCTTGGCGTTGGGATTTATTGCGCTGTTTTTGCTGATGCCGCTGGCCGCAGTGTTTACGCAGGCCTTCGAAATGGGTTTATCGGTATATCTGGCGGCGATTACCGAGCCAGATGCTTTAGAAGCTATCAAGCTGACACTTCTGGTTGTGGTTATTGCGGTTCCGATCAACACCGTGTTCGGCGTAGCGGCGGCGTGGTGTATTGCCAAGTTTGAGTTTCGCGGCAAAAATCTACTTACAACCCTGATCGACCTACCGTTTGCCGTTTCGCCCGTGATCGCGGGGTTGATTTTCATCCTGCTTTTCGGCACGCAAGGGTGGTTTGGGCCTTTCCTACAGGAACACGATATCCGAATTGTCTTTGCGGTTCCGGGAATTGTACTGGCGACGATGTTTGTCACCTTTCCTTTTGTGGCACGGGAGTTGATCCCGCTGATGCAGGAACAGGGAAAAGATGAAGAGGAATCGGCGCTGACGCTGGGGGCAAATGGATGGCAAATGTTCTGGCGGGTCACACTGCCGAATATCAAATGGGGGCTGCTCTACGGCGTGATTTTGTGTAATGCACGGGCGATGGGGGAATTTGGAGCCGTAGCCGTCGTTTCGGGGCATATTCGCGGACTGACGACCACAATGCCGCTGCATATCGAAATCCTGTATGGCGAATACCTCTTTTCGGCGGCCTTTGCCGTAGCATCACTGCTGGCATTTCTGGCGCTGATTACGCTGGTACTGAAGAGTTTTATTGAGTGGCGCAGCGGGAAACGGCATGCAGCAAAACACTAACCGTTTGCTGAACAACTACACACTATCAATCAATGAGGATATCCGATGAGCATTTCCATTAACGCTATCAGTCGTAATTTTGGCACCTTTAAGGCGCTTGACAATATCAATCTCGAAATTCCCGGTGGTGAGCTAGTGGCGCTGCTGGGGCCATCCGGTTCAGGAAAAACGACACTGCTGCGGATTATCGCCGGACTGGAGCAAGCCGATACGGGTTCGATCAGTTTTCATGGCGAAGATACGACCGACGTGCATGTGCGCCATCGTGGTGTCGGGTTCGTGTTTCAACATTACGCCCTTTTTAAACACATGAGCGTGTTTGAAAACGTGGCTTTTGGCTTGCGCGTTCGTCCCAAACATTTACGCCCATCAGATGCCGAAATCAGCCGCCGCGTGCACGAACTGCTGGAGCTGGTGCAACTCGACTGGGTGCACGACCGCTATCCATCGCAGCTTTCCGGTGGGCAGCGGCAGCGGATTGCCCTGGCGCGGGCACTGGCGGTAGAGCCCAAAGTGCTGCTGCTTGATGAACCGTTTGGTGCGCTTGACGCCAAAGTACGGGCTGAGCTGCGCCGCTGGCTGCGCCGCTTGCATGACGAAATTCACGTGACCAGCGTGTTTGTAACGCACGATCAGGAAGAGGCGCTGGAAGTTGCCGATAAAATCGTCGTCATGCATAACGGCAAAATCGAACAGATAGGGTCGCCGCAGGACGTGTGGGATAAACCCGCAACGCCGTTTGTGTATAACTTTCTTGGCAACGTCAATCTGTTCCGTGGGCGCCTTGATGAAGGAAAAAACTTTGTCGATCACGCGACTCCGGTTGCCACGGACGATGTTGCACCGCTTCCACAGGATGATTCTGCTCCGGCGATTGCCTTTGTTCGTCCATACGATTTGGAAATCCATCGTACGCTACAAAGTGAAAACGACATTCCAGCACGCGTGCGCTTTATCCACAGTGCCGGGATTTTTGTCCGGGTAGATATGGAGCGGCGCGACGGCGATGAACCGCTGGAAGCACAGATTTCGCGTGAGACATGGCAGAAGCTTCAGCTGGTGCCCGGCGATGAGGTGTATGTGACACGCAAAAATATCCATTTCTTTGTGGGAGACTATCAGATATGAGGCTGACTCCAGCACTTGCCAACGACCTAAGCCAAGCGATTGCCGGTTTGGAAATACGCGATGCTATCCCCTTACTGGCAAAACGCTTTCATGGCGCAATAACGTTTGCCACCAGCCTTGGCGCCGAAGATCAGGTACTTACCCATATTGTGAGTACACTTTCGCAACCAATCGAAATATTCACGCTCGATACCGGACGGCTCCACCCCGAAACCTACACACTACTGGATCGCACGGTGCAGAAATACGGTGTGCCGATCACCGTCTACTTTCCCGATTACCGCGAGCTCGAAACCTGGATTACTACGCATGGCATCAATGGGTTTTACGACTCCATTGAAAATCGCAAAGCGTGCTGCCGCCTGCGCAAACTCGAACCACTCAACCGGGCATTGGCGGGGAAATCACTCTGGATCACCGGCCTACGCGCCGCGCAATCCGTCACGCGGCAGAGCATGGAACTGATCGAGTGGGACGAAGCGCACCAGATATTGAAATACAACCCGCTACTCCACTGGAGCGAGGAAGAAATATGGCACTATGCGAAACAGCACAACGTGCCGGTCAATCCCCTGCATACCCAAGGCTTTGCCAGTATCGGCTGTGCGCCGTGTACTCGCGCCGTGAAAAACGGCGAAAACATTCGCGCCGGACGCTGGTGGTGGGAAAGCCCAGAGCATAAAGAGTGCGGGTTGCATAAATAATGATCTACCGATTGTTCCGATTCCCGACAACGGGCGATCACACAGGATCGCCCCTACAAAAAACCTTACGGCATAAGTGCATTCGATAAACGCATTTTGTAGGGGCAGACCTATGTGTCTGCCCTCTTGGCTGGCCATCAAAAGAAAGGATACCTATATGACCCAAACCCGTCTCACTCACTTAAAAGCACTGGAAGCGGAATCGATCCACATCATGCGCGAAGTGGTTGCGGAGTTCGATAATCCCGCCATGCTTTATTCCATCGGCAAAGATTCGTCCGTCATGCTCCATCTGGCACTGAAGGCCTTTCATCCCGCCAAGCTCCCGTTTCCCCTGGTGCATGTTGATACCACGTGGAAGTTCCGCGAGATGATTGAGTTTCGTGACCAGCGAGTGAAGGAGCTTGGGCTTGATTTACTTGTACATATCAACCAAGAAGGGGTTCAAGCTGGTATTGGCCCGTTTACGCATGGCTCGCAAGTACACACCGACATCATGAAAACCGAAGGGCTGAAGCAGGCGCTGAATCACTATAAATTTGACGCCGTGTTCGGCGGTGCACGGCGCGACGAAGAAAAGTCGCGCGCGAAGGAACGAATTTATTCGTTCCGCGACCGTCATCACCGCTGGGATCCTAAAAACCAGCGTCCTGAACTGTGGAATATTTATAACGGTCGTGTCCATAAAGGGGAAAGCATCCGCGTGTTTCCGCTGTCAAATTGGACAGAACTGGATGTCTGGCAGTATATCTGGCTGGAAAATATCCCGATTGTTGATTTGTACTATGCCAAAGAACGCCCCGTGGTGGTGCGCGACGGGGTCAAAATTCTGGTCGACGATGACCGCTTGCCACTCCTTCCCGGCGAAGAGCCGCACCTCGAAAAAGTCCGCTTCCGCACCTTGGGTTGCTACCCGCTGACGGGAGCGGTGAATTCAGAAGCGACGACGCTGCCTCAGATTATTCAGGAGATGCTATTGTGCCGCACCAGCGAGCGTCAGGGGCGATTGATCGACAGTGACCAAAGTGGTTCGATGGAGAAAAAGAAGATTGAGGGGTATTTCTGATGAGCCAAACATCACTACTCGAACGCGATATCGAAGCCTATCTCAAAGAGCATGAAAATAAAGAGTTGCTCCGCTTTATCACCTGCGGCAGCGTGGACGATGGCAAAAGCACGCTGATTGGGCGTTTATTGCACGATACCAAAGCGATTTACGAAGATCAGTTGGCCACGCTGGCCAAAGATTCGCAAAAATCTGGCACAACGGGTGCTGCGCCGGATTTGGCACTCTTGGTCGATGGCTTACAAAGCGAGCGCGAGCAGGGGATCACGATTGATGTGGCCTATCGCTATTTTTCCACCGATGTGCGCAAGTTTATTATTGCCGATACTCCGGGGCATGAGCAGTACACTCGCAATATGGCAACCGGCGCTTCGACGGCTGATCTGGCGATTATTCTGATCGACGCGCGCCATGGCGTACAGGTGCAAACGCGTCGCCACAGCTTTATCGTAGGATTGCTGGGGATTCGGCATATTGTCGTGGCAATTAACAAAATCGATCTCGTGGCGTATTCCGAAGAGCGCTTTGTGCAGATCGAACAGGAGTATCGCGCTTTTGCGCGGCAGATCGGCTTAGGTGATGTCCACTGCATCCCCGTTTCGGCACTGAATGGCGATAATATTGTAACACCGAGCGAGCACACTCCGTGGTATTCCGGCGCGACTGTGTTGCAAACGCTGGAAAAAGTGGATATTGCCAGTGACCGCAATTTGGCTGATTTCCGCTTTCCGGTGCAGTACGTCAACCGCCCCAACCTTAATTTTCGCGGATTTGCCGGGACGATCGCTTCTGGCCGCATTCAAGTTGGCGACGCCGTAACGGTATTGCCATCGCGTAAAACCAGCCGAGTACAGTCGATTGTCACCTATGATGGCGAGCTAAGCGAAGCGACGGCGCAGATGGCGGTGACGTTGACGCTGGAAGATGAAATCGATATTTCGCGCGGCAATATGATTGTCCGCAGCGATACCATTCCCGAAACGACCGATCATCTGGAAGTCGATCTGGTGTGGATGCACGATGCCGTCATGGAGCCAGGAAAAAGCTATATCATCAAGCGGGCAACAACGGTAACAACAGGGATGTTCAGCCAACTGGCGTATCGTCAGGATGTGAATACGCTGGAAAAAGTTCCGGCACAGCGCCTCGCACTCAATGAAATTGGTCGCGCGGGATTGATTCTGACCCAGCCGATTGCCTGTGATCCGTATAGCCGTAACCGCCTGACGGGGAGCTTTATCGTGATCGACCGCCTGACGAATAATACCGTTGGTGCAGGGATGATTGTCGGAAAGCTGGCGGAACATGCGAAGCCGCAGTTCAGTCCGTTTGAAATTGAACTTAACGCGCTGATCAGAAGACACTTTCCGCATTGGCAGGCGCGCGATATACTGATGGGCGGGGATTATTCGATTTAAGTTTGTTCTTCTTTCTTTTGGCACCAAAAGAAAGAATACAAAACATGGAGTAAAGCAATGGAAAAAGAGACGAAAGCACAGCGAGTGGAGCGGCTAAAAAAAGAAAAAGACGGCCTGGATATTCTGGATGATCTGCTGGCTCTGAGCGATGCCGGCGGCGTTGCTGACGCCGATATGGTGGATCGTCTGAAATGGTACGGGTTTTACACGCATAATCAACACGCTTCGCCTGCAGGGAAGCAGTATTTCATGGTACGAGTGAAGATTCCCGGTGGTCGCTTGACTCTGCCGCAGATGGAAACACTGGCAGGGATTTCACGCGATTTCGCCCGTAACACCGCTGATATCACGGTGCGCCAAGCGATTCAATTCCACTGGATTGCTATGGAAAATGTGCGCGAAATCTTTGCCCGTCTTGCTGCAGTCGGGATGACAACGCAAAATGCGTCCGGCGATTGCCCGCGCAGTATTGTCGGCTGTCCGGTAGCGGGGGAAACACATGATGAGCTGACGGATGTCAGTGATATCAGATGTCAGGTCGATCAATTCTTTCAGGGCAACCATGATTTCAGCAATTTGCCACGCAAGTTCAAAATTGGCATCAGCGCCTGTGCGAAGCATTGCATGGGACATGAAATCCAGGATATGGCGTTCACTGGATTCCGTGCGGGTGATGGCTCTGTCCGTTTTGATGTTACCGTTGGTGGCGGCCTGGGAAGTAACTTGCGCATTGGCAGCCGCTTGGGGACGATCACAAAAGAGCAAATTTTTGCCGTCTGCGTCGCGTGTGCCGAGATTTTCCGCGATTATGGTAAGCGGGAAAACCGTGCCAGAGCGCGGGTTGGTCACCTGCTTGACGATCTTGGACTTACCGAATTTCGCCGTATGGTTGAGGAAAAAGTCGGCTTTGCACTGCAGCAGGATGATGAGCCAGAAATTACGCCATACGAGAAGCGATGCCACTTCGGCGTTGAGCCATCGCGGGTGGCAGGGAAAGCGCATGTTGGGTTTGCCATCCTGAGTGGACGACTCATGGGCGAACGGCTCTGGCACCTTGCAACGCTTGTACGGCAACACAGTGCAGATGGTATTGCGCTAACGACATCGCAGAACGGGATTGTCCTGAACGTACCTCAGGCAAACGTTGACGCGGTTGTCGCTGCGCTCGCTCAGGCGGATTTACCGACCAATCCATCACCGTTTCGTGCTCGTGCCCTCGCGTGTACGGGGCTTGAGTTCTGCAAATTTGCCATCAGCGAAACGAAAAGCCGTCTCGATGATGTGGTGCGAGCCTTGGAAACACGCTTCCCCGACTTTCGCGAACCAATCACGCTGTGTTTAAGTGGGTGCCCGCATTCCTGTTCCCACCCGCATGTGGCCGATATTGGCTGTATTGGCTGGAAGGTTAAGGAAGACGACACGCTTAAAGAAGGGTTCACACTCGCGCTCGGAGGACACTTACAAGGCGAAGAAAAAAGCGTGTTTGCCCGCAAATCGGAAAGCAAAACGACGTCAGAAAACCTTGCAGAAACGGTAGCCGCCTTGCTTGATGAGTACGCACAATCAGGGAAGAAGTCACTGCATCACTTTCTTGCTCTCCGATAGGAAGCCATAAAAGACAGCATGCTTTTTGATAACTTTTCCTACTTGACAGAATTGAAACCGTTTTGTATTATTGCCAACATCCAATGTGAAAAACAGAACACATGGAAAGCTGTGAAGCAATGCTTCCAGCAAGACACTATAATCAAAGGACATAAAGCATGAAAAAATTCATTTGTACAATTTGCGGTTACGTGCATCAGGGCGACAGCGCTCCAGACTTTTGCCCAACGTGTAAGGCGCCTGCCAGCAAGTTTCAAGAACAAGTAGCTGGCGAAATGAACTGGGCAGATGAGCACAGAATTGGCGTTGCGAAAGGTGTTGATCCGAAAATCATCGAAGACCTGCGCATGAACTTTACCGGCGAGTGCACGGAAGTTGGCATGTACCTTGCCATGAGTCGTCAGGCTGACCGCGAAGGGTATCCTGAAATCGCAGAAGCCTACAAGCGTATTGCTTGGGAAGAGGCAGAACACGCTGCGAAGTTCGCAGAGCTTCTTGGCGAGTGCGTTGTGGCTGACACCAAGACCAACCTGAAAATGCGCGTTGAAGCAGAATTCGGCGCTTGCAGCGGGAAAAAAGATCTGGCAACTCGCGCCAAGCAGCAAAACCTTGATGCTATCCACGATACAGTACACGAAATGTGTAAAGACGAAGCGCGCCACGGTTCAGCGTTTGCTGGCCTCTTAAAGCGTCACTTCGGCGAATAATTCATTTTCGTATTTCCCTGAAAGACCCTCGGTGTATACTGAGGGTCTTTTTTTATGGACACATTTTTTTGGAGGGTTCTGTGAATATTGTTTTGCTCTCACCCCACTTTCCACCGAATTTTCGCCATTTTTCCACGCGACTGCGCGAACAAGGGGTCAATGTACTTGGTATTGCCGATGCTCCTTGGGAAGAGCTGGCGCCCGAATTACAAACCGCGCTGACAGAGTACTATCGCACCGATATGTCGTCATACGAAAACATCCTGCGTGCGTGCGGCCACTTTACCCATCGCTACGGGAAAATAGACCGCGTGGAATCGCATAATGAGTATTGGTTGGAAACCGAGGCGCAACTGCGGCAGGACTTCAATATCGTCGGGATGAAACCAGATGAAATTGCCAATGTAACCCTTAAATCAAAGATGAAGGATGGATTCCGCACGGCTGGCGTTGCAACGGCACGCGGAACGGTGGTGAAAACTCTTGATGATGCACTTACGCTGGCAGGGGAGATTGGGTATCCCGCCATCCTGAAACCAGATCGCGGCGTAGGCGCGGCCAGCACGTATCGCGTTGATACTGATGAAGACCTGCGTCGCGTATTTCAGCAGAAACTCCCAACTGACTATTTCATGGAAGAGTTTATTCGCGGGGAAATCCATACCTATGATGGACTGTGCGATAGCGAAGGAAACGTTATCTTTGCCGCATCACACGTTTTCCATCAGGGTATCATGGAAACCGTCAACGAAAACCGTGACCTGTTTTACTATTCGCAACGGGAGATTCCTGCCGATCTTGAAATGGCGGGACGCAATGCGGTGCAGGCATTTAATATTCGCGAAAAGTTTTTTCATATTGAATTTTTCCGCACGTTTGATGAACAAAAACTGATGGGAATTGAAGTCAACATGCGTCCGCCAGGTGGACTCACGATGGACATGTTCAACTATGCTAATAATGCCGACCTGTTTGGCGAATGGGCGAATATTGTGGCCGGAAAATACTTTGGTGCCCACTGCACTCGCCCCTACTTCTGCGCGTACATTGGCCGGAAAGAAGGAAAACAGTATCGCCATTCGCACGAAGAAATCATGCAGCACTACGCTCCGCTGATTGTTCATGCCGAAACGATCAGTTCTGTTTTCAGTGCCGCTATTGGCAACTTCGGCTACATCGCTCGCGCGCAGGATTTAGAGGAATTGGAAAACCTAGCACACTATATTCATGAGCAGTAAATACTCTCGGGTGCGCAGTGGGAGCTGCTGCAGATAATCCTGAAGCATTGGCCACCGCGCATCCGCAAGTTCACTAACCATTTGCCATTTGTGACATAAAGCTGACAACAGCAATAGTTAAAGAAAAAATTCAAGTGAAGAAACGATTCACCCGATAAGAAAAACACGTTGACAGATCGCTTGCGAGCGGTTAAATATCCAACAATAATACCCCGCTGAATGGATTCGGCGGTAGTCGTGAGACGGCAAGCCAAGGAAGGTGATGTCATGATTATCTATCACAATCTCCCCGCCATGAACACCATGAACTCCCTCGCCAAGACGAATGGGTCGATGCAGAATACCATTCAAAGCTTGAGCAGTGGCTTGCGTATCAATAAAGCTTCTGACGATGCCGCTGGGCTGGCCATATCGGAGAAAATGCGTGGCCAAATTCGTGGACTCGATCGCGCCGTTAGCAACGCGCAAGACGGCATTTCCCTGATTCAAACTGCCGAAGGGGCGCTCAACGAAACCACCTCCATCCTGCAACGGATGCGCGAACTGTCGGTACAAGCTTCCAACGGAACCCTCACCTCCAACGACCGATCTGAAATCCAAAAAGAGGTCGTGCAACTGCGCGACGAAATCAACCGCATTGCTACCTCTACCCATTTCAACCAAAAACAACTCCTTGACGGCAGTGCTACTGGCCGCTGGTCGTCTGATGCCAAAGACCTGAATGTGCTCTTGCGTGGATCGCTGGCCGGCATCAATGCTCAAGGAGAACTGACTTCAGCCGAAGGGAACTACGTCGTTGACATCGAAACCCGTGCTGGCAAGGGGCAAATCCTGAAAACCAACATCTTCACCAAAGTATCGGATGAAGATTTGAAAGATTTGGGGATAGTGAGTAATGCCCTCACTATGCAAAATCCAGACTCAACGGCGAATGCTTTTGCTATCAACGGCCCTGAGTTGGCGCGGTCTTCTGATACGCTGGATAAAGTAGCGAATTTTTATGACGCCAACGGTCGCTTTCTCCTTGACACCACGCAGCAGATCACGATTACGCAGGGAGATGGTAAGACAGCGGTTTTTACCATCGAAAAAACCGATACGCTCGACTCGCTTTCCACAAAAATCAGCGACGCCATCACCGATGACCTTGGGCAAGGGGAATTGGTCTATGGTGACGTTCCCGGAGCACGCTTTCTTGGTGGGCACCCTGGGATCACGGGAGATGCCATTACCGACATTGTAAACGGCTTAAAATATGGTTGGCTCGAAGGATCGATGGCGCGCATTAAAGAGTTTTACGGCCTAGAAGGGCAAGGGCATGATCTAGAAATCCACGTCTACAATAAAGCACAATTCGGCACGATAGCGCTGATTGCCGCTAGCGGAAGCGGGGTAGCTCCTTTCCCAGCTGATACCTTTAAATTCTACATTGATGCCGCGGATTACCACCCACACACATGGCCAGATGGCAGTGTTGACCATTTAACGGCTGGACTTGGCGAAGGTATTGCGGCGCGCGTAACTGCGCACGAAATGGTACACGCCACTATGGGGGCACAAATGGACTGGCTTGGTGCCGGCTCATTGCCGACATGGTTCCGCGAAGCGACGGCTGAACTTATCCATGGTCGGGCTGAAGGCGTTGTATCTGCTATGGAAGCGGGAGCTCGGACTGGAACCCTCGCTGATGCTCAGGCAATTCTTGCCAGTGATTGGAAGAACTGGGCAGGTGCTGCTGTTAACGATGAGTACACCTCCGCCTATTTTACTGGCGTCATGCTGCATGAGGCAGCGATGGCGCAAGATCCCACTGGTGGCGGGATGAAAGCCATACTTAATGACTTGAAAAACGGCTCGACGCTTGATGCGGCTATCGCGAATAATACTGCTCATGCAAATACCGCTGCTTTCCTTACCGATGTTGACACTAATGGTGCCGCGAAACTGAAGGCTCTCTATGATAACATTAAAGCTGACACAACTGGTGATACTGCGGCAATAGGTGGTTTCTTACTTGATGGTGGGACAGTGTACACCGCGACGAATGTCATTGATGTCAGTGCCGCTACCGACTTCGACGGTCAACCGATTGACACCTATGGCTGGAATATTATCTGGCCCGCGAACATGTCTAGCTTTGCCGAAAATCCAAGCTTCGATCCATTTACCGTTAGTGACTCTTACACCACAGGAACAACTAAAGCCACTGCGCACTCTGTACTTGGCACGATGGTTGTTCATTCGGCGATTGCCGGAAAAAATGGTGAGTTGAGTTTCTCCGGTGACGAAGAAGTCCTGCGCGCCCTCGGGCTTTCAGAAGTACAGGCTGCCATCGACAATACCTATACCGTTTCAGTAAAAGATGCCCACACAGGGAATGCCGTCGTAGGACGCACAGCCTATAGCGGCGAAGAACTTAACGGCATCATCCATTCAAATCTTGATTTACGGCTCGGCCTGAATACCGCTACAAGTGTTGCATGGAATGCTACTGAGGCCAAATATACGTTCACTGGCGAAGAGACTTCTTTTAAAATTCACCTCGTCGACCGCGCGCTTGATTTACAAATCGGTGCCAATGATGGCCAAAAGATGAACGTCAGTATTGGTAACCTCTCCGCCAAAGCACTTGGAGTGGATAACATTCTGGTTTCTAATCAGAAAGCTGCCATGGGGACGATTACCAAAGTAGATAAAGCGCTTGCGTATGTCTCTTCGCAACGGGCAGCGCTTGGTTCGCTGCAGAATCGCCTTGACCACACGATCAACAGCTTGAGTGTCGCCAACGAAAACCTGACCGCTTCAGAAAGTCGCATTCGCGATACTGATGTAGCAAAAACGATGACCAAGCTCGTCCGCGATCAGCTGCTATCGCAAGCAGGAACCTCAATGCTGACGCAGGCGAATCAGTTGCCGCAAGGGGTAATGCAGTTGTTACGGTAAAGGATGAAAGGGCGATCACACAGGATCGCCCCTACACGGAACAGCAAAACCATAACATGTAGGGGCAGACCTGCGTGTCTGCCCTCTTCGCGTTTCGCCCCCGCACGGAAATGTAGGGGCAGACCTGTGTGTCTGCCCTCTTTGCGTTTCGCCTGTTTGCCTTACTCGTGTCCGTCGCGCTCGATCACCTCCAATAGGCGATCAAGCAACTCACTTTCAGGATATCTTCCAATCACTTCACCATGCCGCATCACGATTCCCACGCCGTTGCCGCCGGCAATGCCATAGTCGGCTTCGCGCGCTTCACCCGGCCCATTCACAACACAGCCCATCACGGCTACATTCAGCGGGGTTTTCAGGTGTGCCAGTCGCGCTTCGGCGGCGTGTGCCAGCCCAATCAGGTCGACTTGCGTCCGTCCGCAGGTGGGACACGAAATTAAATTCACGCCGACACGGCGTAGTCCAAGTGATTTCAGAATTTCTTTGGCAACGCGGATTTCATTGACCGGATCACTGGTGAGCGACACGCGAAAGGTATCGCCAATCCCTTCTGACAACAATCCACCAATCCCAATGGCGCTTTTAATGCCGCCGCCGAAATCTGTTCCTGCTTCGGTCACGCCAAGGTGGAGTGGATAGGGGATTTTAGTAGACATCAGGCGATAGGCCTGCATGGTGGTGACCACGTCGCTTGCTTTTAAAGAGATTTTAATTTCCGTGTAGCCAAGCTTTTCCAGCAATGCGATATGCCGCAGCCCACTTTCCACCATAGCTTCAGCAGAAGGATGGCCGTGTTTGGCCAGAATGTCTTTTTCCAGACTGCCGCCGTTGACGCCAATACGGATAGGCGTGTTGCGTTGCTTCGCTTCGGCCACCACGGCAGCAATTCGCTCTTCATGTCCGATATTGCCAGGGTTGATGCGCAACCCGTGGATACCAGCCCGAAGCGCTTTAATCGCAAAGGTATGATTAAAGTGGATGTCGGCAACGACGGGAAGCGGCGATGCACTGACAATGAGACCAAGGGCATCGGCGGCGGCCTCGTCTGGGACGGCGACGCGGACAATTTCACATCCGGCTTGCGCCAGCGCATGGATTTGAGCCAGCGTGGCAACGGTGTCGGCCGTGTTGGTATTCGTCATGCTCTGAATGGAAACAGGAGCATCGCCACCAATGGCGACGCTCCCGAGCTTGATCTGTTGTGAAGGGCGGCGTGTGATAGTGGACACGGGTTGGCTTAGTGGCGGAAGTGACGCATGCCGGTGAAGACCATGGCGATGCCGTGTTCGTTGCAGGCGTCGATCACTTCTTGGTCGCGCATGGAGCCGCCGGGTTGAATGATAGCTTTTACGCCTGCCGCCGCGGCAGCATCGATACCGTCACGGAACGGGAAGAAGGCGTCAGAAGCAAGCACCGTTCCGGCTAACGGCATTTGTGCTTTATCGACGGCAATACGTGACGAATCGACACGGCTCATCTGTCCAGCGCCGACGGCGCAGAGTTGCCCTTCGTTGGCAAAGACGATGGCGTTCGACTTCACGTGCTTACACACTTTCCACGCAAATTCGAGTGCCCGCAACTGTTCGTCGGTTGGGGCAATATTTGTCACGATCTTGCATTCGGCAATAGATGAAATCATGCCAAGGTCACGATCCTGCACGAGAAAACCGCCGGTGACTTTGCGGACGAATTTTGCTTTGTCAATCGAGGTATGGAGTGCACCGGTGCGCAACAGGCGGATATTCTTTTTCTGTGTCAGAATTTCCAGCGCGCAGTTGGTGAATTCAGGGGCAATGATAATTTCGACAAAGAGTTTGGCCATTTCGGCAGCGGCTTCCTTATCCACTTTGCTGTTCGTGGCAATAACGCCGCCAAAAGCACTCACAGGATCGGTGGTCAATGCTTTTTGATAAGCTTCGCATACAGTGCTGCCAGTTGCGGCTCCGCAAGGGTTCGTATGCTTAATGATAGCAACAGCGATTTCGCTTTTGAACTCTTTTACCAGTTCCAGCGCGGCATCGGCATCGATGATATTGTTGTAGCTCAGCTCTTTGCCGTGCAACTGTTCGGCATTGCCGATGCCGGCTTCGGCGGTGAAGTTATCGCGATAGAAAGCGGCATTTTGATGTGGGTTCTCCCCATAACGCAAATCCTGTAACTTCAGACCGGACAGGGCGTACGACTCAGGGAATTCCACCCCTTGCTGCCCATTGAGGTATTCGCTGATCATGGCATCGTAGCGGGCGGTATGCAGGAACACCTTGCGCGCGAGTTTCTGGCGGGTTTGCAGGGTCACGCCGCCGTTTTGCATTTCATCCATCACCACCTGATAATCGGCAGGATCGACGATAACGATGACGTCGTGGTGATTTTTCGCCGCGCTGCGCAGCATGGTCGGGCCACCAATATCGATGTTTTCAATGGCATCTTCGTAGGAGCATCCTTTTTTGACGGTTTGCTCAAACGGGTAAAGATTTACAACAACAAGGTCAATTGGTGGAATATTGTTGGCGGCCATCTGCTGCTGATGCTCGGGATTGTGGCGCATACCGAGGATACCACCGTGCACTTTAGGATGGAGGGTTTTGACGCGGCCATCAAGCATTTCGTGCGTACCGGTGTAGGCACCAACTTCCACAACGGGAACGTTTTCGGTCAGGAGCAGTTTAGCGGTGCCGCCGGTGGAAAGGATTTCAACGCCTTGCGTGGCGAGAAATTGCATAAAAGGGACAATGCCATTTTTGTCGGATACGCTCACAAGGGCGCGGACGGGGGAAACGGTGTGAGACATGGTGCTTGGACTCCTGTTCTGTAATGAGCGGTGCGGCTAAATTGCTTGCACTGCGGGAATGGTTATGTTAGAAACGCGGTCGACTTGTGGAAAGATCCGCTGCGGCGTAGATCTCCGAACCTCGTCAGGTCTGGAAAGAAGCAGCGATAAGGGGACCCCTGCGGGTGCCAGCGGGCCATCTTTCCCAAGTCACTTTTCGTTGCTATGCTTTTCGTCGACGTATTCCTGTAGCACTTTATCGATTAAATCGTAATCTTCCGTGAATTCATATCGGTTTGAATCATTGCTATTTTCCTTTTTCATGCAGTGCTGGACGGCTTCGATGGCTTGGTGCAGTTCGTTGCCAAGTTCATCGCACAAACGATTCGTGAGTGTCAGATAGTCCACTATCATACCAAGCTTCTGCGAAGGTTTCAGCTCTGGCGAGTGAATGGCACAGCCAAGATTAATCGCCTCCTCCTGAAGAAAACTTACCCCTTTAGCAAGCGACATCAGCTGACGGACGGTTTTATTCTGTGGCATCGCGCTAGGCTCGCATCACGAGAATTGACATAAGGAGAAGGATGCCGGAAACGTAAAACAAAAGGATCATATTGCGAAAGCGTTCCCGTTTTTTTGCTTCGACTTCCCGAGCATCAAGATGCTCGATCAATTCGCGGTTGATCGCTGCTATTTCCCCATCGAGTTTCGCGATATTTTCGCGGTACATCGCAAGGTCTTCCAGCGGTTCTTCATAGAGAATGCCAGAAACAAGCATCATGACATTTTCCAAGAAACGGTCAGCATTGTCTTTCGAGTTGGTGGTTATTTCATCCACTTTGCATTTCATTAAATCGAAGTAGAGCACTTCTAGCTTATTTACCAGCCCTTTTAAGCGCTCAACGTCGCTTTTTGAAAGGTCATCAGGGTCGAGTTTCACTACCGACGCCAAGGTAACTTCAAGCTCCGACTTCGTCCGTTGCCAGATATTGAGCCACTCTTTGACGCTGACAGGTACAAGGTCAATGGAGTACTCTGATTCTATTTTGAGAACGAGCGCCTTACCATACGGAATCTTTGGCCGCTTACGCCGTTTTTTATTCATTTCTTGATCGCGCGAAGTTTCTTCGTCATACATCTGGTTAACCAGTGCAACCAGCTCTTCGCAACCGATGAGAGATACTTCTGATTCCGCTACATAATTTTTAAGTTCATCACTGTAGGTGGCGTTGGTAATAAAAAGGACGCGCCCAGTTCCTTCCTTCGTCATCCAATGGCTGGTGCTTTTCAGGAAGTCGATGTCAATGATATCGTCAATACTCCCTTTTTTATGGCGGACAATATACTTGCCCAGATAGGGAGCTTTTTTACCAAGACCGGTATAGATCTTTTCGTCGGAGCCAAAGTCGATAGTATCGCTAATGGAAAAACCAAGGTAGCGAATAAGCCGACTGATAAGGTATTCAAACTCCTTATCAGTCATCATAATAAATGAATCAAAATCGACTTTTTTTGCCATATTTCCTATTTCCGGTTAAAAGTGGGTAAAAAACAGTGATTGATTAACGGTACCAAAGCCCTTTATCCGACCGAACCCCTTTGTCCTCGTTCGTCGCTTGCGCAGGACGAAGTTCGCGGTAGTTTCCTGGCCAAAGGCGATATTCTTTAAGAACTTCCTGAAATACGGCAAGCGAGTTGTTGTCCGCACGAATAGTTTCGACCCGATAAACGCTCGCAAGCGCCCCCTTACCGCCATAATAATGGTAATAATCTTTCGGCGGAAGATGGGAAATAGTATGAAACGGCAGTGCATTTATTGGATACACTTCAAGGAGAAAATACTTGACCTGACGATACGCATGCGCGTCACGCGGAGCGGCGAGCACTCCCGCAAGTAGTGTCATAAAAAGCATACTGCACAGTAGCTTCCTCGACCAGCGTGTCATAACCCGCTTTCGGTAGCCATTTCAAGTAATGACGTCACATCAACTATCAGGTTCACGCGCCCGTCACCCATAATGGTTGCGCCGGTTATTCCTGGCGTCCCCTTTAAGAAGTCTCCAAGCGACTTAATAACGATCTCCTCTTGCCCAAGCAGCTTGTCGACAATCAGGCCGATCCGCTTTTCGGCAAGCCCGAGGATAACGATATAGAAGTAGTCCTTCTCTTCACACGTAATGTCGAATATTTTACTTAATTCAAGTAAAGGAAGCACTTGGTCGCGCAAACGGAGCACGCGTTTCTGCTCAATTGTTTTTATTTCTGTACGTGGAACCTTTACGGTTTCGATTACCGAAACGAGCGGAATGGCATAACTTTCGTCCGCTACTCCAACGAGGAGCACTTGAATAATAGCGAGTGTCAGGGGAATTTTAATGGTAATGGTCGAGCCCGAACCAATTTCAGTATCAATAGAGATAAGCCCATTGAGTTTTTCAATGTTGGTACGGACAACATCCATACCAACGCCACGCCCACTGACATCTGTTACTTTGGCCGCCGTTGAGAATCCGGCAGCAAATATCAGGTTGAGCGCTTCGGTGCGGCTCATTTTTGCCGCGTCAGCTTCGGTGATCAGCTCTTTCTCCACCGCTTTTTCTTTCAGCATTTCAGCATCAATACCTTTACCATCATCTTTAATTTCGATGACGATATGGTTTCCTTCATGGAATGCTGCAAGATGAACGGTTCCCAGTGCCGGTTTGCCACTAGCCTTACGCACTTCCGGGATTTCAATGCCGTGATCGCACGAATTACGAATCAAGTGAACGAGGGGGTCGCCGATTTCTTCAATGACGGATTTATCGAGTTCTGTATCCTGACCAGTGATAACCAGTTCAATTTCTTTTTTCAGTTCGCGCGAAAGATCACGCACCATGCGGGGAAAGCGGTTGAATACTTTACCAACAGGGAGCATGCGCGTCTTCATAACCGCCATTTGCAGTTCAGTCGTAATCAAACTCAGTTGCGCGCTGGTTTCGCTCAGAGCTTCAATATGCTCGCCGCCAATGGTGGTTTCCATCTGCTGCGTTAACTGCGCGATGCGGTTCCGACCGAGCACTAATTCCCCAACAAGGTTCATCAGCGAATCAAGTCGCTCAACGTCAACGCGGATAGTTTGATCGCCGCCACCTTTTTTCTTATCGTCGTTATCATTCGCTGCTGGTGCTTTTGCGGCAGGAGCGGGTTTTGCGGCAACTTTTTTCGGTTCCTTGGCTGCGGCAGGCGTGTCAGTTTTGACGCTCGCGGTTGGTGTGTGGTGAGCTGCAGGTGCCGCGCTCTCCCCGTCGCCATCTACATTCCCTGCAATAATAGAGCTTAGGCGGCCAACAACACCAGATATGTCGCGTTGCGAATCGCCTTTGCCATCGCGGATATCTTCGGTAATAACCTTGATCAAATCAAAGGCCTGCAAAAGAATATCCATAATATGGGCAGTCATTTGCAGATCGCCTTTGCGCAATTTATTGAGAACATCCTCAGCATGGTGGGTCAGTTCAGTCATGGTGGTAAAGCCAAGGAAGCCACTGGTTCCCTTCACGGTATGAGCGCAGCGGAAAATGGAGTTGAGCAGATCAAGATCGCCAGGCGAGTTTTCCAATTCGACTAAATCGATATCAAGCTTTTCAAGAAGCTCGTCAGTTTCGACTAAAAAGTCATCAAGAATTTCAACTTCTTCCTGGCTCATATCCCCTCCACCATAATCATTTAGAGTCCGAATTCGGCCAGCAACTTGTCAACCAGCCCCTGATCCGGATCGATAATTTTACTATCACTCTCATCGTCATCAAAACCAAAAGGATCGGCGGGAGTATCCAGCGCGAGCGCGTCAATCAGCTGTTGCACCTGCTGTTGCATATCGCGAACCATCTTGTTTAACTTGTCTACAATCTGGTGCGTGATATCCTGAAACTCCAGCGAACCCATCATGTCAAAAATCTCATTTTGGTTCGAGCTGTTCAGCTCTTCAATTTTTCGAAATGAGATGACATAGTCACTGTTCTGACTGGCAATCCGCTCAAGAAGCTCACGAATGCTGTTCAGTCGATCAAGGAGTTGTTCACTTGAACCCATTAAACGGCCAACAGACTCTTCTGTGGTCGTCATGATGGTGTGTAGAGACTCTTCTATTTTCGGTATCGTTTCAAGACACGTAACAATCACGGGAGAGAGTACCTGGAAATTCGCCTGCAACTTTGCAAGACGCACGGCAACGACTTCCGGTATGTGTTCATCTTCCGCACCACCGTCGGCATAGTCCCCGTCAAGGATGGCGCGCAAACGTCTGACAATAGATTGCTTAACACTTGTCTCCATGCTCTCCCTGACTTTGCTTAAATCTCAATACCGATAACTTTTCCCAGCTTCTCTTTGAGCGTCTCCGGCGTAAAAGGTTTGACGATATAATTATTTACACCAGAACGGAGTGCTTCGAGGATGTCCTCTTTGGCCGCTTCTGTTGTGATCATCAAAATAGGTAAATGTTTGTACTCTTCACTGGCACGGATCGCCTTGACAAACTGGAGCCCATCCATCTCAGGCATGTTCCAGTCGGTGATCACCAGGTCGACCTTATTTTCTCCGAGTGCCGCTAACCCACTGACACCATTGTCTGCTTCAATGACGTTTTTGAAGCCAAGCCGAAGCAGTGTGTTCTTAATAATGCGGCGCATCGTCGATGAGTCATCGACCGTTATGATGCGCATATCTTTTTTATCCATTTTGACTCCTCCCACAAGCAGGGTATATCAAAAAATCTTTACAACAATGTGACGAAGCATAATGAAAAAACCGATAGAATGCAATCAATCAAGCGTATCAGCCGAGTTTGCGTTCAATAAAAAGCCCTTGTGTTTCGAGCTGAGAATCGGTTGGGCGATTCATCTCTTTAATTGTGATCGCTTGTGAATGATTTGTGTCCAGGTCCACTGCGGCGACCGAGACAATGCCATTCGCATCAATACTAAAAGTCACTTCAATGCGTGGTTCGCCTCTGGGCGCTTGCCGCACACCAGAAAGCTGAAACTTCCCGAGCGAAATATTGGCTGATGCGCGATCGCTTTCCCCTTGCAGAATATGCACCTCTACAACACGCTGGTTATCTGAAATGGTGGTAAATGTTTTAAAGTCGGAACAAGGGATAGAGGTGTTTCTCTTTATAATCGGGATAAACCGATTTCCTTCCGTCTCAATACCGAGCGTCATCGGCGTAATGTCCACGAGGATGAGATCTTTGATCTCTCCCGCTAAAATCCCCGCTTGGATAGCTGCGCCAGTGGCAACACACTCCACGGGATTGACACTTTTTGAAACGGGTTTCCCCATAAATTGCTCTATCGCCTGCTGCACAGCAGGGATTCTCGTCGAGCCACCCACAAGAAGTACGCGATCAATCTGCTCTGGCATAAGCCCTGCATCCTCTAACGCCTGCTTGGCCGGAGCAATCAGTTTCTCGAGCAGAGGAGCCACAAGCTTCTCAAAAACCTCTCGATTGATGGTAATATCAAGGTGCTTTGGCCCGGTATTATCTGCTGTAATAAAGGGAATACTAATGCTGATTTCCGATGCCTCGGAAAGCATGATCTTGGCTTTTTCCGCATCTTCGCGAAGTTTTTGTAACGCCATCCGGTCTTTTGTCAGGTCGATGTTATTTTTGCGCTGAAAATCTTTGGCAATATATTCGATCAACACCGAATCAAAGTCATCGCCACCCAAGTGATTATTCCCAGATGTTGCTTTCACTTCAACCACGCCATCGCACACTTCTAAGATCGAAATATCGTACGTGCCGCCACCCAAATCAAAGACAGCAATAAGTTCGCTCCCTTCCGAGCGAATGCCATACGACAATGCTGCCGCCGTTGGCTCATTGATAATGCGCAACACATTGAGCCCCGACAGCTTTCCCGCATCCTTGACCGCTTGACGCTGCGCGTCGCTGAAATAGGCGGGTACGGTAATCACGGCATGCTCTACTGTTTCACCAAGATACTTTTCCGCGTCTTGTTTCAAACGGCGCATAATCATGGCGGCTATCATCTGTGAAGAGTACGAAACACCGTCCAGTCGAGCACGAAAATCGGCGCCCATATGGCGTTTAATAGAAAGAAAGGTCCGTTCACTATTAATGACCGCTTGGTTCTTTGCCGTGCGACCAATCAGCACATCTCCATTTTTCTGGAATGCCACGGCGCTGGGAGTCAAAGTATCCCCAGAGCTGTTTGGTATCACAACGGGTTTCCCATTATCTATCGTCGAAATAACCGAATTGGTTGTTCCAAAGTCTATGCCGATGATTCGAGCCATAGTTTATCAGCCTCGCAACGTGTTCAGTCGCTCTTTTTTACTTAATATCTCATTGATCCGCAACCCGAAGTTCGCATCAATAACCACCACCTCGCCACGAGCAATGACTTTATTATTGACAACAAGCTCCACCGGATCGCTGGCCTTTTTATCCAGCTCGACGATTGACCCAGAGCCGAGCTTCAAAAGATCCTTCATGTAAATTTGCGTAGAACCAATGCGGATGATAACCGAAAGGTCAACATCCAAAAGCATTTCGATATTCCGAAGCTGATCTTTATCCAAATGGGTAGTCGCAGCATGTCCGCCATCTCCACCACTCGCCGCTGGAGACACGGAATCGCCACCGCCAGTCAGCGAAGAAAAGTCGTCGCCACCAAAATCGAACATATCATCCGTCATACCAAAATCATCACCACCATTCCCCACTCCTCGACCAAAAAGCGACTCGAAGCTCGCCGCTACCGTTGCGGGAATGAAAATCCAGAAATTGGAATCAACTTTATCAGGTATCGTGGCACTAAATTGCAGGCAGGCAAACGTGTCATCGCCTAAGGCTGACTGTAAGCCGCTCACATCCATTGGCGAAGCCGTGGTCGCACCAAAGCGAATTTTTTTCCCACTCAGCTTGCTGCTGAGCGGAACAGAACAACTGGCAATAGAGTTATTGACCAGATCATTAAAAGCATCGACATCTTCTGGTTCGAGCGTCTCTTTCGATTCGCCCGCACCCATCATCATCATGTCGACAAGTACCGAAGCGGACGAGACCGGTGCCGCAAAAAAGATAACACCATCTATCCCCTCATCAAGCGGGATAGTCACAAGGACTACTGCTTCGCCAGTATCGATACTATCGCCCGGCTTGGTTGTGTTATCAACAAGGTCGCAGCTAAAACTATCGTTGACGCTTGTTCCCACTGAAGCGCTAAAGTTATCACGGATAACTCCTACAAGCTCATCGAGCGGATAGTTTGTATCGCTATCGCTATCTCCAACCATATTCAGCATAGCGTTGATTTCTTCTTGGCTTAATCCTTCTGGTGTCATGGGATATCTTCTTTCATCACCTTACGTTTAATACGGAAGGCCTTATTGTTATCGATAATACCGATTTCGCCGTAGAATTTATTCGAATCGCCAACCTTAAAGAGCATCAGGTCGCGTACCTTTGTCGGGAGCATGATAACATCGCCAGGCTCAACCGAAAGGACATCGCGCAGACTCATGCGGGTTTCGCCAATATCAGCATGCACGGTCAGGCGAGTTTTGGAAACAATGTCCTTAATCTGCGATTCATTCCCCGTCGACGCCATCTTTTTCGCGCCGATCAGCCAATCTTGCGAATCGATTTTTGGCATAATCGGCTCCAGCACAATAGCTGGAATACAAATATTCATCATCCCGCTGACTTCGCCAACTTTGATTTCAAAAACAAGCAGGATAACGACTTCGTTTTGGCTGACAATCTGGATAACGTGCGGGCTCGTTTCGCGCAACTCAATTTTGAGACGGAGGTTAATGATCGGCGACCATACCTCTTCAAGCTCTCGGAGTGCGATGGACAAAACACCATCAATAACATTCTGCTCAATATCGGTGATTTCGCGAACTTCTTCGATTGGCTCGCCTTGTCCGCCTAAGAGCTTGTCAATGATTGGAAAAACTAATGATGGGTTCACTTCGAGTACCGAGTTTCCATCAAGCGGAAGCATGCTGACAATGTTAAAACTCGTTGGATTGGGCAAGCTCATTAAGAATTCGCCATACGTCATCTGGTCGACGCTAATCAGGTTGATATCGGTAATTGAACGGAGGTATCCGGAAAGACTGGAAGAAAAATTCCGCGCAAATTTATCGTGCAAGTTTTTAATTGACCGCATCTGATCTTTGCTGACGCGGTCAGGACGCTTAAAGTCATACAGGCTGATTTTTTTTCTGGTGTTGCCAATACTCTCTACCGCCGCCTCGGGTTCTTCCTCGTCGGTAACGGATGAAAGCAGAGCATCGATTTCTTCTTGCGAAAGAATATCAGCCATGACCTAAACCTCTTTTATACGTATGCCATCACCCGATCAGCCAACTGACCGAGTTCCGCCACTTCGCTGGCGGCGTTCGCTTCCACTACTGCACGTGGCATGCCATAGACGACACAACTCTCGGCACTTTGCGCCAACACCGTGCCCCCCTGATCGTGAAGCACCTTCATCGCCTTTGCGCCATCGCTTCCCATGCCCGTCATAATGACACCAAGCACCGATTTGCCGTATTCGCGAATCGCACTTGCCACCATAACATCAACGCTGGGGCGATGGAGTGAGTCAACAGGCTCGTCAGAAAGGACAATCCCTCCATTGCGCACCGTCATATGCTTGCCGCCTGGAGCCAAGAAGGCAACCCCTGGGGCAAGGCGTTCACCATGAATAGCTTCGCGAACTTCAATCTGACACAGCGAGTTGAGTCGCTTGGCCAGTGGCCCAGTGAATGCTGGCGGCATGTGCTGCACAATTAACATTGGCACCGATAGTGACGCAGGAATTTTTGTAAGCAGTGCCTGTAGCGCTGGTGGACCACCCGTTGACGTACCAACTGCGATCACGCGCACCGCCGCAGCACCACGCGCTGCAGGCGCTACTGGAGCGTATTGACGAACCGGCTGCGGCTCAGGCACGGCGTCGTGTCCAGCCACACCGGAACGTCCGCGCTGCATCATTTCTCGTTTTTTGGCAATCTGTGAGCTTTGCAGTGCAGGGCGATAATTGGCAACAAAGCTTTTTCGCCCAGATACCGCCTTAATTTTACGGATCAATTCCTGCTCAATTTTGACAATGTCGGTATTCACGAAACTGGTTTGTTTGGCAATAAAATCCACCGCTCCAAGATCCAGCGCCCTGAGGGTCATTTCTGCCCCTTCAGTCGTGTGCGAACTGACCATAATGACCGGAAGCGGGTATTGCTCCATGATAATTTCGAGCGCACTCAACCCATCCATGGCGGGCATTTCGATGTCAAGCGTCATGACATCGGGTTGAAGCTCTTTTACTTTTTCAATCGCATCGCGCCCATCGCGTGCTGTCCCGACAACCTTCAGGTTTGGGTCGCGCTCTATCATGCTCGATATCATCTTGCGCATGAAAGCCGAATCATCGACTACGAGTATTCGTACCTGTTCCAATGGCGCTCCTTTATTCTGCTTGCAGGGTTCGTTGGTCGATAACGTGTCAAATTTATACCAGTTGTTCCAGTGATTTTTTCAGGCGAAACAACGCTTTTGAGTGGATTTGCGAGACTCGCGATTCAGTAATATCCAGCACAAGGCCGATTTCCTTCATCGTAAGATCTTCATAGTAATAGAGCGCAATAACCTGCTGCTCTTTTTCTGACAAGCTACCGATCCGTTTTTGGATAAAATCACGGATTTGCTTATCTTCAACCTGAGTCGCGGGGGATTCATGTTCATCATCAGCCAGCATATCACCAAAGGTACCCGACTCAGTGCCGTCCTTATCGTAGACATCCTCGTCAAGACTCAGCATCGTGTACCCCGATGCCTGCGCAATAAAGAGCGGCAGCTCTTCTTCAGTAATACCTAGCTCGCTAGCAAGCTTGCTATCTTCGATGTCGCGTCCCTCAACAGTACCCAGTTTGGCATAAGCACGCTCAAGCGCTTTATTTTTCTGGCGCAAACCGCGCGGTAGCCAGTCAAGCTTACGAAGTTCATCAAGAATTTTCCCGCGAATACGCGATTCAGCGTACGTTTTAAACATGACTCCTCGTGTCGTGTCGTATTTGTCTATGGCGTCGATAAGGCCAAGCGCACCAATACTGATCAGGTCGTCAAGTTCGATTGATGGCGGCAAACCCAAATGAATTTTCGTTGCAATATAACGAATCAGCGGGGCATATTCGGTTATGATCGAGTTCCGCACCTTCGGATCTTTTTTTAGATTTTCACTCGGGCAAAGTTCTTCGAAACTTCTCATGCAATCCCCCGTTGATGCAAAGTGTTCCTGATTTATTGTACAGCGAAACCGTCATTAAGAGCGAACCGTGCGAGCCGATAGCTACTATATACCTGCACTTGCCAGGTTCAAGCAACCTATCCCTCTTTTATTTCTTTTTCTTTTTCAGATTCGTAATCTATATCAAGCGCCTCTTCTTCCAAAACTTGATCTTCAGTTTGCGGAGGGCGAAAGTCAACCCGTGCGGCAATCGGCGTCTTGAGTGCTTCTTTTTTATATATTGACCCCTGAAGGGTGCGATAGTCCAGGTAAAGTTCACGGTAGATAAAGCCAATTAAATAGCCAAGTGCAAGGAGAATGCCGAATGACACGCCAGCTACTTGGAGATAGAATAACGGACTTTCCGAAAACATCATACTGATGCCAGCAATCAGAAAAGATCCTATCATAGCCAGAGCGATGGCAATACGCCACGGGTCGATATTTTTCCGATTCATCGGCGTCCGCCGATAAGCTTTTTCATGAAAGAAGAAAAGTTTGAGGGTGATGTTTCGATGACATCGGACGATGCTTCTCCCAACAGCGACTTGACAACCTGGGCATAGCACTTACTCGCTGGCGAAGCCGGAAACGCCTCTGAGACAAGTTTTTGCTTTCGCACGCATTTGAGGAGCGTTTCATCCTGAATGATATATCCCAAGAAAGGGACTTCACATTTTAAAAACCGTTTCAGCATCATAGACATCTTCATGTGAACCTGCTGCGCATCAGCAGGATTTTGCGCCATGTTCACCAATAACTTTAAGTGAGTTTTTTCATATTTGACCATCATCAGCTTGAGCATGGCGTAGGCATCGGTAAAAGCCGTAGGTTCGGGCGTCGTGATAACCAGAATTTCGTCAGCAGCAACCAGAAAATTCGTCACAACGCCAGATATTCCCGCCCCCGTGTCGATCAACATGATATCAAAATCCTCCAACTCTTCCGCTTGTTGCAAAAGAGAGGTGAATTGCGATTCTTCTAAGCGGGTAAGTTCTTCAAGACCACTGCCAGCCGGAATAATCTGCATGCCGCCTGGGCCAGCGACTAACGTATCGCGCAATTGGCATCGCCCCGCCAACACATCCCCGATGTTATATGAAGGGGTAATACCAAGCAATATATCCATGTTGGCCAGCCCTAAATCGGCATCAAATACCAGCACTTTTTGACCAGCCTTGCAAAGCCACCACGCAAGATTGGCAACCGTATTCGTTTTCCCCACGCCACCCTTGCCGCTGGTAACCGCAATCACTCGCCCACGGCGAAGTGATTCTTTTTTGCGTGCCTGTGCCATACGCCGCAATGAAGCCGCTTGATCGGTAGGTTGACTCATGACTCACCTCCGGCACCAAATAAAATATCGTAGAACGTTGTCGCCTCTGCCGGCATGAGGTCATTGGGAACATCCTGCCCATTCGTGAAATATGAGACGGGGAGCCCTTTTTTCGCCAATGCGCTGAATATCGAACCGCACGAAGCGGTTTCGTCCAGCTTCGTCACAATCACGCGGTTAATTTCAATCGCCTGAAAACGGTCGATGATATCGGTCAGGTTCGCCAAGTTGGTCGTGGCACTCAATACCAGATGCACCTCAACCTTGACGCGATCTTCGCGCAGAAACCGAACTAAATCCTCTATCTGCCGCGTATCATTATGCGAACGGCCTGCCGTATCGACCAGCACAAGATCGCGATCGAAATTTTTCCGCAACGCCAGCATCAAAGAGTCGTTTTGATTGACAACTTCCACGGGGGCATTAATGATATTTGCATAGGTTTTTAGCTGCTCTATGGCCGCAATACGGTAGGTATCAAGCGTAACTAATCCTACCGTAACCCCTTTGTTAAGAAGGTAGTCGGCGGCCAGTTTGGCGATGGTCGTTGTTTTGCCCACGCCAGTTGGCCCCACCAGCGCAACTACTTTTTGATTGACGCCATCGACCTCTATCGGCCCTGCCATAGGCACCAGTTTTTTGACTAACTGCCGCACATGTCGCCAGACCGTCTCTTGATCGCTATTGGCACCGAGTTTAGCCCGCAATGCGTCGACCATTTTGCGCGAAATATAGCGATCAAGTCCAATCGCAGTGAATTTATCGTAAAGTTCGGCGTACAACTGTTCCGAATACGACGGAGAAACTGAATATTTTTCCGATGCAATCTGCCGCAAAGTTTTCCGAAGCTGAGTGATCTGCTCCTGCTGTTGGCGCAATTCGCGTGACGCAAGGCTTTCGTCGCGCAAAAGCTCTTTGATTTCCTTGATCTCCTGCATCATGCGGCTTAGTTCGCCTGCCGATGCCTCCTGGGCAGTCGTAATCGCCGATGGTCGCGAAGATACAGCAGCACCCCTTGCAGAAGCACCCGCGGTGGGCGTTGTGTTTTGAGCCGCTTCCTTAAAGGCGTCTAGCAAACGCTGCACATCAAGGTCTTCGTGACCTTCGGTGGAAGAGGCTACCATTTTCCCTTTGGGAGAATACGTGGACGGCGGCGCAGACGCCGCGCTGGAAGATTTTTTTTCCCGACTCGTAAAAGGTTCAGGCTTGTTGGTCGCCGTGCTGGCATCGATGGCCGCCGTAACCTCTATGAGTGGGCGCGAAAAAATCCCGAAACTCCCTGGCTTGGTAATTTTTTTCGTCGAAAGAATCACCGCATCAGGACCAAGATCTTTTTTGATCCGTTCCATGGCTTCTTGCATATCAAAAACTTCATAGCGTTTTACTTGCATCTATCACCCTTTCCGATCTTCCAGACCAATAGTCCCCAGCGATTCGATATTGACGTTTTCCGCTATTTCGCTGTGAGCGATAACGGAAACCTTGGGCGCATAGCGCACAATCAGCCGTCGCAACGCGGAACGAACTGCCGGCGAAACCATCAGCACAGGCGGAACCTGCTGCTCGATAAGCTTATCTGCCGTTTGGATCAGGTTGACGAGGAACATTTGCGCTTTATGAGGGTCTATTACAATAACACGACCCTGCTCACTTTTCTGTATTGCCTCAGCCATCATCTGTTCCAGACGAGGGTCGATCGTCAAGACGCGCATGACATTATTTTCATCGGTATAGAGCTTAGATACCTGACGCGACAACCGACCGCGAACATAGTCGGTCAAGATATCAGGATCCTTCGTGGCCGTCGCATAATCGCCAAGCGCTTCAAGAATAGTAAGCAGGTTCCGTATAGAGATCCGTTCGTCTAAAAGATTTTGTAAAACCCGTTGTACTACACCCAAAGGGAGGAGTCCCGGAACGAGATCAGTCACCACGCTGGGATGCGTCTTCTTGATGTTATCTAACAGGTGTTGCGTTTCCTGTTTCCCCAGTATTTCGCTGGCGTGTTGCTTAATGATCTCCCCGATGTGAGTAGCAATCACCGTTCCAGCATCGACCACCGTATAGCCAAACATCTGCGCTTCATCATAATGCTCAGCATCGACCCACACTGCTGGAAGGCCGAACGCCGGTTCAATAGTAGGAGTCCCTGGAATCGTAATTTCGCCACCACCAGGATTCATGGCTAAGGATTGGCCTGGATAGACATCCCCTTGGCCTATTTCAATGCCGTCAAGCTTAAAAACATAATCATTTGGCCGTAGCTGAAGATTGTCGCGAATACGGATTGGTGGAACGATAAACCCAAGGTCGATGGCCGTTTGCTTGCGCAGTGATTTGATCCGATCAAGCAAGTCACCACCTTGTGCGGAATCGATGAGCGGAATAACGCCATAACCGACTTCGAGCTCTAGTGCATCCATTTGCAGCAGCTCTTCGACCTCTTCTTCGGCAGTTTTCTTCGCTTCTTCTTCCGCTACAGGAGCATCTTTTTGTTTTTGCGACTTCCCGACGGCACTCAGGTTACCATCTTCATCTCGGGCACCAACTTTCCCGATACTGACCATATACGCCAGAAAGCCAATCAGTGCGGCCAGAATCAAGAAAGGCAATGTCGGCATCCCCGGCACAACCCCGAATAAGAAAATAATAACTGCCGCAACCCACAGTGCTTTGGGGTTGATAACGATCTGCTGCACAATATCTTCGCCAAGGTTCGACTCACTCGCGGCGCGCGTCACCACCATACCGACGGCGGTGGAGACAATCAGTGCCGGAATCTGTCCGACCAGTCCATCGCCAACCGTAAGGATTGTGTAGACCTCAGCCGCGTCGCTAAAGGACATACCGCCTTGCGCCATACCGATAATCAAACCACCCACAATATTGACGACAGTAATAATAATCCCTGCCACGGCGTCGCCCTTGACAAACTTTGACGCACCGTCCATAGCTCCATAAAAATCAGCTTCACGGCGTATCCGATCGCGGCGGGATTTTGCTTCCATTTCGTCGATCATTCCAGCATTCAGATCCGCGTCGATTGCCATCTGTTTTCCCGGCATCGCATCCAAGGTGAAACGAGCAGCGACTTCCGCCACGCGCCCCGAACCGTTTGTGATAACCTTAAAGTTAATAATAACGAGAATAAGAAAGACAATAATACCAACAACGTAATTCCCGCCTACGACAAATTCGCCAAAAGCCTGAATAACCTCACCCGCCGCCCCTTCGCCATTGGCACCATTCAGCAGAATTGTTCGCGTGGTTGCAACGTTCAAGGCGAGTCGAAAGAGAGTGATGATCAACAGCACTGACGGGAAGATTGAAAACTCTAAAGGCTCAGTGATATAAAGAGATATAAGAATAATTAGCACGGAAGCAGCGATACTGACTGTCAGCAGGATATCAAGCAAAAATGTGGGTACAGGCAACACCATGATGGCAATAATCGACATAATCCCGAACGCGGCAAAAACATCAGGGCTTGCCGTGAATTTAAGCAGTTTCATCGCGCTCGTGCGTGGGGATCCAGTTGCCAAAACTCACCATCCAGAGTAAGGAATTATCTCTTCTTAGCAACGGATAACTATACGTTACATCTTCCCTTTTTGTCTATAAATCTCGCCGAGTATTTCCGCAACCGCCTGATAGAGTTCGTGCGAAATCTCATCACCCACCTCAAGTGAGTCGTAAAGCTGGCGAGCCAACATCGGATCCTGAAAGATGGGAACGTTATTTTCGATCGCAATATCACGGATTCTTTTGGCAATCAACTCCTGCCCTTTAGCGACAATATACGGCGCGCTCTTTTCCGTGGTATCGTATTTGAGCGCGATAGCCAGAAAAATCGGGTTAGTAATAACGACGTCGGATTTCGGCACATCCTGCATCATCCGCTTCATCACCATTTCACGCTGCATGGCACGAATCTTCTGTTTTACCTCAGGATTCCCCTCTTGCTGCTTATGCTCTTCTTTTACCTCCTGCTTCGTCATCTTTAACTGCTCGTTATGTTGATATTTTTGATATACAAAATCGATCATACTCACAATGAACATGATAATAATAATGATGATCCATACTTTAAAGACAATCCACGCCATAACTTCCAGTGTTTGCATAGGAGTAGCGTTCAATAAGCCGGGAATAACATCAATTTCGGCTTTGGCCACGTAATACGCAACAGGCCCAAGAACGAACACCTTCAGGAGTGTTTTGATCAACTCCACAAGATTTTTCATGGAGAATTTCTGCATGATCCCTTTGATGGGATTGAGCTTATCAAATTTTGGAGCAAAGGCCTTCGAACTCCATAAAAGCCCTATTTGCGCCAAGTTGACTCCAAGCGCGACAAGAGTGATCACTAAAAACAACGGCCATAAAATACGCGCCATCTCTTTGAGTGCTTGCACAAGGAAAGGGACAATCTCATTGATCGTTGGAAAGGGAGTTTCAGAAAAGTTCAAACGAGCGGTCATCATATCGGTAAAGCCCGCCAGCATGTAACCACCAAACATATAGAGCGCAACGATCCCCGCCAGCAATACCGCCGTATCACTCAGATCCTTGCTTTTGGCAACATTCCCCTCTTCGCGAGCTTTCTGCAGCTTTTTCGGGGTAGGCTCTTCGGTTTTTTCTCCATCCGACTCTGGCGGCATATTGCACCCTTCTCAATTAGCGGCACTTACCTGATATCACGCATCTCATCAATACGCTTGCGGTGCCATGGCGAATAATAACGCACATCCCCCGGAGCGTGGGCAATAAATGAGGAGACCATGAGTAAACCCGCAAGGAACCAGAACGGTGTAGGATACCACGGGTGCCAAGCGAGAAGCAGCAGAACTTTGAAGAATATAATGTGACAGCGGAGTTGTAAAAAATAAATACCATGCGTCCACCCGTCAAGGACAACTAGGGCAAAACCACTAAAAATCAAGAGATGATGCAGCCACAGCCACATATCGTGCGGGATTCCATAAATATATGCCCCAACCACCACAGCAACCGACCAGATATGCAGTGTGCGCAAGGATATCTTCACCCAACGCTTGCCGTTGAAGAAGCGATTTCGTGCAGGAAAAAGCCATGATGTCATAAAAAACCTTTCGCAACGAGCTAAAATAGTGCCGACGCAGGGATTCTACATCAAACAATTCTACTGCGAAAGCTCAGCGTGCACTGGCCGGATTCAAGCGCAGAATCTGGCAGGCAAGCTATAAGCTCATAGCAAAAGCGGCCGGAGCATTTCGCTCCGGCCGCTTCACAACGCATTCCACAAGAAACAGAGATTACTTATTGCGTGCTGTTCCACCGGTCATCGGATCGGCAGCATAGCCAAGCGCTTTCCAGTCGAGTCTCCCTTGCGGGCTATGGCAGTCAGCACATTGCAGTGCTTTCTCTTTTGGTGCCACCATATGGTTAACGCCAACATACTCTACAGTCGAGGCAAAGTCGTACTTACCGCTGTACTCCATGCCAGCCCCTTTTGCGCCTTCAATCAGAGCTTTCTGCCAGTCAAGGTGCGACCAGTAGCCTTGGAAGGTGTGCGGAGTGAGCAAGTAGTTATATTTTGTATCATATGGCTGCTTACCAACATGAGCCTTGAATGGGTAGATTTTGGCTTTTTTGTCAGCGATGCTGCCATCGGGAGCGTTCATTTCAAGCGTCTTTGTCGGATCGAATGTGTCGCCCTTCATGTAGCGCTTTGTTTTTCCGCTGTACCACATGTAGGTAGGGACAACATCCTTCTCCCATTTCATGGTTCCCTTTGTCGGATAATAGGTTTCACGGTCAAATTCCCAGTCTGGGTCTTTCGTCTTGTCACCCGCCGTCGACCAGTCCCACATGGTTTTCGTCGCCTGACCACGTGAATGCGTTGGGATATGGCACGCTTGACATGACACCGCGTCGAGATGCTTGGCCATGATTGGATTATTCTGATGCGCCTCTTTGTGACAATCAGTGCAGCCAACCCGTCCATCGTACGTTGCCATCATCGTAGAAGCACCCTTGATTTTGTGGTTCTTCTCAGAAGTGTGGCAGGTAATACAAGTAGTCCCTTTTTCACCACCAAGGTGAACATCAAGGTTACGATCGGCTTTGAAAAGCGATGAATCAAGATCGCCGTGTTTTACGGCATCACCACCGCCACCATAGAAGTGACAGGTGCCGCAGTTTACCATTGAAGGCTTCCCGATGCTGGTTGCAGATTTAACCAGGTCAAGGCGTCCGCTCTCAATAGCTGCCGGATCAGGAACTCCCGCACCACCACGTTTTTTGGCGGCAAAGTAGTTAGCGTCTGTGGTATGGCAAACGAGACAGTCAATGTTAGCAGGGTTTTTATGATCAAAAGAGTTATCTTTCCACCCGTAGCCTGCATGGCAGCCAGCACAGCTCGCTTGATTTTGCGGATTAGTGCCACCTTCAACCGAGATACAGAAGTTGTTGATCATGTTCTTCTTACCGTACTCTTTGGTGGAGTTTTCCATCCCTTTTACGAGATTCGGCTTTCCTGACCATTTCCAGTGTGCCGTTTCCATAAAATCTTTCCCTTGCTTCTGATGGCACTCTAAGCATTTCTGGGTAACTTCAGGACCGCTTTTAAATGGTCCCTTAATAAACATAGCGTGATCCACACTAGCGAAAGCGCCAAGTGAGACCAGCATCGTGAAAATACCTGCCAGCAACAACCGTGTAAGTGTCATGGCATCCTCCTTGTTAGACTTCGCCCACGTAACTGTGGGCGGCGAATGGCGAATGTAATTTTTTTCGCATTCAGAACAATGGGATTATAACCATTTAGGAAGACATGTCAACACTATTTGAAATAGGCTATTTCCCACTCAGCCACGGCAATAGCAATTGCCTTTGTTATTACAAAATTGAGACTTACAGGCCATCACAAGCAAGAAATCGGCTTAAGCTAACTTTTTTCGCACAAAGCAATACGGGGATTATTATGAAATTTTATCCTATATATATCTGCTAGCTGAAGACCCCTTGCCAGAAAAATATCTTGATCTTTCTCGCACAAGGCCGTATCTATTGTGGGGTCTATTTACCAGATTGTTAAATGGCGGAATTTGCAGGTAGCAATAAAATCGGCCTACGGAAAACATACTGTAGGCCGGAAAAGTATACAAAAGGAGTGTGTCATGAAGAGATTTTTAGGAATTACCGTTATTGCGCTAACGTCCGCGACAGCAGCGTGGTCATTTGACATCAGCGAGTACGAAACGGGCAATGCTGCTCGTGGGCAGTGGGCATGGTTCACCGGTCAAAGCCGCGATTGTGCTGACCCAATCCCAGTTCCTGGAAAATTTTCCAGAGCGGAGTGGAAAGAGATGTTCACAACGGCCAAAGATAAGCTTCCATGTGGCGGAGCAGGGCTGAAAGAGAACACCATCAAGCACGTATTTAAGTTCCTCTACGAGCATGCCTCTGACTCAGAGACACCAATGAAGGAAAAGCCCGCTTCTTGCGGCTAAGCAGCAATAGAATTTCGTGCAACTTCATATTTTTTTAAGGAGTGGTGACTTATGTCTTTTTCAAAATGGTCTTTAACGCTTCTGGTTTCAGTCTTTGCTTCGTTTCTGCTGATTCTTTCCGGTTGCAGTGGGGCAACCGTTGCAACGACAGCACCGGCTGCGTCTGCAGCAGGTCACACGACTCCAGTTCCACAGGATCCGGCACTGCGCATTACCACAGAAGAAGTAATGAAGCTGTTCGCGATGGAATATGGCGACGCCCCGTTAATTGAAGAAACACTGAAGAAAAACAAAAGCTTTGTCATGGTGGACGCTCGCCCACTTCCACGTTTCCAAGAAGGGACAATCCCTGGCTCTATCCACATGCCTCCCGCCGCAGTGGCAGCTAACTTGGACAAATTACCAAAGGACAAGTTGATTATTTTCTGGTGTGGTGGGCTTGCCTGTCCACTTAGCCCGGAAGCAGCTGAAATCGCAAAGAAAAATGGCGTTACAAACATCAAGGTTTACTACGAAGGTGATCAGGGCTGGAAAGCTGCTGGTAATTACATGATTTCCGACACCCCTTATGTAAAACGTATGGTTGATGCTCGCGATAAGGAAAATGTTCTCGTCGTGGACTCGCGCCCAGCACTTGTCTACAATAAAGAGTTCATCCCTGGCTCAGTTTCAATCCCATGGGCGCAGTTTGAACAGAAAAAGGGCCTACTACCGAACGATAAGAACACGAACCTTATCTTCCTGTGCGGCGGCCATCATTGCGATTTAAGCCATTTTTCCGCCTCTGCCGCGCTTAAAATGGGCTATAAAAATGTAAAAGTATATTCAGCAGGATTCCCCGATTGGAAAAAATCAAAATTCCCAACATGGGGGAATGAGTCGAGTGGCATTGTTGCCGCACCAACCAGCGGCCCAAGTGCGGTTATCTCCCCAGAAGACTTCACCAAAGCAGTTGCCTCTGGAAAATATACCGTTATTGATGTTCGCGGCGCCAGAGAGATTGCCAATGGTATGATTCCAGGCGCGATCAATATTCCAGATGGCGACTTCATGGGCGACTTCCAAAGCGCCATCAAGAAGATCCCAGCCGACAAGCCTGTGCTTATCCATTGCGCAACGGGCGCACGCGCTGCAGGAGTGTTCTTTGTTATGGAAGATGAAAAGTACAAGCATCCAAAAGGCGTTCAGTACCTTGATAAGAATATTGCCATCGCTAAAGACGGTTCATTCACGATTAAATAACGCGCAGAAGCCCCCCTCTGCCTACAAAAAAAGCCCGCGCGAGCGGGCTTTTTTATTGCATTGCAGGTTATTTCAGCAGATATTTCCCAACCCAGTTTTTCGAAAACTGGAAGGCCGTGCGGCCACACCGTTTCGTTTTCTCGTGACTCCAGCCAATAGCGGCTGACTCGACCTCTTTCGACCACGGGATAGTCGTGTTCAAACGTTTGCCCCACTGCTCAAAGCACAGTTGAACTGCCTCAAGATAGCGATCTTGCGAAAATACGTGAAATGGCACCCACAAACCGAAGCGATCAGAGAGTGAGCTTTTCTCTTCCATAATTTCACTCTGCTGCAACTCGCCTCTCACATATTTCCCCCCAAGATGATCGCCATCGTATTCGGGAAGCAAATAACGACGGTTAGACGTGACGTAAATCAACACGTTTTCTGGCGCAGAGTACACCGAACCATCAAGAGCGCTTTTCAGCATCTTGTACGAAAGCTCACCCACCTCGAACGAGAGATCATCACATAACATAATAAAGCGGTATGGCTGACCTTCAACGGCGGCAAAAATTTCAGCAATATAAATGAGGTCTTCTTTTTCCACCTGAATAACGCGCAACCCTTCAGCGGCATATTCGTTGAGCAGCGCTTTTACGATTGATGATTTGCCGGTACCACGTGAACCCCACAGCAGGGCATTATTCGCCGGCAACCCTTGCAAAAATTGCCGGGTATTATTCACCATAATGGCTTTTTGCTCTTCAACGCCCAACAATTGGTCAAGGCGAGTCGTGTCGGTCACTCTCACTGGCTCAAGATAGCCGGAAAATGAGTGACGACGCCAATTCGCCGCATAACAAGTTTTCCATTCAATAGGCTTAATTGCCTTAGGGAGCAACATTTCGACAGAGCTTAATACTCGCTCTAATTGAGCAACAACTTCTGGTTTTAGGTTTAACATACCACTCTCTTTGATTCGTTTTTATGATGCGTAGCGGGCAATTCTATAAGGCAGATTTACCCTGACTGTCAAACGCTAACGGGTAAATAAACCGGCAAAACAACATTATGGCAATTTCTCTCTACTTAACTGAGGTTACTTCATGGCTGCTATGTGACTCAGTGCAAATTTTGCACTGCTCCATTGTTAAACAAAGAACATGACTCTTTTCTTTGCCCAAAAAATCTGATACTCTGTTCTACTGGATTGTATACCGTATACTTTGCTTTTTTCCGGCATGAAAATGCCGAACATTTATTTGAGGGAAGGCCTATGTCTGCAGAACTTGTGATGGCTTCCGTGTTGTTTATCGGTATTGCGCTCATTCTTCCGGCAGTGTTTATCCTGATGAAATTCATCGGGCCGCACTCCGACGGCGCAATCAAGAATGACATCTACGAAAGCGGTATCTCGACGATGGTGGGAACTTCGACACAGCGTTTTAGCGTAAAGTATTACCTGGTCGCCATTCTCTTCATCATCTTCGACATCGAAGCGATCTTCATGTTCCCCTGGGCGGTGAATGTGCAGGAGTTGGGGATGCATGGCTTTGTTGCCATGATGATCTTCATTGTCTCGCTGCTCGGTGGTCTGATCTACGTCATTCAGAAAGGAGCGCTGAAGTGGGAGTAGGGCAAGTAGGGCTGGAAGCCTCGTTTGGCAACAGCATCATCACGACACGTATGGATGCCGTCGTTAACTGGGCAAGAACGTATTCGTTGTGGCCAATGATTTACGGAACCGCGTGTTGCGCAATTGAGTTTATGAGTGCTGCGGCATCGCAACACGACATTTCCCGTTTTGGAGCAGAAGTTGTGCGCTTCTCGCCTCGTCAGGCCGATCTTTTACTGGTTGCTGGCACCATCACGATGAAACAGGCTCCGATCCTGAAGCGAATCTACGAGCAAATGCCCGACCCCAAATGGTGTGTCAGCATTGGTGCTTGTGCGTGTTCGGGCGGATTTTACGACAATTACTGCACCTTACAGGGAATCGACCAAGTCGTCCCAGTTGATGCGTACATTTCAGGATGTCCACCGCGTCCGGAAGCTATCCTTGACGCGCTGATTCTTATTCAGAAAAAACTTGCTGGCGAAACCGTACTTGTCAACCGCAAGCCTGACTTTAAGGGCTTGTATGACGATGTATTGTCAGTGAAGGCATAGGGGGAATTTTCATGAGTCAATCTCTCTCAAGTGCCGTTCAAGCGAAATGTCCCGGAATCATCAAAGAGGTTATCCAATTTCGCGGCCAAGAAACGTTTGTGGTAGAAGCGGCACACGTGGCAACGCTGATCGGCAAACTGCGTGATGAATTCGGATTTGCCATGTTGCTCGACATTGCTGGTATCGATTATTTGACCTACCCCAAGCCGCAGCCCACCCGTTTTGCGTTAGCCTATGTACTGCGCAATTGGGACACCAATACGGTCGTGTGCGTGAAGGTATACGTGAACGACCCACAAGCGGGAGTTCCCACTGTCTCGACACTGTTCAACTGTGCCAACTGGGCGGAGCGCGAAGCGTTTGACCAATTTGGCTTTATCTTTATTGGCCATCCAAACCTCAAACGAATCCTGAATCACAAGGATTTTGTCGGGCATCCACTGCGCAAAGATTATCCGATAACACGCCGTCATATTTTGGCCGAGTCAGATAGCTTGATGGATGAAATGGTTCAGCGTCTCAAGGAAAAGGGGGTGTAATGATGAGTCAAACGACAATCATACCCGAAGCTGATATGCACAAATACCTCAACACCGACCTCATGTTTTTGAACCTCGGGCCGTCTCACCCTGCAACGCACGGCGCCATCCGCACCTTTGTTGCCCTTGATGGTGAAACGATCATTGCTGCTGTCAATGAAATCGGCTATCTGCACCGTGGCTTTGAAAAGAGTGTCGAAGTTGGAACATGGAATCAGGTTATTCCGTACACCGACCGATTGAACTACTGTTCCGCCATGATGAACAACGTTGGTCTGGCCAAAGCGGTCGAAAAAATGCTTGATGTGCAGATCACCGAACGCTGCATATTCATGCGGGTTATCATTTCTGAACTTTCACGCATTATCGATCACCTTGTTTGTATTGCTGCCAACCTCGTTGATATGGGCGCGTTAACGAACTACTGGTATCTCTACAACCAGCGCGAGTATGTGTACGATTTCCTCTCGAAACTTACGGGCGCGCGTTTGACGAACTCCTTCACACGAATTGGTGGCATGTATCACGATTTCCATGAAGGTTGGGAAGTTGAACTCGAAGAAATGCTCAAAAAGTGTGAAACCGGTACGCTCGAATCGCTCACACTCGTCAAGAAAAACCGTATTTTCCAGGATCGCACACAAGACATTAGTTGTGTAAGCGCTGCCGAAGCACTTTCGCACGGATTTACCGGCCCATGCCTTCGCGCGAGTGGCGTAGGGTATGACTTGCGTAAAGACGCTCCGTACTACCACTATGACCAATTTGATTTCGAAATTCCTGTCGGATCAAAGGGTGATATCTACGATCGCTTTATGGTTCGCTATGAAGAGATCTTCCAGTCGATGAAAATTGTCCGCCAGGCCATGAAAATGATCCCCGGCGGTTCCGTCAACGTTGATAATCCTTCGGTATTCCTGCCGAACAAATCGGATGTCTACAGCAACATTGAAGCATTGATGAACCACTTCAAGTTGATTTTTGACGGCGTAAAGGTACCGGCGGCGGAATTATACGATTCAACCGAAGCGGCCAACGGCGAACTTGGTTTTTATATGATTTCAGATGGCAGTGGCCATCCATACCGCATCAAAGTACGTCCGCCATGTTTTTACATGATGAGTGCGTACGCCGACATGGTAGAAGGGACGATGGTGGCTGATTCAGTAATCAACCTTGGCAGTATCAACATTATCGCAGGTGAGTTGGACCGATGAGTGCAGAAGTAAAGCCCACACGGGCGAACAAACCATTCGTTTTCAATGCAGAAAACGAAGCTAAGTTTCAAAAGCTCCTCACGCGCTACCCGGACACCGCGGCGCTCAATCTTCCAGGCCTGTGGCTGATACAGCAACAGGACGGTTGGATCAGCTACGAGGCCATGGAGTATCTTGCGGAGCGGATCAATATTCCCGTCACGCAGGTGTATGAAGTCGCAACGTTCTACACCATGTACAATTTGCAGCCAGTGGGAAAATACCATTTTCAGGTTTGCCGTACCCTTTCGTGCGAACTGCGCGGTGGCGAGGAAATTCTGGCGCACCTGACCAAGAAACTCGGCATTAAGCCGGGTGAGACCAGCAAAGATGGTCGCTACACGCTCACAAAAGTTGAGTGTCTTGGATCGTGCGGCTCTGGGCCGATGTTCCAGTTAAATGACGATTATCACGAGTGGTTGACTGTTGAAAAAGTCGACGAAATACTCGCGAAACTACCGTAGGAAGGGGGAAATATGGCTGTACAAGAAGTAAAAGTCCTCAGCGCCAAATATGGCATCAAGGATTCACGTACACTGGCCGTTGCCCGCGCTCACGGTGGGTATTCGCAAATTGAAAAAGCCTTCAGCATGGAACCGGCACAGATCGTTGAAATGGTCAAGGCCAGTGGCCTGCGTGGCCGTGGTGGTGCTGGCTTCCCAACCGGTATGAAGTGGTCGTTCCTGCCCAAAGGGCTAGACAAACCAACGTACCTCTGCATCAACTCTGATGAATCAGAACCGGCTACATTTAAAGATCGCCAGATCATCGAAAACGATCCGCACATGCTGATCGAAGGGATTATCATTACGTGTTGGGCCATCAACTCACATGATGCCTACATTTATATCCGTGGTGAATTCGTCCGTCAGGCTGAAATGCTGAACACAGCGATTGACGAAGCCTACGCGGCTGGTCTGCTCGGCGAAAAGGCTTGCGGTAAGGACTTCCGCGTTGATATTACGGTTCACCGTGGCGCAGGCGCGTATGTTTGTGGTGAAGAAACTGCTTTGATTGAATCGATAGAAGGGAAAAAGGGGCAGCCCCGTTCCAAGCCTCCCTTTCCGGCGGTTGTCGGTCTCTTCCAATGCCCGACGATTATCAACAACGTGCAAACGATTGCTTCTGTGCCGTACATCATTGAACACGGCGCCGAAGGGTATCGCAAGTTTGGCACGGAAAAGAGTGCCGGAACATTCTTGTTCGGTATCAGCGGTCACGTGAATAAGCCAGGTGTGTACGAAACCGAGCTTGGCGTTTCCATGAAAGGCTTCATCGAAGACCTTGCGGGAGGCGTGTGGAAAAATCGCAAACTCAAAGCGGTTATCCCGGGTGGCTCTTCGACGCCGATTATGACTCCCAAAGAGGTTGAAACCTGCATGCTTGACTATGAGTCAATCGTAGAGCATGGCTCAATGCTCGGCTCGGGCGGAATAGTCGTCCTGGACGAAACGGTGTGCATGGTGAAGTCGCTGAAAAACCTGCTTTACTTCTACCATCACGAATCGTGTGGCCAGTGCACCCCGTGCCGTGAAGGAACCGGGTGGATTTACAAGATTGTCTCCAATATCGAAGCAGGCAAAGGGAAAATGTCTGACCTCGATTTGCTCCTGGAGCTGGCAGACAACATGGAAGGAAAGACGGTATGCGTCCTTTCCGGCGCGGCGGCCATGCCGACTCGCAGCTACATCCAGAAGTTTCGCCACGAATTTGAAGAACACATCAAACTGGGCAAATGCCCGTTTGCCGGGTGAGGGGAGAAACGATGTCAAAATTGATAACCATGAACGTCGATGGTCAGGAGTTGCAAGTTGAAGAGGGGAAAAACCTCATCGACGCGCTTTCCGCTGTCGGTATCCATATTCCCCACTTCTGCTACCATCCCGCGCTCGGGTTTGATGGCAACTGCCGCATGTGTCTGGTAGAAGTCGAGGGAGCCCGCGGGCCACAAATCGCCTGCAATACTCCAGTAAAAGAAGGGATGAAAGTTTCTCTCAGCTCAGAATCATCCATGAATCTGCGCCGTAAGGTACTGGAATTCGAACTGATTAACCACCCGCTTGATTGCCCAATCTGCGATCAGGCTGGTGAGTGCAAGCTGCAAGACTACTACATGGAAGCTGGCCTTTCTAAAAGCCGGATGGAAGTAGAAAAAGTTGCCAAAGAAAAGAATCTCGACTTTGGCTGTGGCGTTGTGCACGACCAAGAGCGTTGCGTACTGTGCGCCCGCTGTGTCCGTTTTCTGCGTAAATATACAAAAACGGCGGAACTTGGTATTGTCAACCGTTGCGACAAAGCAAAAGTTACCACCTTCCCAGAGAAGCCCATCAATAACCGCTACGCACTGAACGTAGTCGATATTTGCCCGGTTGGAGCCATGACGAGCCGTGATTTCCGTTTCAAGCAGCGGGTCTGGTTCATGTCTTCCGAAAAGAGCGTGTGTCACGGCTGTGCCAAGGGGTGCAGTATTTACGTTGACCACAATCAAGAAAAGTACAAAGCAGAGCGGGTGTACCGTTTCCGCCCACGTGAAAATGCGCAAGTCAATGGGCACTTTATGTGTGACGCTGGCCGCTTGAGCTATCGCAAGGAAAACGAAAACCGTCTCACGACGGCCAAAGCCAGCGAGCGTTTTGAGGCGGTCGATATCGCCACCTCGCAAGCGGTGGCACTGCTAAGCGCTGCGAAAGGCAAAGCTGTCTTTATCGTTTCGCCAAGCTGGACAACCGAACAAATGGCGGTCGCCAAATCGTTGGCCACTCATTACGATGGATACCTTTCTGGCTACGCCGATGGATATATCGTGAAAGGTGATGGCGATGACCTTTTGCTTAAAGAGGACAAAGCCGCCAACCGCGCTTCGCTGGAGCTGCTCGGTATTAGCACCGATCGCCAAAAGCTGATCAGCAACCTGAAAACGGCAGAAGTGGTCGTTGTTCTCAACAACGATCTATCGCTCACGGCTTCAGACAAACGCGAATTTGAAGCGCTCTTTGCTGGCAAGCAGGTTATTTTTGTTGGCTCACACCGTATTGCCCTCGCGGATTCCGCGCAAACGGTGATTCCATGCGCTTCGTACACCGAGTACGCTGGTGTGGTCGTCAACGTCGACAGTATCCTGCAAGAAGTTACTTGTGCCATCGAAAAAGAGTGCTTTGCGCGCCGTCCCGAACAGGTGATGGCGGCACTCAGTGGTAACGCCATCAAAGCGGAACTCGGTGCCGTTCGCCAACAATTGAGTGCCAGCGTACCAGCTTTGGCGCAGGTTGATTGGAACGCAATCCCTGAAAATGGGTTGAATCTGAAAGGGGGTGCTCAATGACGTGGGTTGACGTACTTATGGTGCTTCTGCGCATCGTCTTTGCCGTGGTCGTTCCACTGCTCTTCGTACCGATCTTTGTCTGGCTTGAGCGTCGCGGTGCGTCGTACATTCAGGATCGGAGTGGCCCCAACCGCTGTCATATCGGGGGAATCACCCTCTTTGGTCTGATTCAGCCGATTGCAGATGCGGTGAAGTTGATCTTCAAAGAAGATCTGACGCCGCGCCACATTAAGAACAAATTTTACTTCTATATTGCTCCGGCCATTCTTTTCTCCGCCTCACTGCTGACATTTGCGGTCATTCCGTTTGCAGACAGCGTGGAAATTGGCGACAAGAGCTACCTCATGCAGGCGATCCCAACCGACATCGGTATCCTGTGGTTCCTTGGCATTGCTGGGATTGCCGTGTACGGAATTATTCTGGCGGGTTGGGCATCGCACAACAAGTACAGTATCCTTGGCGGCTTACGCGCCTCGGCGCAGGTGATCAGCTATGAAGTTCCGATGGGTCTGGCGCTGATCGGCATTTTGATATGCTATGGCACCGTAGACCTGAATCAGATGGTACGGACGCAGAGTGAACTGCTCTTTGGCTTCTTGCCAAACTGGGGGATTTTCCTGCAGCCGTTTGGTTTCTTACTCTTTATGATTGCGGCTATTGCAGAATCAAACCGTACTCCGTTTGACTGTGCCGAAGGGGAATCGGAAATCGTTGGCGGCTACCACACCGAGTACAGCTCAATGAAATTCGCTCTTTTCTTCATGGGCGAGTACGTGGCGATGTTCGTATCGAGTGCGCTCATCGCCACGCTCTACTTTGGCGGCTACAACATTCCGTATGTCACAACCGAAATGTTGCGCGAAAACTCCATGCTGGTCGCAGCCATCCTGATGGTTATTGTTCCGGTTGCCTTCTTGGCATTCATCTTTTGGATGCACCGCACCAACCGCAGTCACTACACAACGGCGGATGATAAGCGGACGCGTGAGACCAAAATTCTTACGTGGGCGTTTCTGGTGGTTATGTTTGGTATTCAGGGCTTACTGGGGATTTCGATCTTGGCAGGTGATGCGGCTTCGCAAATGCTAACTGTGGTAATTCAGATTGTTGTGTTCCTGATGAAGACCTTCTTCTTCGGTTTCCTCTATGTCTGGATTCGTTGGACATTGCCACGTTTCCGCTATGACCAGCTGCAGAACCTCGGATGGAAATACCTGCTGCCACTGGCACTGCTCAATATTTTCATTACCGGCGCCGTCGTCGTATGCCTGTAGTGCCAGGAAAAGGAGGCCAATAAGTCATGTCTAAAAAAGTGTATACCGTGGAGAGAACTGGCGGAACGCTGAGAGAAAAGATTTATCTCCCTGAAGTTTTCAGTGGGATGAAGCTGACCCTCAAGCACTTTCTGCGCAATATCTCCGATACGTCAAATTTGGCGGTGCGTGAGTACCCCGAGCAGCAGCCGGATATCCCTGAGCGCTGGAGAGGGCGTCATCGCCTGACCACGCGCGAAGATGGAACCATCAAATGTGTTGCCTGCTTTATGTGTGCCACCAACTGCCCCGCAAAATGTATTCTGATTGAAGCGACCGAACGGACAGATGGCGTGACCGAAAAGATGCCAGCCCGTTTTGATATCGATTTGCTGGAGTGTATCTACTGCGGCTTCTGCGTGGAAGCGTGCCCAGTTGATGCGATCCGGATGGACACGGGGATTTTTTCGGTGGTTACCGAAAGCCGCGAGGCAATGGTCATGACCAAAGAGGCGCTCATGGCGACCCCCGGAATGACGAAGGAGGAGAACTGATGGAACTGCTGTCACTGGTATTGTTCCTGGGTTTTGCAGGATTAGCGGTCGCAGGCGCGGCTGGGCTGATTCTGTTTCGCCACCCACTGAATAGCGCACTGAGCTTTATTGTTACCTTAATTGCCCTCGCTGGGCTGTACGCCATGCTCTCGGCTTCCCTGCTCTTCGCGGTACAAATTATTGTTTACGCCGGTGCGATCATGTCGCTCATTGTCTTCATTATCATGTTCCTGAACGTGCGTGATGCTGACTTGCCAGCGGAACCAACGCGCTGGTACTTCCTGATTGGTGGCGCGGTTGTGCTGACTCCGGTTGGCGCGTTCCTGTTGAAAGTCGTCCGTCAGCTTCCCGGTGCCGATATGAGTGTGCCGTTACCTGAAGGTTTCGGTGGCATTCATGCGGTTGGTCAACTGCTGTTCATCAAATGGGTCTTCCCATTTGAAATCGTATCCGTGCTACTCGTAGTCGCCTTGCTTGGGGCGGTTATGCTGGCGAAGAGGAAGGTGTAATTATGGTAAGTATTCAGGCGTTTCTCGCCCTTGCCGTCATCCTCTTCCTGATGGGGGTTCTTGGGGTTATTTCACGACGCAATGTGTTTACGGTTTTTATGTCCATTGAATTGATGCTGAATGCAGGCAATCTGGCGTTCATCTCTCTCAGCCGTTTCTGGCACGGGATGGATGGTCACGTGATGGCGATCATCATTATGGCGGTTGCCGCAGCAGAAGCGGCGTTGGCACTCGCTGTGGTCATCTTAATGTACCGCAATAAAGGCTCACTCGACATCGACTTCTTCCGCGTTTTACGCGGGTGATGTAGCAACGACAGGAAGGTAGAACACATGCAGAATCAATCAGCACTGCTTGGCCTGATTCCACTGTTCCCCCTGATCGGGGCAACGGTCATTGGGCTGCTTTACATGGTCACCTGCAAGAAAACCAAACTGCCAAATGGCCTTTACGGCTTATTGGCAGTCGCAGGGCCCGCCGCAAGTTTTGTTGTGGCGCTTATGGTTTTTATGGAGCTTCTGGCGCTGCCAGAGGATGCTCGCGTCATCACGTATACGGCGTTTGAATGGATGAGCGTTGGCTCGCTGACGCTGGATATCGGATTTCTTGCCGACACCCTTTCGGGGATGATGATTCTTTTTGTCACCTTTATCGGAACCCTGATTCACGTCTACTCGACGGGTTACATGGCGCAGGATAAAGAATTCGGGAAATTCTTTGCGTACCTGAACCTCTTCATGGGGAGCATGTTAATCCTTGTACTTGCTGATAACCCAGTTCTGCTCTTTGTTGGCTGGGAAGGGGTTGGACTCTGTTCATATCTCCTGATTAGCTTCTACTACAGCGAAGCAGAAAACGTGGTTGCTGGGAACAAGGCATTTATCGTCAACCGTGTGGGTGACTTTGGTTTCCTGCTTGGGATGATTTTACTCTTCTGGGCGATCGGCGAAAATGGCTTCTCGTTCTTGGCACTCTCTGAAAATGCCAGTAGCTTGACACCGACTCTCACGCTTGCCGTCTGTTTGCTCCTCTTTGTGGGTGCAACCGGGAAATCGGCGCAGATTCCCTTGTATGTTTGGCTACCAGATGCGATGGCTGGCCCGACGCCAGTATCGGCACTGATCCACGCGGCGACGATGGTTACCGCGGGTGTCTACATGGTCGCACGCTTCTCTTTCCTCTACAGCGCGGCACCGATTGCCGGTGAAGTGATTGCGTGGATTGGGATTTGTACCGCTTTGGTAGCGGCAACGATTGCTACGCAGCAAAGTGATATCAAGAAAATTCTCGCGTACTCAACGGTTTCTCAGCTTGGCTACATGTTTGTGGCGGTGGGCTTAGGTGCGTATTCGGCGGGGATTTTCCACGTCACAACCCATGCGTTCTTTAAGGCACTCTTGTTCCTTGGCGCTGGTGCGGTCATTTATGCCCTGCACCATGAACAAAACGTCTGGAAAATGGGCGGCCTGAGATCAAAGCTACCAATTACCTACATCACCATGCTGATCGGTACGATTGCTATTGCCGGTATCCCACCGTTTTCCGGCTTTTTCAGTAAGGATGAAATCCTGCTGGCGGCCTTCCTACAAGGTCAATATGTGATTTGGATTATGGGGATGGGGACGGCTGGTCTGACTGCCTACTATATGTTCCGCATGTTCTTCTTAACTTTCCACGGGAATCCACGCGACCACCATGCCTACAATCATGCGCATGAAGCACCGTTCAATATGACGGGTGTGCTCATTGTGCTGGCTATCGGCGCGGCGATTGCTGGTTTCTTTGGCGTACCGGTTGTCCTTGGCGGCAATGCTTGGTTCCAAAACTGGATTGGCGAATCGGCACCAACGGTGGAAATGGCACACATTTCCCACGCGGCGGAATATGCCCTGATGGCCGCCAGTGTTGGCGTGGCATTGGTCGGGATCTTTGTCGCATGGAAGCTCTTTGGCAAAGGGGCAACCGAACCAGTGGTCGATACTACTGTGGTGCGCATCCTCAAACAAAAGTACTACGTCGACGAGCTGTACGACTTTGTGTTTGTCAAGTCACTCCATGTTCTCAGTACGTTTGTCGCGAAGGTGCTTGATAACCTGATCATTGATGGTGCCGTTCGCAACACGCGCCGGCTCTATCGTGGGATTGGCAATGTGTTTGCCATCACCCAGTGTGGCCGGGCTCGCGCCTATGCTGCCTACATGGTAGTGGGGATTGCCGTTTTGTGCATCACCATGGCGAAACTGGTGTAAGGGGGAATGATGTTTGACTCCATGTTATCTATTCTAATTTTTCTGCCAATTGTGGCTGGTGCACTGGTACTGATTGCACCGCTTTCACCCAGTGTCGCCCGCAGCATCGGCTTTGCCGTTTCGCTCATCGTGCTTGCCCTTGGGATCATGACGTATCAAGGATTTCAGTCAACAGGCGGATACGAGTTTGTTGAGAGCTACTACTGGATCAAGAGCTATGGCATCAGCTATACGCTTGGCATTGATGGCATCAGTTTGATGATCCTCATGCTGGTCGCTTTGCTTTTCCCAGTAGCATTCTTGCTCCTGTGGAACGATAAAAGCAAAGGGTACTGGGGCAACATGCTTCTCGTGCAAGGGGCGATGGTCGGAACGCTGAGTTCACTTGACCTGATTCTCTTCTATGTGTTCTGGGAAGTAATGCTGATTCCGATTTTCTTTATGATTGGTCTGTATGGCGGCGCGAATCGCTACGCGGCTGCGGTGAAGATTACGGTCTACACCATGGTAGGATCGCTCTTTATGTTCGTAGCGATTCTGTACCTTGCGTACAGTTTCCAGACCGTTAGCGGCGTATGGAGCTTTGCGCTGGAAGACCTCACGAGCGTGAGCCTGACTGGCAAGGAAGCGTTCTGGGTATTTGCTGCCTTCATGCTGGCATTTGCGATTAAAATTCCACTGTTTCCGCTCCATACGTGGTTACCTGATGCGTATACCGAAGCGCCAACCGGAGCAACATTCATCCTCTCTGCCATCATGGCGAAGCTCGGAATCTATGCGGTTATCCGTTTCGTGATGCCTGTTTATCCGCAAGAGTACTTGATGTATGCGACTCCGCTGATCGTGCTTGGCTTAATCGGCATGGTGTACTGTGGAATCGCGGCGATCAAACAACAAGATGTGAAACGGATGCTGGCCTATTCTTCGGCATCACACCTTGGGATTATTGCGGTCGGTATCTTTGCACTGAATACCGAAGCGATGGTCGGAAGCGTCTATCAGATCGTTGCTCATGCGATGGCAACGGGTGTACTCTTCTTGCTCGTCGGTTTGCTGGAAGAACGTCTCGGAACACGCAATATCGATTCGCTGGGCGGTATCGCAAAAGTCGCTCCGGTGTACGCAACTTTCTTCGCGGTTGCGATGCTGGCAAGTTGCGGTCTGCCGGGTACCAACGGCTTTATCGGTGAATTCCTGATCATTCTTGGTACGTTCAAATACCACTGGTTGCTTGGCACTATCGCCGCTACATCCGTCTTAGTCGGCGTGGCGTATATGCTCTGGATGTATCAGCGCGTTATCTTCCAGAAAACCAACGATCTCACCGTAAAATTTGCCGATCTGAACGGTCGCGAAATCATCGGTATTGCACCAGTATTACTCCTGATTATTTATATGGGTATTCATCCGCAGCCCTTCTTGAAAAAGATTGAGCCAAGTGTGGAACGTTACATCAGCCAGATATCGCAACCCCAATCGGTGTTTGTGGCTGAGCACAGTGTCGTGAAAGGGGGGCAACGCTAATGTGGGTCGATAACTTTATCCTGCTTGTGCCCGCGATTATTGTTTTTGTTGGTGCGTCTGCTTTAATGCTGGTAAGCGCAACAAAAAACTTTGGCCTTATGACATCCGCTATTGTGGCCAACGTTTTCTTAGGTGTGGCCGCGTTAGTGCAGTTTTTCCAAATGGGAAGCCTCTACAGTGTTGGCGCTGAGGGTGGTCTGTTTCATGGAATGTTTATTGCCGACACCTTCTCCGGCTTTGTCTGCCTGATTGTGATTGTGTGCGGTATGGTGACAAATTCTATGTCGACATCCTATTTCGCTACGAACAACTTTCACCGTCTCGAGTACAACGCACTGGTACTCTTCGCTGTTTTTGGCATGATGCTTATGTCAATGGCAGGTGAGCTGGTCACGATCTTCGTTGTACTTGAGATTATGTCGCTTTCTGTCTACGTGCTCATCGGGATGAATCGTACGAATAGCAACGCGACGGAAGCCGTCTTTAAGTACCTCATGCTCGGTGCGTTTGCAGGAGCGTTCTTTGTGATGGGCGCAGCCTTCATCTACGGCGCAACCGGAACCACTGTTATTTCTGAGATCAGCACGTATGTAAGCGCTCATGCGGGTGAGTCAATGCCATTCTTAGTGGCAGGAATTACGCTCATTTTGATCGCGCTCTTCTTTAAAGTCGCTGCCTTCCCAATGCATGCGTGGACACCAGATGTGTATGATGGCGCGGCAATGCCGGTGACGGGTTTCATGGCAACCGGGGTCAAAGCAGCTAGCTTTGCGGTTATGCTCCGCCTCTTTATGGTCGACTTCCTCGATGTTCAGGAAATCTGGGTCGGGCCGGTTTCGGTGGTCGCGATCTTGACCCTCTTCGCGGGGAACTTCCTCGCGATGGCGCAAGACAACGTCAAGCGGATGCTGGCGGCTTCTGGTATCGTTCACAGCGGATATCTGCTGATCGGTATCGCATCACTCAGCATGACGGGCAACGCTGCCGCCTCTGTGCTGTTCTACCTTGCAGCCTATGCCATTGGCTCGCTCGGCGTGTTTGCGGCTCTGAGCTATCTGACTGGTCAAGGCGAAAAGCGGATCACTTTTGATGACTTCAATGGACTTGCAAAAAAGCATCCATTTGTCGCCGCAGTGATTGCGCTCTTTATGCTCTCTTTTGTCGGCTTCCCGCCGACCATTGGCTTTATTGCAAAGTTCTACCTCTTCACCAGCGCGGTTGAAGCAGGGAACATCTGGTTGGCGGTATTCGGCATTATCAGCAGTGTAGTATCCATATACTACTACCTGCGCCTGATCGTGGCCATGTACTTCAAGCCAGCAACTGAAGAGTTTGATGTTTGCGCGTGCACCTCCTGCGCAAAGTATGCTTCAGGTATTATGGCGTTTGCTACCATCTGGGGTGGCATCGGCACAATGACGCTGGTGATTTTCCCAAGCGCTACCACGCTCATGGCATCGGCAATACTGGGGATTCAGTCACTGTTCTAGTCGCATAATCGATTCTCTACTTTGTGCCCCCCTTGTTGAACGGCAAGGGGGGCGTTTAGAGAAAAAATCAAATCTCATTGCATCAAAAAAGTAAATAGAGTAAGGTTCGCCACAGAAGTCATATGCCATTCAGGCAAGTGCGGTGGGGAATGCGATGTTACACTCACAGCAAATAAAGCGGATTGCACATATAATATCTTTTCTGCTCATGTTTACGACCGCAAACGTGAGCGTAGCCGTAGAAGTTTTGTCGCCGCAAAAAAATATTCTCATCATCTACTCATTTAATGATACCAACCATTGGGACCATGCTATACGACTTGGACTGATGGAAGTTTTGCATGACACCATTCCACTGATCAATCTCTTTGACGAAAATCTGGACGCCGCACGTTTTCCTACGGAGGCGCATCGAGAAAAATTCCGGCGCTACATCAGTGAAAAATACGCAGATATCAGGCTTGATGCTATAGTTTCTATGTCTGAACCAGCATCATTATTTTTAATGACACTCGATAAAGATTTCCTTTCGGTCCCTTTGTTGATGATCGATCCCAGTGTAATGTTCCGGGAAGACTTTCAATGCGAAGAGCATACCCACATTTTCTCATATGGCTCCAATGTGTACGGCGCAGTACGTGATGTACTAGAGCGATTTCAGCCTCGCACGCTGTATATCGTTGGCGAAACACTCTCTCAAAGTGGAGCGGAGAGAGTTGCTCAACTCCAACGCGCAGAACTTTCAAAAGTCAAGAATGGGAACCTCCATTTTCTTCTGAATCTTGAAGTGGATGAGCTAGTTGAAGCTATTCACAGAATTTCCGCAGAAGATGCAATTTTTTACCTTCCGCTCACACATACACCATCGGGACGAGACCTTGATCCCTATCGGGTAGCACAGAGAATTGCTGGGATAGCTCAAGCGCCGACCTTTAGTCACTGGGATTCACTTCTGGGAAGTGGCATTATAGGCGGATACATGTTAAGCAGCAAACACGTTGGGCGCATCGCAGCTCAGGGTATAATGGAGCTTGCCACTGGCCAGTCCGACACGATTCTTGCCAACCCAGACGGGATCTTTGTCCGCGCATACGACGCGCGTGTACTTGAACGGTTTGGGCTTACGGCAGAGCATCTCCCTGCTGATGCAGAAATTCGGTTCTACACTATTCCTCAATGGAAAGAGCACCTTGGTCTACTCGTGAGCGGAGCGGTCTTATTTGTGGGGTTAACGGTAATGTTAGTTATCACCGGCCGCTCCCTTACAAAAGTTTCCGCATCGCGCAATGCCCTTCATGATACGCAACAAAAACTTGAACAAAGCCATGCCGTGCTCGAACGACGTGTTGCCGAGCGCACAGAACGTTTACAATTGGCTCGACGTGAAGCTGTGGCCGCAAATAAAGCAAAAAGCGAGTTCCTTGCCAATATGAGCCACGAGTTGCGCACCCCGATGAACGCGATTATCGGACTTTCACAGCTTGCACTCCAGACGGGATTAAATGAAAAACAGAAAAACTACATCCAGAAAGTACATCTTGCCGCTACGTCGTTATTGGGAATACTGAATGACATTCTCGATTTTTCGAAGATAGAAGCAGGCAAGCTGGAAATCGAAAATGTCCCCTTTCGCCTTGAAGAAGTGTTCGATTCACTCACCAATATTATTACGTTAAAGGCACAAGAAAAAGGGATCGAGCTTCTCTTTGACCTACCATCTACTTTGCCAGTGTCGTTAATTGGCGATCCAATGCGATTGCGCCAAATACTTGTAAATTTATCGATGAACGCCATCAAGTTCACCGATCATGGAGAGGTAGTGATAGGCGTAGCTGTCGAGGAAGAAGAAGCAGCGTATGTGCGACTACGCTTCATCGTGCGCGATACGGGAGTTGGAATCAGCAAAGAACAGCAAGCCAAACTCTTCCAATCCTTTATTCAGGGAGATAATTCGACAACGCGTCGTTTCGGCGGGACGGGGCTTGGATTAGTGATCTCCTTGAAACTCACGAAAATGATGCAGGGTGACATTTGGCTTGAAAGCGATGAAGGGAGGGGGAGTACGTTCTCTTTTACCGCTGTCTTCGAAAAACAAAAACTAGGTTCGGTCGAAACGCCATCTTTAGCGCAGGAGATCGGTTCACTCTCTATATTGGTAGTAGAAGATAATGCAACATCGATGGATATTCTGACGAACCTTCTCACAGGCTTTGGATTCCGAGTAGATCAAGCCCCGAACGGGGCAACTGCTCTTATTCTGGTTCAAGAGCGAGCCGATACATCGAAGTACGATCTCATATTGCTTGATGCGGATCTGCACGATATTGGAGGGAACGAGGTTGTACGTGCTTTGGCAAGCAACATTGCATTGCATGAAAAAACGAAATATATCCTAATGATGCCAAGTGGGTGCGCGGAAACCATGCTAGCGTTTGATAACGTCGCAATATCCGCGTGCTTGCATAAGCCATTTACTCCTTCAAGCTTGCTGGAAGCAATAATGATTGCCATGGGAAAAGCGGAACTCATTACCCGGTATGTGGAAAGTGAATACGAAAGCATGCAGAGCGCGGTTGAAAAGCTTATTGGTGCGCGAATACTCCTCGTGGAAGACAACGAGTTAAATCGTGCGCTGGCGATTGACGTTCTTGGTAATAATGGCATCGCTGTTGTCGTCGCTAACCACGGGCGGGAAGCACTTGATATTTTGGCGGAAGATGCCGATTTTGACGGCATTCTAATGGATTGCCAGATGCCTATAATGGATGGGTATGCTGCGACGCAGGCAATACGACAGCAACTCCGATTTGCCGAACTTCCGATTATTGCAATGACGGCAAACGTTATGGCTGGCGATCAGGAAAAGACACTTGCAGCGGGAATGAATGATCATATCGGCAAACCGCTGAACCTCCGCGATATGTTTACTAAAATGGCGCGTTGGATTGTTCCAGCTCCGCATCGACAAGTAATAACACCAATACACCATACCACGGTGCCAGCAAATGACAGCGCCGCTCTCGACAACTTACCTGGCGTTGATGTACGTCAAGGGTTGCGCACAACACAGAACAATATGGCGCTCTACCAGAAACTTCTCCAAGTGTTTAAGAGAAACCAGTCTGATTTCATTGATCAGTTCCGCAATGCGATCGATCAAGAAGAAGCCACTCGCTTGGCACACACTCTGCGTGGCGCGGCAGGAAATATAGGCGCATTGCCGTTATATACTGCTGCAGGGGAACTGGAAAAAGCTGCTGCACGTGGAAATAGCACACAGATTGCTACTGCACTTGATTCTGTAATGGAGCACCTTGACCCACTTCTCTGTGCTATTCAGAGTCAAGAAACCGCAACAATAAACGGGGATTTAACTACACATTCAATAACAAGAAGCACAGCGCAGCTCATCGAACATTTACAAATACTGGCAGGCAAACTTGCGAATGATGATATTGAAGCGATGAACCTTTTTGAGCAGCTTGGCAACGCTTCGGTGGTATTTGCCGATATTCAGGAAGAAATTAACGCATTGGCCGAGTCGATTCAGGCGTGCGATTTCGAAACTGCATACGCTCAGACGATGACGATCATTGAATATTTCACCAGCTCTGACCAGCACTAAATAGGCGGACTTTTATGTATTATTTTATCTTACAACCAGACGCAACAATTTTGGACTATCACACTGCCGAAACCGAAAATTTATATGTTCCGCCTGAGCAATTTCTTGGAAAAAAAATGGACGAATGCCTTCCAAGCTCTGTCAGCACAAGTTTCCGCAACGCCATGGCGCATCTTCGAACAGGCGAACCTATGGTTGAAGTCACCTACTCGCTGGAGATTCATGGAAAAATACGCCAATTTGCCTGCCAAATTTCAACTCTGAGACATTCAGGGAACGCCCTTGCCGCGGTAAGAGATATTACCGATAAGCAGCGAGTCCAGCAGATACGTGACCGCTATGAGCATTTATTTGAGAACTTCATGGAACACGCACCCTTCCCTGTCGTGATCTGGGACTTTGAACAACATGAACTTTTATATGCCAATGTCCCCGCTTACGATTGGCATACGAAGTATGCAAAAAAAGGGACTTCATCCACATTAACCTATGCCATCCGAGGCATACTCACTCCGGCAATTCTCGCCACTTTGCGCAGTGGAAAAAGCGTACAGAACCTTGAAATACACACCACCAGTACTGGAGGAGGATTACCTGAGTGGGTTTCGCTCTCTGCCTCGACGGTCTTATATGATGACGCCACCGTCGCGATGCTGCTCCTGCAGGACATTACTTCTTTACGTAATAATGCCATGCAACTGCAAGAGCGAATCAAAGAGATTAAATGCCTCTATCAGGTATTTCAGATCACAGACAATCAATCTGCTCCACTAGAAGAGGTGTTTCTGGCCGTAACAGACGTACTTGCCGCAGGTTTTCAGAATCCGGAAAAAATTTCTTCGAAAATCGAGTGGAAGGCACAGACATACTCCTGTCCAAATTACGAAGAAAGCCCCTTTCGCCTGACCGTTGAGGCATACACCCAGCAAAGCGAACAGATTCGTCTGACGGTGGTCTACCTCGGTGAACACGATGTATACGCTCCTCAGCCATTCTTGGATGAGGAGCGACAATTAGTGCAAACTGTCGTGCAGCGCTTGGCAGAAATCGTCGAACAGCGCCAAGCCGATAACAACCTAGCAGAGCATACGGCACTGGTGAGTGTCATGTTTGCTCAGACAACCGAATCGATACTCATACTCGACCCTGACAGTGGACGTATCACGCATTTTAACGAATCGGCACATACGAATCTGGGATACTCCCGCGAAGAATTTGCAACGCTTACCATAGCGGACATCGAAGCAAAATACTCTGCAACAAATATTGCTCAACACAATGCGCAAGTAAAATCCGGAAAAACGCTGGAAATAGAGGGGCAGCATCGCCATAAATCCGGTGCCGTATCCGATGTAGCCATTACTGTGCGGCCAATAGAAATGCGCGGGAAAACTTTTATCTCGTGCGTCTGGCATGACATCACCGTGATAAAACAACGAGAGAACGAACTGAAAGACCGTGGCAATCGTTTTCGGGCGTATAATGAAGTGCTCAGCACACTCCATTCCGCTATCTCGGTAACGCAAGGCTACTTTGACCGTTTTGTGAAAATAGTGACAGAAACCGTCGCTTTGGAACTTCACATCGACCGAGTATCAGTATGGGTATTCCGGAATAATTTTTTACAGAGCGAATGCATTGATCTTTTTCAGCGCCAAAATAATGCCCACTCGCCAGGGCCAATACTTGATATTGAGTACTTCGAAGAAGAGTTTGCGATCATACGCCGTGCACGTTATTTTTACACAACTGACCCATTAAACGATCCTCGTGCGGCAGGCTTTCGCGAAAACTACACTATCCCGAATGGAATTCGTTCCATTCTTGACTGCACCATCCGCATCGGCGAAGAGTGCCACGGAGTGGTGAGTTTTGAGATGACCACAACAGACCGTGCGTGGCATTCGGACGAAATATCTTTTGGTTGTCAGGTTGCCGATCAGGTCGGTATCGCCTTATTAAACGTAGAGCGACTGCAACATATCAAAGAGTTGACCCACTATCAATGTGACCTCGAAGCACTGGTGCAAAAGCGCACGGCAGAGTTGGAAATGGCAAATGAAGAGCAGGTGGCTATCTTCAACTCTGTTTCCGTCGGGATTATTATTGCGAAAAATAACATGATCCGCCGATGCAATTTGCGCGTTGAAGAGCTTCTGGGCTATACGCTGACTGAGTTGTGCCGTCAGAGCCTCCGCACCTTTTTTGAAAACGAACAGGCCTTTCTGGAAATCGACAATTCCTTTTCCCGTATGGGTTTCGGTGAAACTATCCGCGTGAGTACTTTACTGAGACGCCGGAGCGGAGAGCTTGTATGGGTACGTTTGAGCGGAACACACCTCAAATCAGACTTAGGACAACCGGAGCTGTTGCTTGTCATTGAAGACATTAGCGATGAGCAAAAATCGGCAGCATTGTTACAAAAAGCTAAAGAATCCGCTGAAAATGCAAGTCGTGCAAAAAGCGCATTTCTCGCAAACATGAGTCACGAAATTCGCACACCAATGAACGCTATTATCGGCATGTCATATCTGACATTGAAAACTGAATTGACACCACTACAGCGCGACTATGTAGCGAAAATTCACACCTCAGGAAACCACCTCTTGGATATCATTAACGATATCCTTGACCTTTCCCGTATTGAAGCAGGCAAATTAGTTGTTGAGCACACGCTGTGTCGCCTGATGGAAATTATAGAAAAACTCAGAGATATCATTCAAGACGCTACACAACGCAAAGGTCTGCAATTGACATTTGACATCGCAGATGATGTTCCATTGCATATCTGGAGCGACCCACTACGGATCGGTCAGATATTACTGAATTACATAAATAACGCCGTAAAATTCACGGAATCCGGCGAAATCATCGTGCGAGTTCACACAGAGTTGCCTCTTACAGACCAAGCAATTCTCCGCTTTGAGGTAACAGACACTGGCATCGGGCTAACTGAAGAACAACTTGGCACCTTGTTTCAGGAGTTTCAGCAAGCCGACTCTTCAATCACCCGTCGCTATGGAGGCACCGGCCTAGGACTTTCTATTTGCAAGCAACTGGCCGGACTTATGGGCGGTTCCGTTGGCGCAAGCAGCCAAGTTGGCATAGGAAGTACCTTTTGGTTCACTATTCGGGTTGGAGTAACGGAAGGATGCTGTCCTATTGAAACGTTGCCACATAACGAGCAACGAGCTTCAACAACCCTACGAGGGATACATGTATTGCTCGTTGAAGATAACTCTATCAACCAAGATGTTGCCTTTGGATTGCTCAGTGAAGCCGGTATTCTGGTTGATATTGCCGAAAATGGGCAAATCGCACTCGATATGCTTGCGCAAAGAGAGTACGACCTCGTGCTAATGGATATGCAAATGCCGGTAATGGATGGCGTCACTGCTACCACTGCTATCCGAAAAAACACGCAGTGGGATACCTTACCGGTTATAGCGATGACCGCGAACGCAATGCGCCAGGATCGCGATGCCTGCTTTGCCGCTGGGATGAACGATTTTATTGAGAAGCCAATAAACCCTGAAGTACTCATACAGGTGCTGCTGCGATGGGCCCCCTTACAGAAGGGAGTCGCGAATGAGCCGACGACCACTCCAATGGTACTGTCTCCATCGCCGAGGCCTTGTCGCCCCGACTTTTTGGATGCCTGCTCTCATAATGGAATTGATGTTGATGGTGCTCTCGCTCGATTATTAGGGAACAATGCAAGCTTGATAGCAATTTTCCGCCGCTTTGCCGCGGCTCATGCCAATACCTGCCAGGAACTACTTCCGCTGATTCGCTACCAGCGTTGGAGTGACGCGGAGCTGCTTGTTCATACACTAAAAGGTTCAGCCGGCAATATTGGTGCGAAAGCCCTGCAAGCCTCTGCCGCGCAAGTAGAAAAAAACATCAAAATGCGGGAGTCGGAAGACACTCTCTTGGAACAGATTCACAATATGGATGAAGTATTGCAACAGGTAGTTTCGACCCTGCAACATGCCATCGCCTGCTCGGATGCACAAACCGCCAGCGAACGTAGTGACAATGCAGCAGGCATAGATGAAGTGTGCCAAATGCTTTGCTCCCTGCTGCGTGAGGATCAACCGGAAGCCTTAGAGTATTTTGAATCACACCATCTACTTCTGGAATCGCACTTTGGCAATAAATTTGCTACTATCGCAAGATATATTCGTGCAATAAATTTTGAAGATGCGTTGGATATGCTTGAGGAGCACTTATGAACACACACGATTCGCCCGATACCTTTTCAGGCCTTGCTGCGACTCACGATGCTGCCGGTGATCGGGAGTCAGAATCGAATGTTGATATCTTCCCGTGGAATGATCAAATGAATACCGGTATCGACATCATCGATACGCAGCACCGCGCTTTGGTTGACATACTCAATCACATGACCAGCCATTTAATTTACCACACCGAAGTAATGGAGCTTGATCGCATCTTCGATGAACTCCGAGAATACATTACATTCCACTTTAAGACCGAAGAAGACATATGGGAAGAATGTATCGAAAACGATGAGTGGACTGTTGAGCATACGAAGGAACACCAGAGCTTTGTCCATGAGATAGATGCATTGGCACGGCATAAAGAACACAAACCATTTGACGTCATTATTGAAGATATTGTCATGTTCCTGACCAGATGGCTTGCCCTGCATATTATTGAGCTCGATAAGAGGATGGCGCTCACGTATTTTGCCATACGCGCTGGGCACTCGCGAGAAAAAGCCAAAACAATAGCCAATGAGCAAATGGCAGGCGCCACTCGGTCAATGATTACCGCTATTATGACAATGTACGATGCTTTGGCTATACGCACCGTTCATCTTGGTCGCGAAGCACACAAGCGCCGCGAAGCCGAGAATGAGTTACAACGCACCATCGACGAACTCGTGCTCGCAAAAGCAGCTGCTGAGGCATCAAGCATGTCCAAAAGTGCTTTTCTAGCAAACATGAGCCATGAAATCCGTACGCCAATGAACGTCATTATGGGCATGTCATACTTGATAATGAAAACGTCACTTACCCCGCTGCAGCACGACTATCTCACAAAAATTCAGTCGTCAAGCCAGCATCTGCTTTCTATAGTAAATAACATTCTCGACTACTCAAAAGTGGAATCAGGAAAACTACCGATTGAAAAATCATTCTTCCCCCTCAGTCAGCTTCTCAAGAACTGCTCTTTCTTTTTGCACGAACACGCCGAAGCAAAAAATCTAGCGTGTTCATTTGAGATCGCTCCCGACGTCCCCGAGATGATAGAAGGCGACCCACTTCGCATTGAGCAGATATTGTTAAACCTCATATCAAACGCCGTGAAATTCACCGAAGAAGGAGACATTCGGGTAACAGTCGTTCGAGTCAATCACTCCGAAGAAACTGCCTTGCTACGATTTGCCGTTCACGATACTGGAATTGGCATCAGTGCAGAGCAGCAGAAGTTGATTTTCCAGAGTTTCCAACAGGTAGATGCCACATCAACACGCAAATATGGCGGAAGTGGACTGGGGCTTGCTATTTGCAAAAAACTGGTCGGGTTAATGGGTGGAGATGCCGGTGTTTCCAGTGATCTGGGGAAAGGAAGCACCTTCTGGATCACTGTTCCCGTTGGCATCAACCATAGTGACAATTACTCTCCGCATCCCAAAACACTTGCTGAAGAGTGGCGGCGGATTGGTGGCGCGATGCTCCATGATACCGACACGGATACTGCGCAACCAGCCTTTCCGTTTGAGCGTCTGGCATCGATTACCGGAGCACATCTACTGTTGGTAGAAGACAATCCTGTCAATCAAGAGGTTGCCCTTGGCCTGCTGGCAGAAGCAAAAGTTCATGTCGATGTGGCAGAAAATGGGCAGATTGCCATCGAAATGCTGCGCCAGAAGCACTACGACCTCGTGTTCATGGACATGCAAATGCCGGTAATGGACGGCATTACGGCCACGTATGAAATTCGCCAGAATCCGCTTTGGACCGATTTGCCGATTATTGCGATGACCGCAAATTCGTTTCAACAGGATCGCGAGGCATGCATTGTTGCAGGAATGAATGACTTCCTCGGTAAACCCGTTGCACCCCATCTCCTCTGGGATGTGTTGCTAAAGTGGATAACACCGCGGACAAGCACTCCATATGCCGAGCCACCAACATATATAAAACCTCAAGTAGATGCCGTTTCCGAGAAAGATCTGGAGTCTTTGCATGGGATAGATGTTCGTGCAGCTCTTGCGCGGGTGCTCAACAACCGAGGACAGCTCGCGTCGATTCTCCGCTTATTCTTTACAACGCACCAGCAAACCGCAGCACAAATTCGCCAATTATTGAGTGATGGGCAATGGAACCAAGCGGAACTTTTGGCACACACGATCAAAGGAGCCGCTGGAAATATCGGAGCGACAGCCTTGCAGCAAGGCGCGTTACAGCTAGAGCAAGCTATCCGCAACCAAGAACCTTTCTTGACCGTAATATCGCTGTTACAACCTTTAGAAAACATGTTAAGCCGTCTCCTTCAGGAGTTGGCACATGTACTTGATATCGATCGTCCCACGCGACTATCGGCCTCTCCTCCAAGCAAAGAGCGTATTGCTCAGCTGTTGAACGAACTCGCACAGTTGTTGGAAAACGATCAGATTGAAGCGCTTGACCTGCTAGCGGAGCAGGGGGAAATACTAAGGGACATTTTCGGGGAAGAATTCCCGCTTTTTGCACAGCGGATAAAACATTTCGACTTTGAAGCCGCCGGGGATATGCTAGGCAACCATCGGCATCGTATTGACCAGAAAGCAAGACAGATAGGTGACAACCATGAGTGAAGCCATAGGCATAACTTCGCATCAGCATACCGTTTTGATCGTTGATGATTCTCCTGAAAACCTGATCATCGTCTCCGGCTTGCTGAAGCGTGAGTATAAAGTCAAAGTTGCAAATAGTGGTGCACGAGCATTGAAAATAGCATTTTCAGATACTCCACCCGACTTGATTCTACTTGATGTGATGATGCCGGAAATGGATGGCTATGAGGTGTGTCGACAATTGAAGCAGCACAAGCATGCGAAGCATATTCCCGTTATTTTCATCACTGCCAAAGGGGACGATGCTGACGAAGAATGTGGGCTTTCACTAGGCGCAGTTGACTATGTGACAAAGCCAGTGAATCCGCCGATAGTGTTGGCGCGAGTAAAGTCCCATCTCTTGTTAAAGTCAGCGACCGATGCACTGCGCGACCGTAATGAGTGCCTTGAGATGGAAGTACAGCGCCGCACAGAGGAAGTGGTCGCCATTCAGGATGTCACTATTTTTGCGTTTGCGTCTCTGGCAGAAACCCGGGATAACGATACTGGATATCATTTACGTCGCACTCAACTGTATGTAAAGACGTTGGCACAGAAATTACAGCAGAACCCCCGTTTTTGTGCCTTTCTGACCGATGAGAATATTGAACTACTTTTCAAGTCGGCACCATTGCACGACATCGGCAAAGTCGGCATACCCGACTCCATCCTCATGAAGCCCGGGCGATTGACAGCAGAGGAATTTGAAATAATGAAAACCCATGCCACCATAGGTCGTGATGCCATTGTTAATGCAGAAAATCATTTAGGTGCAAGTGTTGACTTCTTGTGTGTTGCCAAAGATATAGCCTACGGGCATCACGAAAAATGGGATGGCAGCGGGTACCCACTCGGGCTTACAGGTGACGAAATCCCGATTGCCGCACGTTTGATGGCGGTAGCAGATGTGTATGACGCGCTGGTGAATAAGCGGGTGTATCACGATGCGATGGAGCCGGAATTAGTGGCGCAGATGATTTACGAAGGTCGCGGAAAACATTTCGATCCAGATGTAGTTGATGCGTTCATGGATCTCAAAGAAACTTTTTTTGAGATAACACGGCAGTACCAATAACGTCATGACATGACGTTATTGGCGTGACGTTCGAAAATAAGTCGTTTTTCAGCAAGATGATACGTAATCACGACCCCATCCATAGCAAAGCGAATAGGAAAATTGTTCCCGTACATTGAGACAGTTGTCCCTTCGACCACCGCTCCCAGTTCAATTTTTCCATTTTTTTGGTCGAGAAAGTCAGTGTTTACTCTGCGCATGTAAGCAATACGCTCGGTAAGCTGTGATTCCAGTGCGACAGCGGCAGCATACTCCGGATTTTCCTGCAGTGAATTTGCCATTTGTTCCGTAGTCGCTTTCGGGTGATTTTTAAAATACACCGATTCATGGTTCTTGCGCCGCTGTCGCACAAGAGATTTCTCGAAAAACAGATGAGAGGTTTCCAGCTGATAACTATTGATAACACGGTGAGTGAAAATATGCGGCCCTATCGAGAGGCGAGTCGGGTTCGCTGGGCTTTCCAGAATTTCATCAATTTTGATCAGAGAAGAGGCGCGTATATTGCATGACTTTACATAGCGTATCTTGACCGATTTACAAACTATATCGCAGTTAAACGCTTTATCGAGAACGCTGAGCGCTCCGGTGATGATCCGAGTGTACTCAATCGCATTCGCCGTAAAGCTACGGGAAGCATTGATAGTGCCGTTGCACATACCGTCCACAACAACATTTTTACCTTGAATAGAGGCTCCACGATGGACATCACCGCGAATATGAACGTTTCCAGTTGTTACCACACTAAAACCTGACTCAATATTGCCTGAAATGTTGACATCACCAACAGAACGAATATTCCCCGTGGCCACGCCCACGTTGCCATCGACATTGAGTAGCGTTTTTACGGCAAGAATTTTATTCTCGTAACTATAAATCCCTTTAACTTTAGAGATAAAGTGTGTTCCTGAATCGCAATGAACACTTGAATCATCAAATTCCAGTTTTTCAATGTATCTTCCGGGAGTAGCAAGAAGTTCGCGACCAAAAACGTCGAGTCCATGTTCTCCTGCGGTAGGAAGATGGACAAGCGCCAGCAACGTACCCGCGTCAACCGTTTGAACGTAGCCCCGCTCTTTGTAGTCGATAGCACCATCTTCTTTTTCAGTTCCAGATCGCAAAGCATCGTGAAAGAAAAACTCCACACGTGAATCTTCGCCATGACGTGGCGGAATACCCATTGCAACAATTTCCTTAAACGGCTCGGCCCACGAACGGCTGAGTGCGGCTGATCGTAAGTGTTCAATGGTTTCTGTCTTAATAAAGCGAGGATGGACACCGTTATCGGCCAGAAAATTTTCTACTGTTTCATACAGCGCATCAGCCGAAATAGAGTGGAGTATCGAACGGGAAACTTCAATAATAGCAAAAAGGTTATCGTCCGAATAAATAACTTGCATGCTCATAAATTGCACCGCGAGAACGTTATTTTTCCATCGGTCATACGCACTTTGATCGGCCCAGCACTTGGCTTAAGTTCTATTGCCACGTCATCAATACGGCAAGCCACATCTTCATAAATACTCTTGGTTATCAGAATAGATGGATCCACAGCTATATTATGTAATTCGTTCATCTGATCCCGTAAACGCTCGTCTTGCTTCCTTAGCGCCGTATAGACTTCGAGTAGTTTTTTCAATTTCACTTTCTCGCTCGTATCAAGCGGGATACCCGCTTTTTGTTTGCGCGAAAAGATTGCCATAGATGCAGAAATTCGCGCTACATTCTCACGAACAGTTTCGCTGTCACGCGCAAGTGTGTGCAATGCTTCCCGATTCAACATTGTAACGTAACTGGTACAACCAAGAGCAGTCGGAAGTGGAGTCATAGTGCTGCCAGCACTCGCAACAATCAGGCGGTTTCCGGCCATTGCCGTTCCGCCAATAATAGAACCATTGATTTTCAGTGTGCCGGTACACATAACACTGGCGAAAGCCAGCACATCACCCTCTATTTCTAAATCGCCCTCACAGAAAAGAGAGGATTCTGCTTGGACAAACGACTCAACGTAAACGTTTCCGCTCAGATAGAGAATACCATGATCTTTTTCGACAACTTCGATTTCGTAACCACGAAGTGAGCGACGGATTGGACACGCTATGCCATTGTCTACCGCTATTTTCTGGTTATACCCCGTAGAAAGAAGCTGCGCAATCACCCGCTCATTGATTGGCGCGGTGCGAGGGAGGAAAAGGGTGGTGCCCTTGTAGATATCACGCGCCAAACGCATCTTCGGTTCTAACTGATCCGCCCACAGCAGTTTCATCAACAAAACTCAACTACATGCTTGCATTGTAACTTATTGCTATATATGGATATATTGAGGTTCACGCAGACCTTCCGCATAAGGGTGGCTCGTTTTGAGCAGATACATGGTCAACGATATGGCCAGAAAACGGCATGGAGGTAAAAATACTCTGATTACTTTGTAACTGCAAGGCATATTCCGTTTTCGCTCTACCAAAGATGAAACATTTTTTATCCGTGTAATTTACACAAACCAGAGGTACGCCTAAATTTATAAAAGAATTCAAAAACGAAAATCGGGCAAAACGTTCGCGCGCCTTGTGAAAAAATTATTCTAAAAAGTTGTTCTATTTCTTCCCCTTTTATTGTTGACATCACATTCGTTGTCGAAATAGTATACAGTATATGCAAACGAAGTAATATTCTCGTGGAATGGCTTTTAATGGTTGTTTCCGAGAAGCTTTAAAGATTATCAAGGAGGCACAATGTCAAGTTTGAAAGAAAGAGTCAGAGATAAGTCTCTGCACCACCTTTTCACCACGCCAGAAGCATGCGTTAAGTATTTCGAAGAGGCTGGCACGCGGAGTATGGATCTTGGATGGTCTGGATTTACCCCAGTTGGCTATCCTAAAGTGGTTCCTATTGCTATTGCGGAACATGTTGAAAGAAATAACCTGCAAGGCAAGTGGAAATTCAACCTTTTCATCGGCGCTTCAGTTGGTGCAGAAACAGAAGATCGTTGGGCTGGGCTTGACATTATCGACCGTCGCTGGCCATACCAAACCGGAAGCAATCTGAAAAATGCCATCAACTCTGGTAAAATTCGGATGGGTGACAAACACCTTTCTATGTTTGCTCAAGACCTAAAATATGGCTTCTATACGAAAGATCGCGGTGGTCGTTTAGATGTTGCCCTGATTGAAGCTTCGGCGATTACCGAAGACGGCCATATCGTTCTGGCCGGTTCAATTGGTGCCGCTCCTGAAATCATCGACATTGCGGATAAAATCATCGTTGAAATCAACACTGGTCTGCCATCATTTGAAGGCATGCACGACATCGTAACCACCGACCTCCCCCCATACCGCAAAATTATCCCGATTACTGACGTTCGTCAGCGCATTGGTACACCATATGTTATCACCGACAAGAGCAAAATCGTCGCTATCGTTGAATCAAAAATGCTCGACAACGGACGCGCCCTGAAAGGGACTGACGAACAGTCTCAGGCGATTGCCGACCACATTATGGATTTCTTCACTTCTGAAGTGAAGGCTGGCCGTCTACCGAAAAACCTCCTTCCACTACAATCAGGGGTGGGCAACATTGCAAACGCTGTAGTTGGTGGACTTACAAGTTCTCCATTCGAAGACCTCGTTGTGTACACCGAAGTTCTGCAGGACAGCTTCTTGCCGTTCATGGATTCTGGCAAGTGTAAATTCCTGAACGCAACGTCACTTTCCCTCTCGAACGAAGGATTCCAAGTTTGGTGGGAAAACTACGAGCGTTATAAGTCAATGGTTATACTTCGCCCACAACAGATTTCAAACAACCCCGAAGTTATCCGCCGCCTCGGCGTTATCGGCATGAACACGCCGGTTGAATTCGACATCTACGCTCACGTGAACTCAACCTGTGCCGGCGGAACCAAAATGCTCAACGGCATCGGCGGCTCTGGTGACTTTATCCGCAACACCTACCTCTCTATCATGCACTGCCCATCCGTTCGCCCATCGAAAACGGATGAGTTCGGTATTTCTGGTGTTGTGTGCAAAGCGCCTCACGTTGACCACACTGAGCACGATCTTGACGTCCTCGTAACCGACCAAGGCTTAGCTGACCTTCGTGGCCTTGCTCCAAAAGATCGCGCACGCGAAATCATCAAAAAATGTGCTCACCCTGCCTATAAAGATGCCCTCACGGATTACCTTGAGCGCTCTGAAAAAGCGACTGGCTACGACCACGAGCCACACATTTTGGCTGACGCGTACAAAATGCACATCAACCTTGCTGAAAAAGGGACCATGCGTCACTGGCTGTAATGTTCACTTTGTGCTATTGTGGGCTCTCTTCGCACGTGCGAAGAGAGCCTTTTTAGTTATGCACAAAGGAAGACTATGCGACTCCCCTATAAAGCTCTCCTCAAACACCTTCTCGACCATCACGCGACGACACCAGACGCACTGGCAATCTTGTCGGAATGTGCGCCAACAGAAGCCCTTCGTGCAACCGCAGGAGTGCTTCGCCACCGCTTCTGGGGACGGCTGCAGGGCGTATTCCGACTCTATGGCGATATCGCAACAGCCACACAATGCTGGCAATATGAACAAACACTGGGGTACCGCACCGCCCTCGCCCCCGAACATAACACACCCCAAAGCTGGGCGATCATCCAACCGCATCCATTCACAGCAGCACCACAAACCGTACCGACCATCGATGGCAGTGGCAATTTTCTGGCGCAACTCCACTTGCTGATCGCGTCGCATGCGACTCCATCCATGGTGGTATTCCAAGCAACCCCGACCTGCACAACTGACGAACTGGTACGCTTTGCCGCAATGATTCGCTTGACGTGGCCATCAACTTCCCTTGCCATACGGGGGAACGAAACGAAACTGCTCGACCTCACCAATGTGACACTGATGGAACACGAACACCCCGCAGAATCATCGTCCCCTTCACTCTTTGAAGACGAGTTATACCGCACTATCCGCAGTCGCCATATTCCATACCATCGCTTCTTGCCACCAATCGCTGACACATCACAACTCGGCGCCCTTGAAGGGGAAGCGGCACTGTGCCTGCGAGAGCTCTGCTCCCTGATCCCAGATGAAGACACCCGTGTCGATTTGATTCGTTTTTCAAACCACAATTTATTTACCAATGTGCCCCGCTTTCCATATGGATACCAACAACATCTGCAACGGATAGATGATGGCCACGCGCCACAATTGCTCCGCGTATGAAGGTTATTGTTGTCACCGACTGCAGCCGATTTAGCGACTTACCGCGTGCACTTCGCCATTACAGCCAAGTGCTTGCCCATCATGCCGTCACCAGCCTTGTGCTGCGTGAGCAGGGGATGCCGTTCGCCGAGTACCGTGAATGTTGCCGCACTTTGGCCGAAGCGGGACCGGGCAAAGTTATTGCTCATGCAGGATCCATTCACAGCATGAGCGACATGCGCACACTCGTAGGCGACGGAACCGTTGCGGGTGTCCATTGGAGCCGTGCCACACTCGTCAGTGGCCGACTTTTACCAACTCATCACACGTTTGACGCCATCCCCTTTTCCTACTCTGCCCATTCCGAAGCTGAAGCGGACGATTTTCTGAACGCATGGCTGAATGCCCCCTTCGTCTTTTTGTCACCGATTTTCCCCACCCCAAAACCTTTTGCAATACAGCCATTAGGCTTAGAATACCTCCACCAGTGGCATGGCGCAGGGAAGCGAATCGCGTTACTCGGGGGAATCACACGCAAACACCTCCCTGCACTTATACCGTTTCAGCCGTGGGGCGTTGGCGCCATTGGCGCCTTCGTCAATCACGATTGGGAAGAATTTCTCGAAGCGGCGCAGGCAATATAATCGTACCTACTGCCCCAGAAAATATGCTACGTTTTGTCGTAATTTCACACATTCTTCTGTTGTCAGGATACGTGCTATGAATACACCGAATAAACTTACCCTTCTCCGCATTGCCCTCATTCCAGTGCTTGTTCTTTCCATGTATCACCGTGATTTTTGGATTGACATGGTCTCGGTTGTTATCTTTTCTCTTGCGGCTATAACCGATTACTATGACGGCTATCTTGCACGTAAATATAATCTTATCACTGACTTTGGCAAAATCATGGATCCCGTTGCCGACAAACTTCTGATTACCACCGCATTAGTATGCCTTGTGGAACGCGGTGATCTGGCGGCCTACCTGGTGGTGCTCGCCCTTGGACGAGAATTCGCCGCTACCGCGTTGCGCGCTGTCGCGTCATCATACGGCTATGTCATGCCCGCCGATAATTATGGGAAATGGAAAATGGGGTTACAAATCGCCGCCGTCATTGGTTTAACACTGCGATGGGATTGGGTTGTCTTCCACTTCCATACGGTGGGGCTGTTGTTGCTCTGGCTTTCTGTTGTGCTAGCCTACTATAGCTTATGGCGTTACGTTGCCGACTATCAGCGTTACCGGAAACAACATAAAGAAAAGGAAACCGCATGACAGACACACCATTCACCACCCTCGGCAAGGATTCTCCGGTACAGGAAACCATCCACCGCTTCCAAGCAGCACTGGCACACGCTGGGTTTGAAGTTGAAGTTGCGTCTGAGCTGAATCCCGTCCCACACGTATACTCACTCCACCTCCGCCTGAAACACTACCCGCGCATCTACACGAACGGCAAAGGATCAACACGCGATGCGGCGCTTGCCAGCGCACTTGGGGAGTTCCATGAACGGTTGGCGACACAATATTTTTTCAGCGACTATTATGCACCGAGTGAAGCATCACCCTTCCTGCACCATCCATCTGAGAAATACTTTGATTTCTCTGGCAAAAAAATGCCGAAAGGGCTTTTGACAAAAGAGCTGTATAATGCGTACACAAACGAACGGGTCTTGCCCGTGGAAATGCTAAGCGACCCGAACTCCGGCGATTTGAGCCGTGGTATTTGTGCACTTCCCTTCGTACGTCAGCGCGATAAAAAAGAGATCTACTTTCCCACAGCCGTGCTCGCTAACCTCTACGCCAGTAATGGCATGGCAGCAGGCAACACCAAGTGGGAATGTCGCACACAAGCCCTTTCGGAAATTATTGAGCGCTTTGTAAGGCGTGCCGTGTTCTTGGAGGAATTCGCACTGCCCGATATCCCACAAAGCGTACTGAAAAAATACCCCGCTGTGACCGAAGCAATAGCGGCACTTGAAGCGCATGGTTACTCAGTACTTGCCAAAGATGCCTCGCTTGGTGGTCGCTACCCCGCCATCTGCATCATCCTATTGAACCCCAAAAATGGCACCTGCTTCGCATCGTTTGGCGCACATCCAAGTTTTGCTGTCGCCTTAGAGCGCACAATGACCGAACTCTTACAGGGTCGCTCACTTGACATGCTGGACGGATTCCACCCACCGACCTTCGATTATGAGTTGGCCTGTGATCCGCAAAACCTTGAGGCACATTTTGTCAATGCCGACGGCTACCTACCGTGGAGCATGCTGGCGACAACCTTTGATTTTGACTTTGTCGAATGGGATTTTTCCCAAGCCAACAACGAGCTTAACACACAAAAACTGCTCTCCATTTTTGATGAGATGGATATGGATGTCTATATTGCCGATTACTCCTTCTTGGGTGTCGACACCTGCCGCATTCTCATCCCTTTCGCCTCCGAAATCTATCCAATGCCTGATTTAATGACGCGTTCAACCGTCCATGGCGCCATGCTACGCACCACGCTCCTCTCACTTCATGAGCAAGGTGTGGAAGATTTATTCCCAATCATAGAACATATGCTTGATGCCAGCTTACATAGTGACATCGATTCGGCCAGCGGCCTGCTTGGCCTTATTCCTGACGAAGGATCGATTTGGGAAACGTTAACCGTCGGCGAAGTTCTCTTTTTCTATAGCCTCTACGTAAATGGGTATCGTACCGAAACGAACGAGGAAACGGCGAAAGACATGACATCTATTGAAAAATACGACAAGCCGTTCTTCGATGAAGAGGATGACGATTTTGAATTTGAAGGGGAATACCCTGCCGCACTGGATGCCCTGCGCAATCGGGTTCTCTACGGCGGCAGGCCGTCACCGCAATGGGCAACCCGCTACCGTTGCTTCGAAGCACTCCTTGCGGATGAAACTCCACAGAATCCGGCAAACCTTTCCGTGCTGAATACGCTGTACGGAAAAGAGGTAGTGAATTGGTGTCGCCGTTTACTGCCCGGCGGAAAACTACCAGAAGAACTGACATGGCTATCCAACAAGACCAAATTTCGTAAACATTTCACCGCTCATCATACGATGCTGCAACTGCGCAACCAACTCCATGCAATCATTGCCCCCACAACAAAAATTCGCAAACTCCGCAAGTGAAAAATCGGTTGTCGATACCCGATAAACTCACTATGATGGCTTACTTGTTTTTTACAACGCTGAGGTGAAGGAATGAGCACAGCAAACATGATAAAAGCAAACCTCGACTGGGCAAATCTTGGTTTTCAATACCGCGATACCGGCTGGCGCTACCGCGCAAAACTGACTGACGGCGTGTGGCACGAAGAGGCAAACCCTACCAAAGACATGGTCATTTCCGAAGGATCGCAAGCCATCAACTACGGCCAACAGTGCTTTGAAGGGATGAAAGCCTATACGACAATCAATGGAGACGTCGTTGTTTTCCGCCCTGACATGAATTTTGCCCGCTTAAACCAGTCGGCAGCACGCCTTTTAATGGATCCTATCCCCGAAGAGATCTTCATGGGCGGCCTGCAAAAGCTCATCGACCACAACCTTGCCTACGTTCCACCCTATGGGCATGGCGCATCACTCTATATTCGTCCGCTTTACATTGGCATCGGCGATAATCTCGGGCTCAAGCCTGCTTCGGAATACATTTTCACTATCTATTGTTCTCCCGTCGGCCCTTACTACAAAAATGGCTTTAAACCAATTTCACTTATGGTTTCAAGTTATGACCGCGCCGCTCCTCATGGAACCGGCAACGTAAAGGTTGGCGGCAACTACGCTGCGGGACTGATTGCCAGCCGCGAAGCCAAAAATGCCGGTTTTGACGATGCCATCTTCTTGGACGCGGCGACGCGGCGCTATATCGACGAAGCGGGAACATCAAATTTCTTCGGCATTACGGCAGATGGCACGCTCGTGACACCAGCCTCCAGTTCGATTTTAGAAAGTATCACCCGCATATCACTTACCGAAGTGGCGCTCTTTCTGGGTATGAACGTCGAAAGTCGTCCGGTTGCCCTTGAGGAATTGGGCACTTTTGTCGAAGCAGGATGTTGTGGAACCGCTGCGGTGGTAACGCCCATCGGGAAAATCACTTCAGGCGACCGTTCGTGGACGTTTGGTGATGGAATAAACGCAGGCGCACAAGTAAAGAAGCTCTACGATACGCTCATCGATATCCAAAACGGTAAAGAGCCCGCATTTGCTCGCTGGCTCACAAAAATGGGATAGGAGATTTTTTGAGTTTTACCCCACTAAAGCACGTGTCAGTCCTCTATGTTGAGGACGAAATCGACATCCGCGAACCTCTCGCTCGCTTCATTGCGAAGCGGGTGGGCGCACTGCACACCGCAGGCAATGGTGAAGAAGGCTGGGAGATGTTCCAACGTTTTTCGCCTGATATTGTTGTTACCGATATCCAAATGCCCTTTATGAATGGCCTTGATATGGCTCGTTTGATCCGTAACGCTGCTCCCGAGGTACCTATCCTGATTACAACAGCCTTCAGTGATTCCGATATGCTGTTGAAATCCATAGAAGTCGGCGTTGACCGGTACATCAAAAAGCCGCTACGCGCCAGTCAACTCATGGAACAGATAGAAAACATTGCCGCAAACATCGAGCGCAAGCGAGAACTGGAACGGAAAAATCGCCTGATAGAAGCGATCCTCGATAACAGTCCCGGCTCTATCCTGACGTTTGAAAAGGGCAAAATCAGCTACATGAACCGCGCATTACTGAATTACCTCGGCTTTACCTCTCTGGAAGAATTTCTGAAAGAGCACTCTACGCTTGATCCTTTTCTGGTAGAAAAAGAGGGTTCATTTTATAAAGGCGTCGCCATGCCTGATTGGGTGCGCCTCATCATGACCCTCCCTGACGAAGAATTCATCATATCCCTTGTGGGTCGCCACCAACTGAAACTTGATGCTCAGTCCTATATCGTGCGTGTCAGCGCCGTCCACGACTCTCCCAATATCTGTGGCTATGACGACACGATTATCGTATCGCTTTCCAACGTCACCACTCTGGAAATGGAACGTCGCAAATTTGAAGAACAAGCGATGAAAGATCCGTTGACAGGAATCTATAACCGGAAGTTCTTTTTTCAGGAGCTTGATCAGGAAATTGCCCGCTCCGGTCGCTTCCATGATCCATTTTCGGTGGTTATGTTTGATATCGACTACTTTAAGCGAGTGAACGACACCTACGGTCACCAAGTGGGCGACTCAGTTTTGAAAGAAGTGGTAGTGTTAACCCAAGGGGTCATTCGCAATTGCGATATTTTTGGCCGCTATGGTGGCGAAGAATTCGTTCTGCTCCTCCCGAACACGAAACGGGAAGGGGCGACTCATCTTGCTGAAAAATTACGTCGTGCTATCGAACAACATGAATTCGATTATATCGACAAATTGACCGTCAGCTTGGGTGTAACCTCATTTAGCGAAGACCAAAGAGACGCCAATGCGCTGATTAACAGTGCCGACACCGCGCTCTATCGAGCGAAGAATAATGGGCGAAATCGGGTCGAATACGTATAAGAGTGGGGCGAAAAGATTTTTCACCCCGCCGACGTTTTTACCCTTTAGCCTGCAACAATTTCTCCAACGACTCTGATGGGTGCAAATGCACATCGCGTTGTGGGAACGGAATTTCAATCCCCTGCTTATCCAGTTCGATTTTTACCTCTTCGAGGTAATTGAAGTAGAGCGGCCAGAAGTTTGCGGCGTCTGTCCACGCCCGCACCACAAAATTCACACTGCTGCTGTCTAAAGCATGTACTGCGATAAATGGTTCTGGATCTGCTTTGACCCGCTCATCCCGGTTGATCACCTCTTTCAACACCTCTTTGACACGCGTAACATCAGCGCGGTACGACACTCCGATAATCCACTCTACGCGGCGCTGCGGGTGCTGGGAAAAGTTGATAATGGAACCACCGATAACTTCGGCATTCGGCACCAAAATAGCTCTCCCGTCAGGGGTTTTCAGCTCAACATGAAACAAGGTCGTATTTAAAACGGTGCCGGCTTTGCCGCCGAAGTCGACAAAATCACCTATGCGAAAGAGCTTCAAAACAGCAATGAGAATTCCCGAAGCAAGGTGCGACAGTGAATCTTTCAGCGAAAGACCTATCGCCAAACCGGCAGCACCGAGCACCGCCAGTACCGAGTTGGTATTCACACCCAAATTACCCAGCGCCGCAATGACCACTACCACATGGCCGACAACCGAAACAAAATTACTCAGAAAACGAACAAACATTGGATCAAGACGTGTCCGCTCCAATAATACTCCGACAAAACTGGCAATACGTTTGACGACCCACCAGCCAATAATAAGTATTGCTAATCCGCCAAGTATTTTCATGCCGTACGCAACACTCATCGTTGCAATAAATTCTTGAATGCCATCCATAGTGATTTACGCTCCTTTTGTGATGTAGCTCCAGTAGAAACCGGGCAATCCAGCGACTGCGGGGTTGACAAAGAAGCCATAGGCTGTTTTTTCGATACTTCGAGCGACCGCATCGCGCAGCTCCTCCGCAATATTCTGAAAACGAAGCTCTTCCGGCAAAGCCAGACGTGCCGTTGGCTCTTGGGCGAGTAGGCGCTCTATTTGACGATCATTTTCCGACTGAAACAGCGAGCACGTGCTGTAACACAGCAACCCGCCCGGAGCAAGCATCCGGAAAGCGTCGTCAAGGAGTGTCGGTTGCAATGCAGCATACCGCTCAATAAGCTCACGGTTTTTTGTGTATTTCCCTTCGGGGTGCTTGCCAATAACACCAGTACCACTACAGGGAACGTCAAGTAAAACACGGCTGAAAGAACACGGTTCAAACGGGAGCAACTTCCCATCCGCAATGCAGAGCAGCGGCGCCGTGCGATTCAGACGTTCCGCCTCGCTCCGCATGGGACGCAGGCGTGGTAAGTCAACATCGCTCGCTACCAATAAAGCGGGTTGCTGCTGTGCCAACCACAAGCTTTTCGTTCCGGGCGCAGCGGCAATATCAAGCACGCGATCGAGCGCTGTCACCCCGAAATGGTTCAACGCGACAAATCCTCCGGGCGAAATAACTGCTCCCCCTTCGGCTAAAAACGCCGTCAGGCCATCGACCGGAATCAAAGTATTGTTGAGATACCCCGTAATCCGCTGCGGTTGATTCATCTGGTGCAAGAGCGCTTCAAAATCATCAGGCCTTTCCTGCGCAAGATCAGCAACAAACCATTCGGGGTAGCTTTCATTAAGCATTGTGCGCAGAATAGTATCTTTCCCTTTGTACGCAAAGTGCGCCTCCGTTTTGCGGTACTGCGTCAGGTTGCGCAGGACACCATTGATGAATGTTTTTTCATCAGGACGGCGGCACAACGCGTGTGCATCGCCCACCACGGCGTAATCGGGCGTCTGCATATAGTAGACACGGTAGGCACTTACCAGCAAAATAGCGCGCAAGTAGGGATCAACCTGCTCCAGCGGACGGTGACATGAGGCGGCTACAATGCGATGGACCAGTTCGAGTTTACGGAAAATGCCGCTACCAAGCTCCTTCACCCATGCGCGATCCGGTGGCGCAACTTTTTCTTGAAGCCATTTGAGCGAAATGGGTTCGCCATCAAAGAAACGGACGAATTCTTCAATAAAAAGTCGTAGCGAAGGTTTAGGCGTTGCAGTTGGCGTCGTTGGTGTAGTCATAAACATCCTTCAAAAGTACTGTGTGTAGCGTGCTCGTTTGCTGCAGCCGGCTAGCCTACTCTCGCTTCACGCCAAATTCAACTACCAGCACGCCACTTTGCTCCCCGTCAACCGCGATCACATCAAACCGTATAGCACGGGCAAAAGCGGTGGCTTTGAGATCGAGCATCGGGTCGCCAGTAGAGCGATGAATGAGCGCCCGACTCACCACACCATTAGGCGCGGCAACAATCTGCACTTCGGCGATAGCGCGATACGGAGCCGTAATTGCCGCGCTGTCTGGAAGAGAGACAATGCGGCGACGTGCCAATTCACCCCGAATCTGTACCGCATGAGAGGCTTCCGCCGATGGGCGCTGTACCGTTGGCTCGTTGCTCGTGGCCGTCCGTTCCGCCTGGTACAGGGCTTCGATGTGCTTGTCCAGATAGGAAAGCTGTGCCGAAGGGGTAAAATCCTGACGGCGACGACGGTTGGTTTGATCGGGCGTAGTAAGTGGATCATGAAACTCAAGCTTGCTCATGATGCTTTGCAAAGGGATCTCTTCGTCAAAGGGTTGCGTGCCATCAATGGCGGGGAGATCAACCTGACGCGCCGCCAGCATGGGGAGGCGGTCACCACTCAGACTTATCCGCTGTGGCGGCTCAAGTGGCGTGGGAGGTGGTGCATCCTGTGGTGGCGCTTCATGCGGCAACAGCACCTTTTTATATTCAACTTCGATGGGGTCGTTTTGAATATATGGCGGAAAACGGAACAGCGGCACCATACTTAACAGAAGTGCGTGCAAGGCAATGGAAAAGAGGAGCAATACGGAAAAGCGCCTCATTTTACTGTCCAGGCGCTTCTACCACGGTGGCGATGGATATTTTTTCGATACCGCCCGTGCGGGCGACATCCATCAGCGCAACCACTTTGCCATGCGTCACCCGCTCATCCGCCATAATGACCAGCGAGGGAAACGTTTGGCGGCGGATTTCTGCATTGAGGGTTTCCAGCGTAACCGCCTGCCCGTCACGATGATACGTTCCATCCGCCGTGACGGTTATCTCCAGTGCCCGGGGAGCCGTCTGCGCACTCTGTGTCCCTTTGGGGAGGTTGACGCTAATGCCGCCGGTCGTGTCAAACGTTGTGGTAATCATAAAGAAAATAAGCAGCAAAAAAACAATATCGATCATCGGTGTCAGATTGATCGTAAGCTGCCGCTTTTTTTCCGTGGCGAATTTCATAACATCCCCGCAATGTCAGAAGCATTCTTCTCCATATGGGTGACGAGGTGTTGCACCTTGGCGTCAAAATAGTTGTAGGCGGCCAGCGCTGGAATCGCCACAATCAGTCCGAACGCGGTGGTAATCAGCGCTTCAGAAATACCGCCAGCCATCGCTTGCGATTGCCCCAAACCTTGCTGGTTAATCGTGAAAAATACCTTGATCATTCCGCTTACCGTCCCTAGCAGACCAAGTAGTGGCGAAATATTGGCAATCGTACCGAGCGACGTCAAATAGCGCTCCAAGCGAGCCGCCTCAAGTTTCCCTTCGTCAAGAATCCGATTGCGGGCATTACTCGGCGTTGCTTCAAGTCCGGCAAGAATAATACGGCTCATCGGGGAATTCTGGGTTTGGCATATGCGTATCGCGTCGACGATTTTCCCGGAAGCCAGATCCTTTTTTATTCGATCAACCATGCGCGGTTGAATCACATGATTGGTGCGGAGCGTGAGAAATTTTTCCAGAATGATCGCCAGTGCAAACACACTACACAAAAAAATCGGGGTCATAATGGGATAACCACCCATTTCAAAATAACCGAGTACCGTTTCTATCATGGCTGTTCTCCTTGTTTGGGTTTTACCCTCTCGGCCTTATCGGTTTGTCCGGTGCGAAGGTAAAGCTCGTATAATCGCAGATTCGATTGTTGCGCATAGGGGGTATTTTCGTACAGGTACGTGACCTTCAGATGCTCTAAAATCGCTTTTTCAATATCTTCTTCTTCGTATGACCAAGCAAACGCATACGCCGCTAAAGGGCGATGCTGAAGATACGTAAATAATAATTCCTGCGCAATAGTGCGCGCGAAGGCACGTTGCTCCTGCTCAATCAGGATCGGCAACGCATCGGCAAGCATTGCCGTTTCACGGGTATGTGCGGCATGCGCTACCAACAACGCTACATCAGGTTTTTTCATGTGTATACTTGCTTCAGCAGCCAGTTTGCGCGCATCTACCCCATACGTGGGGTGTTCTAAAACCGTGCGCAATTCAGCGTAAGCATTTGCATATTCACCCTGTTCATAAAAAATACGACCGGTAAAGAAGCGTAACGCCGGATAACGCGCTTGGTATTCGGCAAACAACAGTAGTGCCGGAACCATTTCGCCCCGCTCCATGTACAATCGCCCAAGGCGGATAATCGATCCTTCGTCGCCAAGACGGACGTAATAACGGTGCGCGCGCGGCATATCTCCGGCTCGTCCCGACGATTCCGCGAGAAAGGCAATCGCATTGGTGCGGATTTCATCGACCAGCGTCGCTTCATGCGTCAGTAAATATTTTTCCGCTTCTTCAACTTTTTCGAGCTGGATCAACGTATTAAGCAAACCAAGATGGAATTTTCCGTCGCTGACGCGCGAAAAAGCTTGTAGTGCAAACTCATATTTTCCTTGATTGTACGCCGCATCGCCTAACAAAACAAAGGCACGCTGACGGTATTCCGTGTGCCGCTCGAATAACGACATAGCGTCGTTAAGGATTTTTGCCACATCGGCATAGCGGCGCAAGTTAAATGCGGAAAGGGCTTGATAGTAACGGCACGCCGCTCCGGGAGCACTATCGGAAAAATGTTGCGCACATATTTGATAGTGCTCCAACGCTTGCCCGAACTCACCAAGCTTAAAATGCGCTAACGCTCGCTGCGGACTATCCGCCACCCCTCCTGTGCTGGAAAAACGTAAGGCTTCTTCAAACTTACCCCATCCATTGTAGAGCTTAACAAGCGAACGGCGCACCGTTTCATCGGTGGGATTTGCGGAAAGCAAGGCGAGGTAAATCGTCTCCGCTGCAGCATACTTCCCATTGTAGCCGTGAATATGCGCCAAGTTAAGTTGCGCGTTGCTGGCATACGGGCTTTCTTTGGGAACTTCGGCATAAAACTTTGCAGCCAGATCAAGGTTACCAATGCCGTTATACGTAATCGCTTTCTGGTACAGCCACAGATGGTAGAGGGGATGCTGACGACGGATGAGGCGATCCCCAGCCTGAATATGGCGCTGCGCGCTCAGATATCCCTGTCGTTGATTCAGCAGAATCAGGTTAAAGAGGTGATATTGGGGGCGCTGATCTTTGTCCAGTTGCGCTTCGTCAATCGCACTCAACGATTTCCACCCCGCATCGGTCTGCCCTGCGTTAATGAAATATTCGGTGAGCAGCAAGCGCGCTTCGGCACGCTTTTCGGCAGGAGCAACGCGCAGCAGCGATTCGGCAAAGTAGCGGCGCAGCGTGTCGTCACTTGCAAGCTGGTACCCTTGATAGGCCACGTATGCCTGAATCTGCGTCAGCGATATCCGTTCAAACCAGCGTTTGGCGACATCAAGCGCACCGGTATGTGCCGCCGCCCACGTCGCATAGCGGGCAGTCGTATTGTCAATAGTGTCTCCACCGAGTTCGGCAAGCTTGGCAAATTCGAGTATCTGTCCGTACTCGCGAAGCTCAAAAGCCGTTTCCATTGCCAAGGGGAGAGCGTTGCGTTCGCCACGCCGTGCCATAGCGGCATAGATGGCCAGCGCCCCAGCAGTATCGCCAAGTTTTTGTGTTGCTTGGGCTTCGACATACAAGGCTGATTCGGCAAAATTCGTCTGCCGGAATGATGGCGTCAATTGGAGCACCCGCTCGTAATGCCCTTTATCAAGTAAGGCATTGAGCCACAATAACCGTGGCGTGGCATCGATTGCGTCCCATTCACGTCCGGCAACAAACTGTTCAATGGCACCAATATAGTCACGATTTCCAAGATTATACCACGCAATTGCAAGTGCTAATGACGCCTCGCGTGCAACAGGAGACGCGGTGTATTGGCGCGCCTGCCCAAGCAGCTCCAACGCGCGGGGTTCGTACCCAAGAGCGCGCATAGAGAGCGCTTCAAGGTAGAGTGCCAGTGGAATCAAAGGTGATTTTTGTGGAATTTCACGCAAGGTTGAAATAGCTTTATTGTACTCTTTTTGCGTGTAGTACAGACGCGCCGCCTTGGCTTTCCCTTCGTCGCTGAGTGCTGACGCTACCGACGCACCAAGGTTGGAGGAAAACAGGCATCCGCCGGGTTTTTCCACCGCAACTTGATAGCCAAACTGCTCGCGCGATAGGGCGACATCTTCACGGTAGTCCTCTACTTGCAAGCGCACAGATGAGGTGACAACCTGTTCTGCTGTAAAGCCCGCATAGGTGCTTTCGGCAGCGGTAATTTTGACGGGAATATGGATCGTATCGAGTGACAGCGCGGGAAGAGTCTCGCCCCACGCAGGAGTGGAGCAGAACAGTGCGGCTGCCACGGTCAGTGAAGTTGCGAGTCGTTTCATCGTGTTTCCTATGGAAAGAAAGTGAAAATCGTGTTTCATGCGGGGCGATAGTATGCTAATTTGCGTGCCGTTTCAACATCTTAGCATCTTTTCTATGAGAGTACCTATGTCATCCCGTAATATGATTAAAATCTACTCGCCGGACGCTATTGCCAACATCTCGCGTGCCGCATTATTAGCGGCGGAAGTACTTGAACTTGCTGCCCAGCGAGTGGCTCCCGGAGTCGATACTGCTTCCATTGACGAGTTCTGCGCCAGTTACATTGCCAGCCGTGGCGCTCTTGCGGCCCCACTGAACTACCGTGGCTTCCCCAAAAGCATTTGCACCTCACCCAACGATGTCATCTGCCATGGCATTCCGTCACCCGACGTGGTGCTGCAAGACGGTGATATCGTCAATATTGATATTACCGTTTTTCTCGATGGCTACTATGGCGATACTTCGCGCACGGTGCTGGTCGGTGAAGTTCCAAGCGGCGTCAAGCTTTTTGTGGAGCGGGCGGAAAAGGCGATGTGGAAAGGGATAGAAGCGGCAGTCGTTGGCCACCGTTTTAACGCCATTGGCGATTCGATTGAGCGCTACGTCAAGAAATTCAACTACTCGGTGGTACGTGATTACTGCGGCCATGGCATTGGCGCCGCATTCCATGAAGATCCCGCCGTGCTGCATTACAGCTCACGCAGTGCGTTGCCAATGCTGCAAAACGGTATGGTATTTACGGTTGAACCAATGATCAATATGGGGAAAAACTGGCGTTCGGAGGTCGACCAAATCGATGGGTGGACGGCTCGCACGGTTGACGGTTCCTTGTCGGCACAATTCGAACATACCGTGGCAATAGTCAACGGAAAAGCCCAAGTACTGAGCATTCCACCACACTCAATTTGATCGACGGGAAAGCTATGCTTCCCCGTCTTTATGCAGATAGTAGCGCAGAGCACCATCCCAATCGTAATTCATCACTGTATGCAAGCAAGGGTTTTTCTTGTTTAAATCGTGGCGATACGCCAATTCTGCGGCAAGTTCCTCACTATTAAATCCTTGACTGTGTACCTTATGGCTGGCCACGTACTCGCTTTCTTCGCGGATCTTGTTGTCGATATCCCGCAAAAAAGCACGATAAAAGTCGTGAGCCCGCCGGAGCATAACGTCCCTGTTCATGATAGCACCTCCTTGTGCACTGCTGTGGCGGTTGGTATGATCTCTTTTCGGTTGATTTTTTGAACAGCTTGAGCGAAAACTCAGCACCCCGACAATACGGGATTTCTCTGAGAGCTACGAAGGGAGCCACGTATGATCGACGCTTGCGCAGCGAGGATTGATTATGATTGAACATGAAATGCTCAGCTTTCTGCTTGCCGTTGCGGTACTGCTGGGAGCCGCTCGCATTTTCGGAGAAATTTCACGCAAGTTCGGGCAGCCATCGGTGCTGGGGGAGATTCTGGCCGGCATTGCACTCGGCCCTTCGCTGCTGGGCATGTTGCTTCCTGAAGTCAACCATTGGCTCTTTCCCACTACGGGTTCGGCGGCCATTGCCCTTGATGGCTTAACCTTCCTCTCGATCACCCTTTTCTTGCTGGTTGCCGGAATGGAGGTGGACCTTTCCACCGCTTGGCGACAGGGAAAAGCCGCGATGGTAACGGCTTTGTTCGGCATGCTGGTTCCTTTTGCGGTCGGATACTCGCTCGTCCGCATCGCACCTGAATTTATGGGCTTTACGTCACACACCTCCATCCATCTCTACGCACTCTTCTTTGCCACTGCCCTTTCCATCTCCGCCCTGCCAGTTATTGCCAAAACACTGATGGATCTCAATCTCTACCGCTCCGACTTCGGTATGGTCGTAATTGGAGCGGCGGTGCTCAACGACTTGGTTGGCTGGACAGTCTTTGCAATTATTCTGGGCTTGATGGGATCGGCAGTCGACGGTAACCTCGCGAATATTTTCAATACCGTCGCGCTGGTTATTTTGTTTACCGTTTTTGTGTTGACCATCGGGCGCTGGGCCATCAATCGCTCCTTGCCTTGGATTAAAGCCTACACGACCTATCCGGGCGGCATATTAGGCTTTGCCGTTACACTGGGACTTTTAAGCGCCGCCTTTACGGAATGGGCTGGCGTACACGCTATTTTCGGTGCCTTTATCCTGGGGATCGCACTGGGCGATTCACGCCACCTGCGGGAGCGGACACGGGCGACACTCGATCAATTCATCTCGTTTATTTTTGCGCCGCTTTTCTTTGCCAGCATTGGACTGCGTGTGAATTTTGTCGAACACTTCGACATTCTGCTAGTGATCACCGTACTCATCGTCGGCACACTGACCAAAGTCGGTGGATGCCTACTGGGAAATCGCCTGATCGGCATGAGTTGGCGCGATAGCTGGGCGGTAGGTTTTGCCATGAACTCACGCGGCGCCATGGAGATTATCCTGAGCATGCTGGCCTTGCAGATGGGACTGATTGGCGATTCGATGTTTGTTGCATTGGTAATTTTGGCGTTGATGACGTCAGCAACCAGCGCCACAACATTGCAGGCGATTCTGCGCCGCAATAAAAAGGTACACTTTCAGGATTTTGCCTCATCCAAAACCTTTCTGAACGAGGTAAACGGCACGACCATGCAAGAAGTGATTCGCGAAATGGTGGAACATATGTCGCTTTCACTGCGCGATATTGATGCGCGGGATGTGCTGCGCAAACTCTTGCGTCGTGAAAAACTGATGTCAACCGCACTGGATCGTGGCGTGGCGGTGCCGCATGCGAGAATTCTGCATTTGCGCGAACCGATCGTTTGCATTGGTGTTTCGCGGCGCGGCGTGGAGTGCGATTCGCTTGATGGCAACATGACGCATTTGTTTATCATGATTTTAACGCCGCAGGATGATAACGGCGTTCAGCTTGATATCTTGGCCGATGTTGGTGGCTTGTTCCGCGATCAGGAGATTTCCGAAGAAATTTTTTCGGTACGCAACTACACGGAATTTCTGGCTGAAATTACACAAATGCGCGAAAAAGCCAAGCTCATGTGATTTTTTCGCGGCGGGCGAAATGTGCGCTTGACAATCGCTGTCAACCAGCGTATATACCAACGCCGTTGTCAAATTGGGGTGTCGCCAAGCGGTAAGGCAGCGGGTTTTGGGTCCGCCATTCCTAGGTTCGAATCCTAGCACCCCAGCCATTGAAAACCAAAAGCAACTTCCTCATGGAAGTTGCTTTTTTCGTGTTTTGGGAAGATTTCTGGAGGGAAGAGATGGAACACCTGGCTCAGACCGTTCGCGACGCACAGCGCATCGTCATCAAAGTCGGCAGTAATATTCTGCTGGCAGAAAATCGTCTCAACCTCCCGTTTCTGTATACGCTCGCCGAAGATATACATGAGCTGCGTAAAAGCGGCAAATCCGTCTTGCTCGTCACCTCCGGCTCCGTCGCCACTGGGATGGCGAAATTTGGCACCACTGAACGCCCCAAAGACCTGCCAACCAAACAAGCCTACGCCGCTGTTGGGCAGATGAGTTTGATGTGGGAATACGAACGGGCCTTCCGCGTCTACGGCATTCCTATCGCCCAAGTACTTTTAACCCGTGACGACCTTGAAAGCCGCAAACGGTATCTGAACTCGCAAAATACACTGCTGGCACTGTTTGATCTCGACGTACTGCCGATCGTCAACGAAAATGATACCGTTGTCACAGACGAAATCCGCTTTGGCGATAATGATACCCTTTCGGCCATGGTGGCGGGAGTCGTCAAAGCCGACGTCAATATCATCCTGAGCGACATTGATGGCTTTTATACCGCCAACCCACAACTTGACCCGAACGCTGAATTTTTGCCCCTGATTACCAAAATCGACAGCAAAGTCGAGGCGATGGCGGGGCTCAGCACTTCCAGCGTTGGCACGGGCGGCATGGTGACGAAAATCAGCGCTGCACGCAAATGCATCAATGCTGGTATTGACATGATCATTACCTCTGGTCGCACGAATCACCCCATCAGCCGACTCCTGCAAGGGGCACGCGGAACGCTCTTTCGCGCCTCTATCGATAAAGTTTCGGCACGCAAACGGTGGATTTTACAAACGCTGAAAAGCCATGGCTCCTTGATTATCGATTCCGGTGCCGAAGCCGCGCTGATGCGCAAAGAGGCGAGTTTATTGCCCATTGGAGTGAAGGCCATTAGTGGTGAATTTGAACGTGGCGAATGTGTTCAGGTGCACTCCCAGAACGGAACATTGCTTGCCAAAGGGTTAGTATCGTATTCATCAGAAGAAGCGCGTCAAATCTATGGCCGGAAATCGTCGGAAATCGAGACGATCCTCGGCTACGTCTTCCATAAAGAAATGATTCATAAAGATAACCTCGTGATTATGGGAGCGGGTGAAGAGTAGGTGATTTTTTCGCTCAAGATTTTCCGGATCACGTCCGATTAGGAAGTATGCGGCGCAAGGATGCGCTCCAAGCTTTGGCACACGGAGGTGTATCATGTCACCATATCTGTATATGCACGAAGACATTTGGCAAAAAATTGCCCCATTCCTTCCACAAGTAATCGAAAAGAAAAAGTCCGGCAGACCGCGCATGGATGATCGCCAAGCGATGGATGCTATCTATTACGTCCTCTACAGCGGTTGCCGCTGGAAAGACCTTCCCGCTCGCTTTGGTGCTGCCAGCACTGTCCACGACCGCTTTCTCTCCTGGAAACGCCAAGGAGTACTAGAATCCCTGCTAGAGTGCGATCTGCTCCATTACGACGGCTATTCTTACATTAAAGCTGACCGCAAAGCATCGTGAGCCAACCTCTCTTTCAACTTCACCCACGCCTGCGCGAGGATACCCACGGGGTCGCCTCGCTTGAGCTATGCGAAGTACTCCTCATGAATGAATCGCGCTATCCGTGGTGCATACTCGTGCCACGGCGCGATGCCGTGCGGGAAATCTACGAGCTAAGCGTGGCCGATCAGCAACAACTGTGGCAGGAAACGACGACCGTGCTCGCCGCTATGGCCGCTGAATTTAACGCCGACAAAATGAACATGGGTGCGCTGGGAAATATCGTCGAGCAGCTCCATATTCACTGCATCGCGCGCCTCCGCAGCGATGCGGCTTGGCCAGCACCCGTGTGGGGGAAATTCACACCAGAACCATACACACCAGAAGCAGCGGCAGAGCGCGTGGCACGTTTGCGGCAGATATTGCGGTAGGCTTGCCTCAACCATTCATCACTTGGAATACTATCATTTTGAGAATCACTCATTGCATGAGAATAACCCCTTCGTTTGCTTCATTTTTTTGTTGCTGTCACTACAACCGTCAACTATCTTGCAGCTATGTTGGCTGATACGGAACCCTTCCGTACCCTTTGGTAATTACCAATGATGAGGTCTAGCTGGCTTGGGAACCAGTAGCCAACACAAGCATCCTTCACACTTCATAATTTCTCGCCGATACAGAGGTGCCTATGCCGATAGCAAGCTGGAGTGATATTCGCAACCGCGCCCTTGCATTTTCAAAAGACTGGAGCGATGCATCAAAGGAAAAGCAGCAGGCGAGCCCTTTCCTGATAGACTTTTTGGAAGTCTTCGGTAGAAACCGAAAACGCACATTTAAATTTGAACACAACGTCAAAAAATATGGCGGCAAGCAAGGGTACGTTGACCTTTTCCTGCCTGGAGAACTGCTGATTGAAATGAAATCACGCGGCGAAAGCCTCAAGCGTGCCTTTGATCAGGCCGTCGATTATTTTGAAGGGATCGCAGACGCAGACCTCCCCGCCTACGTGCTGGTATGCGATTTTGCTACGTTCTCGCTCACCAACATCCAAACCGCTGAAACCATAACGTTTCCCATTGCTGATCTGCACAAACACATTAAGCTGTTTGCCTTTTTGGCGGGATACAAAACACAAACCATCAAGCCCCAAGACCCTATCAACATTAAAGCTGCCGAGAAAATGGGAAAGCTGCACGATCAGCTCAAAGCCATTGGCTACGAAGGGCACCAACTCGAAGTATACCTCGTGCGCCTGCTTTTTTGTCTGTTTGCAGAAGATACCAGCATATTTGAAAAGCGGATTTTTCAGGACTACATCGAAAACCGCACGAATCCTGACGGCACTGATCTCGCCTATCATCTGGTGGCAATTTTCCAAACCCTCAATACACCAGAAATAAAACGCCTGAAAAATATTGAAGATGACCTTGCTGCCTTTCCGTATGTCAACGGAAAACTCTTTGAAGAAACCCTTCCCATAGCTTCATTTGACCGTGCTATGCGCCAAGCACTGCTTGATGCTTGTGCGCTTGATTGGAGCGCTATTTCTCCCGCAATTTTCGGTAGCCTTTTTCAAAGCATTATGGATAGTGCCGCCCGCCGCAATCTTGGAGCACATTACACCAGCGAAGAAAATATTCTCAAACTCATCAAGCCGCTTTTTCTTGATGCCTTGTGGGCGGAGTTTGAGCAAATCGGCAACAATAAGAAAAAACTGGCTACCTTTCACGATAAACTTGGAGAGTTAAAATTCCTTGATCCAGCGTGTGGGTGCGGCAACTTTCTCGTCATCGCCTACCGCGAGTTGCGGCAACTTGAATTTGCCGTACTCCAAAAACTTCACGCTGGCGTCTCGCTTGTGGAAATAGAAACTCTGTTACGCGTCAATGTTGATCAATTTTGTGGAATCGAAATCGAGGAATTTCCCGCCCAGATCGCACAGGTCGCTCTTTGGTTGACCGACCACCAAATGAATCAGCAAGTGAGTGAGGCGTTCGGGCAATATTTTGCCAGAATACCACTGACGAAATCAGCGAACATCATCCACGGCAATGCACTCAGAATCCACTGGGAAACAACCTTCCCCGACGTCAACTACATCCTTGGCAATCCACCTTTTGTCGGGGCAAAATATATGGATGACCTGCAACGTGCCGATGCCCGTGCGGTATTTTCTGGTATTGATAATGCAGGGCTTCTCGACCTTGTGACCGCGTGGCACGTAAAAGCCACCCGCTACATGCAACTTTTTCCACGCACGCACAGCGCTTTTGTTTCGACCAACAGCATTACGCAAGGGGAACAGGTTGGTGCACTCTGGGGCTGGATGCTGGCACAAGGGATCAAAATTCATTTTGCCCACCGCACTTTTTCGTGGACAAACGAAGCACGTGGCAAAGCGGCAGTGCACTGCGTGATTATCGGCTTTGGCCTTGGCGATGTGCCAGAGAAAACTATTTTTGTGTACGAAAATATCAAAGGCGAAGCACACGCCGTGAAAGCGGCAAACATCAACCCCTATCTGGTCGATGCGCCGGATACTATTGTAATATCACGCATGTCACCCCTATCCGCAGCGCCAGCCATTGCGAATGGTAGTATTCCTGCAGATGGCGGCAATCTTATTTTGGAGCCCGGAGAGCGCGACCAATTACTGACAATTGAGCCACAAGTTGCTTTATGGCTACGTCCCTATCTTGGTGGAGAAGGCTTTCTTAACGGCAATATGCGCTATTGCCTATGGTTAGTCGATTGCCCACCGCAAATTTTGCGTACCATGCCATCAGTGCTTGCTCGCGTTGAAGGCGTGCGCAATATGCGTAGAGCGAGCGCCAAAGTTGCCACTCAAGTTAAAGCAAATACTCCAACCCTATTCACCGAAAATCGTCAACCTACATCAGGGCGCTACTTGGCGCTACCACGCACCTCCTCGGAAAACCGACGATATATCCCGATTGGCTATCTTGATCATCACATTGTCGCGGCGAACGACTTGCAGTTCATCCCAAATGCCTCACCATATCACTTTGGAATTGTCAGCAGTGCGTTACACATGGCTTGGATGCGCATAACATCAGGGCGGCTGGAGAGTCGTTATCGTTATTCTGTCAAATGCACCTACAATACCTTCCCGTGGCCATCGCCAGACGACAAGCAGCGCGCCGCCATCGAAACCGCCGCGCAAGGGGTGATTGATGCACGCGCAGCGCATCCCGATGCAACGCTTGCCGACCTCTACGACCCGCTCACCATGCCGCCCGACCTTGTAAAAGCTCACCAGAAGCTTGACCGCGCGGTTGATGCCGCCTATGGTGTGAAATCGTTCGCGAATGAAGCAGAACGGGTCGCATTTCTATTCCGGCGCTATCAGGAGTTAGTCGCTCCTCTTGCCGAGGAGATGGAGAAAAAAACGAAGAAGTCACGGAAAAGAGTTCAGAAACCGCTCGAAAAGGAGTAACAGGATATGGTCGATTTAAAGAAACATATCACTCATTGGCATACTGGTGCTTTCGAGGATCTTGAGGTCGCTTGTAGCTTAATGGAGCAAGGAAAAATCCGTCATAGTCTGTTTTTTGCCCATTTAGCGCTTGAAAAAATGCTCAAAGCCCACTATTGCCGCACTCAATCTGAAATTGCACCGATGATTCACAATCTTCTTCGCTTGGCGGACAAGGCTGGAATTTTGTTGAAAGATAAGGATCGTGATCTGCTTGCTGAATGCAATGCTTTCAATATTGAAGGGAGATATCCTGAGTTGTTTCTACCCCTGCCGTCGCGCTCTGAAGCGGACAGATATATTGCCGATATCAAGGAGCTGATAGAATGCTTAAACCAGATGTTTTAACTTCGGTTCAGCGCTATATATCGCTTTTGCGTCAAGAAGGTATTGCCGTTGAGTTTGTTGTCGTCTTTGGCTCACAGTCAAAAGGCAATGCTCACGAGTGGAGCGACATTGATGTACTGGTCGTTTCTCCCCAGTTTGACCTTATGCGTGATCGCTCGCTGTTGAATCTCCTGTGGCGCCTGACCGCCCGTGTCGACAACCGCATTGAACCGATTCCGTGTGGTTCACGCCAGTGGCGAGAAGATGACTCCAATGCGATTATTGAGGTTGCTCGCCGTGAGGGCGAAATTCTGGGAGCTGCCTAAAGGCATCAGCAAGGCACCAATAGCGCGTATAGTTTAAGTCGCTCGGCTTGCCCTTCCCATTCTCATGCCGGTCACATAAAATCAAACAACACCAATGAAAATGCCATAATCCCCATGCCAGCAATCAGCCCTCCGATCACGGAGTGACCGCTTCCGTATTCCCGCGCGGCGGGGAGCAATTCATCAAATGAAATGTAGATCATTATCCCACCGACAATGCCGAACACTATCCCAAGAGTTATATCATTCAGATATGGCGCGAGGAGCAGGTAGCCAACCAGTGCACCGAGCGGTTCAGCAATGCCAGAACTGAAGGCGTACAGGAATCCTTTCAGGCGACTACCAGTGGCGTGATAAATCGGCAAGCTCACCGCAACGCCTTCGGGAATGTTGTGGATAGCCACGGCGGCAACAATCGGAATCGCTAACGTGGGGTCGACGAGAGCGACGGTGAACGTCGCAAAGCCTTCAGGAAAATTATGTATCGCCAGTGCTAACGCGGTAAAAACCCCAGTGCGCTTCAGCGCACGTGCCTTCACAACATGGTCGTGATCGACGTCGATGTGGGCAAATTCGCGCACTTCATTAAGCTCATGCGGGTTAATGTCGCTTGGGATAAAGCGGTCGATTAGTGCGGAAAATCCAATGCCGAGAAAAAGGCAGAGCACCCCAAAAAGGTGCGCCCAATGATCACCGTATCCAATAAAGCTATCGACTGATTTGGGGAGAATTTCTACGAATGAAACGTAGATCATAACGCCTGCCGAAAGTCCAAGGCCGACGGAAAGGGCGACGGTGTTTTTCTGGCGAATGAAAAGCGCCAATAAGCCGCCAATACCAGTTGAGAGTCCAGCAAAAAGCGTCAGGCTAAAAGCAAAGACAATCGCGCCAGTCGAAAATTCCACTCGACACCTCTCACAACAGAAAAAGCCGAAGCGTACAGGCTTCGGCAGAAATGATACGATGGCAGGACACGAGGGACTCGAACCCCCAACCCCCGGTTTTGGAGACCGGTGCTCTACCAATTGAGCTAGTATCCTGTATAGGCAACGGGTATGACTTGTAGCGGAACATACTACTGTTCGTCAAGTATTTTCAGCACACCGCCGATTTCGCTGATCAATTTTTGCGGAGTTCCTGCGAATAATCCTGTTTTCTGTCGCATACTCTGCCCCGCTCTGGCATGCACGAGGGCGCCGCCGAGCGCTGCCTGAACAGGCGGAAGCCCTTGTGCTAGGAATCCGCCGATAATGCCACTCAGCACATCACCACTTCCCCCTTTTGCCAGCGCATTATTGGGTGTGTCGAGTAGCCAGCACTCTCCCGCGGGAGTAGCGATGGCCGTACGAGCCCCCTTCAGAAGCAGAACACAACGATGCGTGGTGGCAAAGCCGGCGACAAGGTCAAACTTATTGGCTTCAATTTCAGCCGAAGCTATCCCCGTCAGACGGCTGAATTCACCGGGATGCGGCGTAATAATAGTTGGGATTTGACTGGCCGCCAGTGCATCCAACAGATCGCCGCGTGTTGTTTCATCGCAATAAAGGGCGTCGGCATCGACAACCATCGGAATTTGACTGTTGCGCAATAGGTCGATTACCACGTTGAACGAACGCGGCTCGCGCCCCATGCCCGGACCAATCACGCAGGCATTGGCGTTGGATTGAGTCATCAGCTTGAGATTTTCCTGATGATGTGAAGAATCGAGCGGCATAACCATACTCTGGGGTACAAGCGTTTGCAGAATGGGGATAATTTCGGTTGGCGCCGCAATAGTTACCAGTCCCGCACCTGCCTCAAATGCGGCACTGGCGCTAAAAGCAATAGCACCGGCCTTTCCCATAGAACCGCCAATGCAGAGCAAATGCCCGAAACTCCCTTTATGCCCCTGCGCTTCGCGCTTCGGGACTGGTGGATGATCGCCCAACGACAGCAGGACGGGCAAATGGGCGGGCAAACACGTATCGCTGATTCCAATGGGAGCCACCAACAGTGCACCACACACACCTGCACCGGGAAGAAGAAAATGACCCTGCTTGGGAAACTCAAACGTTACCGTAAGATGCGCACAAAATGCGACACCCTGAATACGCCCAGTCGTGCCGCACACACCGCTGGGAATATCGACCGCCACACGGAAGGGAACTTTCTGCGCGCGAGTAATCACTTCCGCTGCCATCCCAGCTAACGAGCCTTTAAAGCCGGTACCAAAAAGAGCATCTATCACGGCATCCCATGCTGCAGGGTCAAAATGTGCCACGTCATGACAAGGGATAACAAGACGCTCTGTACATGCGGCCATAGTTTGACTGTCTGGAGTTTTCGGAAGGCCAAGGCGAAATATTTCTACCTGATAGCCCCGCAGATGAAGGTGACGCGCAATGACATAGCCATCGCCACCATTGTTGCCCGTACCGCAGAGGATGGCGATTTTCTTCGGGCAAGGTAAGTGGTTGACAATAGCATTCACCGTTGCAACACCAGCGTTTTCCATCAGCAACATGCTAGGAATACCCAGCGTTTCGATAGTGTACCGATCTGCATCGGCCATCTGTGCTGCCGAAAGGATATTCATACAGATTGCCCTGCATATTGTTTACGAAAGGCTTCCAGCGCACGATACCGGTGCGATATCCGATTTTTTATATCGTGCGGCAGAGCAGCAAACGTCTGCGCCTGCCCATCAGGAAGGAAAAGGGGATCATATCCAAAGCCGCCGCCACCGTCTGGAGCGTGCAAAATGGTGCCGTGACATTCACCCGTCGCCACCATTTCGCCCGCTTGATCGACAAACGCAATGGCACAAGCAAACCACGCATGACGATCTGGCACTCCACTAAGCGCTTTGAGCAACGTATCGTTATTGGCTTCGTCGCTCGCACCCACGCCACTATAGCGCGCCGAATAGACGCCAGGGGCGCCATCGAGTGCCGACACGCAAATACCACTGTCGTCAGCCAACGCTGGAATTCCGGTAGCGGCAAACGCGCTACGCGCCTTTTTCAGGGCGTTCGCTTCAAACGTGTCGCCATCTTCTTCCACTTCAGGAAGTTCGATGCCAAGTTGTTTCGGGGTTGCTATCGAAAAGCCAAGATCAGCAAGAATCGCCTGCAGTTCGATGAGTTTTTTCTGATTGTGGGAAGCGAGAATAACTTGCATGGGGAAATTCCTCTCTCTTTCAGCATTAACGATTTATCCTACCTCAAGTGCTTGTGAATGATAAAGAAAAAGTCACGCGATAATGGAACTTGTGATTTAGCCTCGTGTTACAGGATAAAGCTACCTATAGCGTAACTTGAGTGACATCGCCTAAGCAAAACACATTTCTATATTTTTGAAACAAAATATCGTATATTTGACCAGCAAGCAAACATTGTGTATAGTTCCCATCAAAACGTTCACGAAAGGTTTTTTATGGGACTGACAGAAACATCTGATCCGTCTACGGTTCACTTTTCTCCGCCTACATTGGCTGATGGCGCAGAAGTTTATCAACTCATCAAAGCCTCGCCTCCGCTCGATGTTAATTCACAATACTGCTACCACATCGTTTGCGAACACTTTGCGAAAACCAGCGTGGTGGCGCGTCTTGACGGCGCAATTGTCGGGTTTATCAGTGGCTATACGCTGCCACAACACGATGACATTCTGTTTATTTGGCAGGTCGCCGTCTCCACAAAAGCGCGGGGCAAACAGTTAGCATCGCGGATGTTGCAAGAAATCATCGCACGTCCACGCGCGGTGACGATCCGCTTTCTGCACACGACCATTAGTCCGTCGAACATTCCGTCGCAAAAGCTTTTTCTGGCATTCGCACGAAGCGCCAACGCGCCCATGCGCGAGCGGGAATTTTTGGATGCACGCGTTTTTGGCGAGGGGCATGAAAGCGAAATGCTCTACGAAATCGGCCCGATCCGGCACGTGAATAGTAAACCAATCAAATAACATCACAACCAATCAACAAGGAGTTTCACATGCGTATTTTTGAACAGATGGAGTCACAAGTCCGAGGCTATATCCGATCCTTTCCCGCCATATTTGATCGCGCGAAAGGGTCGTACCTCTATGACGAACAAGGCAACGAATACATCGATTTTTTTGCCGGAGCCGGTACTTTAAATTACGGACACAACAACGACCGCGTCAGCAACGCCCTGATTGAGTATATCCAGAAGGATGGCGTCGTCCATGGACTCGACATGGCAACATCGGCCAAAAAACGATTCCTGAACAAACTCCACGAAACCGTTTTTGCACCACGTAACCTCGAATATAAAGTGCAGTTTACCGGCCCTACCGGTACCAATTCCGTAGAATCGGCACTCAAACTCGCCCGCATGATAAAAAATCGTTCCAATATCGTCGCGTTCACCAACGGCTTTCACGGCCTGAGCATGGGATCGCTGGCCGTTACCGGCAATAACTTCTACCGAGACGAAGCACACATCAGCCGCAGTAATGTCAGCTTTATGCCGTACGACGGCTATTTCGGCCCCGATGTCAACACACTCGACTACCTGCGCAAGTTTCTGGAAGACGGCAGCAGCGGACTTGACCTTCCGGCAGCGATGATTGTCGAAACCATTCAGGCCGAAGGTGGTATTAACGTTGCCAGCGTCGAATGGCTGCAAGGGCTCCAGCAAATCTGCCATGAGTTCGACATTCTGCTGATCGTTGATGATATCCAAGTTGGCAATGGCCGCAGCGGCACCTTCTTTAGCTTTGAGCGGGCAGGAATTTTCCCTGACATGGTTACCCTTTCCAAGTCAATCGGTGGCGGCTTGCCGCTGGCACTGCTTTTGATGCGCCCAGAACTCGACCAATGGAAACCCGGCGAACACACCGGCACGTTCCGTGGCAATAACCTCGCGTTCGTTGCGTCTGTCGAAACGCTGGCGTATTGGGATAACAACGACCTGAGCGACGCCATTCAGTACAAAGAAGCGATCATTCGCGAAGAACTGGAAAAAATCGCCGCGAAATATCCCGACCTGAACGCTGCGGTACGCGGACTCGGCATGATTTACGGGCTGGAAATCCCAGAACTCGGCTTTGCCAAAGAAGTATCACGCATTGCCTTTACCAAAGGGCTGGTGATCGAACTTTCCGGCGCAAGCGATCAGGTGGTCAAGCTGCTACCACCACTGACCATTGACGAAACCACCTTGCGCAGTGGACTTGCCTTGATCGACGAAACCATTGGCGAGATCATCGCCACCAAGCAAGAGCGCCTGAGCGGGGAGTTTTAAGATGTTGATACGTCGACTGGAGGGAGCCGAAGGCAACGAGCGCGATGTTATAGCCGAAAACGGCCAGTGGCGCAGTCAGCGGCTGCTGCTCAAAGATGACCAGATGGGGTTTTCTTTCCACATCACCACGATCTATGCCGGCAAAGACAACTTTTTCCATTACAAAAATCACCTAGAATCCGTCTATTGCATCAGCGGCGAAGGGGAAATTGAAGAACTGGATAACGGCACCGTGCACCAAATCCGCCCCGGCACCGTATATGCGCTCGACAAACACGACCGCCACCGCCTGCGTGCGTTTAGCGAAATGACGATGGCCTGCGTTTTTAACCCACCCGTTTCGGGTCGTGAAGTGCACGGGCCGGACGGGGCGTATCCGGCGGATGTTGATTGACAAGCAATGTAACGTGAACAATAGGATAATGTTGAATAGCTTGAGAATTTGGCAATAGCGCATAAAGAAAGCTTTGCGTCTTAGGACGCCGTGATATATGTCATGGCGTCCTAAGTTCAAGGGGGACAGAATAAATTCGGGATGGACTATGGCAACAGGCAACCCTCGCACTCAAAGACATCACTTTGGGCCTTCGATGCACTGACGCTGTGAAGTACGCTGTTATCGCAGCATTGGCAGGCAGCGCTGAGATACCGTTTTACGAAATCTTTAATGACGGAAAACATTTCAAGCTTCGACGAAAACTTGTCGATACTGGTGAGATGTGCGCATACTTTCCGTATAATGCCCAAACATCAATAGAGTCTTTCGAAGATATAAACTAATCGCCGAATAGCATCAGACACTTCACAGATAACAGAAATATTCCCAGAAAGGCTTCACGTCGATGCCGTCTAGGTGATAATAACCCGCTCATCGACGGCAAATGGAAGCTTCAGCAGGCCATTCAATTCTCTTTTCTGGTTGTGTTCATTCAGTTCGTAACAGACCTGGATAGCAATGGTTCGATCCGCTTTGCGGGCGATAAAGTCGCATTCAACTTCTTTGTGGTAAAAATAGATTTCATAACCGTTTTTCTGGAGTTCGTTGCATATAAGGTTTTCGAGCAGTTTCCCATGATTTGCCGAAATGCTCTGGCCAAGGCTCAGGAACCCGTTGTCGCTCGCGTACAGTTTTTTTTGTTATTCTGTTGCTCTCTTAGCGAGTAGGCATAGAGCTTGAGTTCGCTAAAATTGATTTTTCTGCCTGAAACAGTCGGGGAAGTGGCGGCTAATCAATAGTTTTTTCGCTACAGTGTAATTCGCTCGCACTATACTCCATGAAAATGACGCTTTTCTCGCACTGTAATATGAGATAGACGGAATCTGGACGTTTGGATTTGATCTCCGTCAAGTTCTTTTTGGCGCACGCGTGGTAAGCAACCCGCATTCAGATGCTGGAGGTTTCCTACTGTGCGTTATTTTTTCCGCCTTTCGCGTTTTCTTCACAAATATATCGGTCTGTTTTTGCTGCTTTATTTTCTTGCTATGGGGGTCAGCGGCTTACTACTCGCCCATCCGCAACTCATCCGTACCCTGCATGTTCCATGGTCGTTCCTGCCTGACAATTACATTCCCGACAATTGGAATCGCATGTATGCCCGCACCGGAGCAGTGATTGACGATACCAGTGGTCGCGTGCTGCTGCTGGCGGGAAAAGCTGGCATTGAATACAGTCGTGACGGTGGACACACGTTTGATCCGCTTTCGCATGGTTTGCCTTCGTCATACTACGAACGCGATGTCACGGCACTGCATGTGGAGCACGAAGCCAGCGGATCACCGGTCTTATATGCCGCAACACGTGGTGGACTGTTCCGCATGGAGTGGCACGAGCGAGTATGGCAGCAGGTGACGCTGCCAAATCATGGCACAGACCCCGTAGTGGATCTGATTCGCACACCACAACACCTGATAGCGGTTACGCCATACGCACTCTTTCGGAGCGAGGCAGGTGCGGATCATTTTACGCCAGTAGCATTTGATATTCTGACGCCGGAGCCGCGCCAAGTAGCATGGTTTCGCATTCTACATGACATACATAACGGCGCGATATTCGGGTTTGTCGGAAAACGTGTTGTCGATATCCTCGGTATTTCCCTGATTTTTTTCTGCATTACTGGCGCGCTGCTGTGGTATGTGCCATGGCATAATCGTCAGTTTACCAATAAGCGGATTCAGCCGGCGGGTGGTTTTGTTTTCAGTTGGCGCTACCATCTGAAAATTGGCATCTGGGTTGGTGCCTTCATGGCGATTTCCGCGCTCAGTGGCGCCTTGCTACGTCCGCCACTCTTGATTGCGGTAGCTCCGTATTCCGTGTCACAAGAAAACCCTTGGCTGGCATTTTCCGAGCGTGGCAGCGGCTTTGGTGGCAAAATGCAGCGTGGTATCTACAGTTCGGCGAACAATTCGATTATCGTGGCGACAGAGGGGGGATTTTTTGAAGCCCCAGCGCACCTGAATGCTCCGTTCATTCCACTGCATATTCCCGTCATGGTTCACGGGATGGGTACAACCGTTTTGCGCGAAGTCGAAGATGGCGGCATTTTGATTGGTTCATTTTCCGGCCTCTTCCTGTGGCACCCCCAGCAAGACGCGGTATGGCGTCTGCCACGTCCGGGATTACAGGGAACAAATCCGTTCATGAGCAATGATTTGGTGAGCGGCATTGTGATGCTCGGCGCCTATCCATATTGGCGTATTGACTATCACGATGGCCTACTACCACTCCTGCCTGATCGCCCAGCGCATGCGGCAACGATGCCAGCAAGAGTCATCGAACAAAGTCCGATGTCGCTCTGGCACTACTTGTTTGAGTTTCACAATGGAAGAATTTTTGAAAAGTGGCTTGGCAACGGGTACATGCTCATCGTACCATTGGGTGGTTTATTGTTGATGATTCTGTGCCTCACGGGGATTTTTGACTGGTGCTACCGTAAGGTAAAGCGCAAATCCCATACCGTCACATAATACCCAACGAACGATACCAACCAAAGAGGTTTGCATGCGTCAAGGACGAACACCACAGGAATTACGCCCCATCACCATTCAGCGCCAGTTTACAAAATATGCCGAAGGGAGCGTCCTGTTTTCCAGTGGTGACACGGTCGTACTCTGCAATGCGACCATAGAAGAGCGAGTCCCTCGATTTTTGCAGGGAAAAAACCAAGGCTGGATAACTGCCGAATACTCGATGCTGCCACGCGCCACGGGGCAACGGACGAAGCGCGAAGCGCGCAGCGGCTCGCAAAGCGGACGCACGCAGGAGATTCAGCGCCTTATTGGGCGGAGCCTACGCAGTGTGGTTGACCTAAAAGCCATGCCGAACATTACGATTACGCTCGATTGTGACGTTTTACAAGCCGATGGCGGCACCCGTTGTGCGGCGATTAACGGCGCGTGCGTGGCTCTTGCCGACGCGATCGATATTCTTTTAGAACGCCAGAAAATCACCACGTCGCCACTGTGCGATACGGTTGGCGCAATCAGTGCCGGAATTTATCAGGACTGGCCGATTCTGGATCTTGATTACCTTGAAGATAGCACCGCCATGGTTGATATGAATTTTGTCATGACCGGCCGCGGATTGCTGGTCGAAGTACAGGGAACGGCGGAAGAAAAGCCTTTCTCGAAAGACGATATGGACACGATGTACCAGCTCGGAAGCGATGGTATCGCGCAAATTAGTGCGCTGCAGTATCACCATTTACCACAACGGGTACAAGAAGCACTCCGCCACCACGCATAGGATTATTCTCTCCCGGGCTACGCTCGGGAGTTTTTTTTTTATTTCGCACGTGATACTATGCGCCTCTATCCCACTGAAGGGAAATCCAGCACCCGGGAATCGTTATGGCAAAATCGGATGTTCTCTTTTACCGGAAAGGGACTATCGTCTTTGAAGAAGGCGATAATTCGCGCGATGTCTTTGTCATCAAAAGTGGCCGCTTCGAAGTTTTCAAAAAAGTTGGCGGCAAAGTCATTACGATTGCTATCGTTGAACCTGGGGCAATTATTGGCGAAATGGCGTTTATTGACAACAAGCCCCGCAGTGCTGGCATCCGCGCCTACGAAGATGGCTACCTGATTCGCATCAGCGAAGATCAACTTCGCCGCGAAATCGGCAGCATGCCCAAGTGGCTGGGATCGTTGTTCAAAGTCCTTTCCTCACGCGTTCGCTCCACTTCCGAAGAACTCGCTAAACTCAGCTACAACAACTGGGTTACGATGGCCAACACGCTGGAACAAGATTTCCCGAAAAACCCAACCTTCCGCTTTACCGATTACGAAGGCGACAAAGTGTACATTCACTGCGATGCCACGGGGATCGATGTCGAAGACAGTATCGACCTGAAAGGGATTGTTTCCACCTACTTGACAGTTGGCCGGAAAAAGTTTTTTATCGACCTCAGCTCTCTTCTGAGTTTTGAAATGTTCAGCGTTGGTGTTATTTATTCGATTGTGATTGCTATTCAGCAATGCGGTGGCGAAGTCACGCTTTCCATCCGCTCCGGCCTTTTCAACCGGTTCATTGACGTATACGATACGACAGATCTCGATAAAGCCTGCCTCTACAGTGAAAACGAAAACGAAGCACTGCAAAAATATCTTGGCGATATCATGGGTCTGAACGAACGGTTCCGCACGACAAAAGTTTGCGGCTATTGCGCCTACGAGAATGACACCAAATCGCGCTACTGCATATCGTGTGGAGCGAGCTTTGTTGGCTATACCGTCGATAAACTCTTTTCAAAAATTAAAGGTCGCGTGAAAGTCACCCGCGAACAACCACTGATTCCACTGATTTCCCCATCGCAGGTCACGCTCTACCCTTTGTGTATCGAAGGGATGGCATCGCGCGTAAAAGGGTTGGTAATGAAAATCGCCCCCGACCATATTGAAATTGTGGCCAAGAATCCTGTCCCCAAAGACCAACTCTACGGGCTTGACTTCCAGTTGAGCGACCGCGCCATGAAGCTCATCGGGCTTTTAGTGAAAATCGAAGCACCCCAAGGGCAGCGCAATATGGTGCTCCGCTTTGATCTGGTAAAGGCCAATAAAAACGAGCTTGATGTAATCGCCGCTATCGTGACAAAGGCGCGCTCTTGACCCCTCCCCCCACGTTTCCCGGAGGAAGTGAAACACCGCCGGGTTACCGCGAAATTCTTTTTTTCTCCATCCCACTGCTGTTTACGACTCAATTTATGAGCATCAGTCATACCATCGTGCACGCTTTTTTAGCGCGCATGGACGAGGCAATTGTGATCCTTGCCGGCTATGGCATGGGGATGGCACTGTACCTTTTTATTGGTTCGCTCAGTTACTCGAACAATACCATTGCCTCGCGCACCGTGCGTGGGCGGCAGAGTTTTTTAACCGTCATGCAGTTTTCTCTGACGATTTCCGCACTGGTAGCAAGCCTGATTCTTGTAGTGCTTTTCAGTGGCTTGAGCGAATGGATCTTTTCCCGCTGGTTTCATGCCTCACCGCTCGTCGTGCAATACGCCAACGAAACGCTCCTCTATGTTTTGCCGTTGGCGCTGGTGACATCAACCCGAGGCATCTTCCAGGGAATCCTTGCGCAAGCGCGACAAACACCAATCATCACAACAGGCGTTGTCGTCCGTATTAGCGCGATGTTTCTCTTACTGCCGATTTTTTTTGGCTGGGGGCAAGGGTCATGGGTCGGCGCATTGGCCGTTACGGGGAGCGTCACCATCGAAACACTCTATGTACTTTTCATGGCGCGCCGTCCGCTATCGCGCATCTGGAATGAACACAACGAGACAAACCCCATGCCATTCTGGAAACTTGTCCGCTTTTCGATGCCGCTGATCTTTTCGATGAACGTCAGCCATCTGAACACCCTTTTGGTCACCGGCATTGTGTCACGCCTCTCTCCCACCGGTGAAGGGCTTGCCGGATTTACCGTTGTGCGTGGTTTTTTATTCCTGTTTTACGGCCCGTTTATCAACATGCAGCAAACCGTGGTAACGCTGGCAAACGGCGTCGAAGCGTTCCGGCGCATCGTGAAAAGTGCCGGATTCTTGTTCGCCATTTTTTCAGCCTTGTTACTCGGAATACAGTTTTTGTTTTACGAAACGGTTTTGGTCGGCTGGATGGGGCTTGATCTGATACTCGTTGACACCATCGCTCCCGCCATGGCGCTCATGGTGTTCTTCGGCATATTCTATGCGTCCAATCATCTGATGAAAGGGCTTTCAACGCGACAACTCAGTACGCGCAATGTCGGTGTTTCGAGTATCACAAAGTTGATGGCTGTACTGCTGGCAGGCGCTCTCACCCTTTGGTTCGGGGATATCAGCAATGGCGCACTGGCCGGGGTGGTCATCTTAATTATTGCCGAACTGACGGAGTTTTGCGTACTGCTCTACTCACAACGCAAACGGGGAACGTTGGGCATAACGTAAAATATCGTTTACCACCAGTTATACCTCATCAAATGCCAGTTGACACTCAGGACACTGTAGAAGCGCCTGCAGCGTCGGGTTCATTGAACCTTGCAAATAAATTTCCCGATACTTGCGTGCTTGCTTCAGGCCAAATTCCAGATAGCTACAGGTATGTTCGCGCATTTCCTTGAGCATTTGCGCCGAGGGGCAGAGATCGGGCTGCGTGAGTTTGCCAAATTGCGCGGCCACCGCACTACTGTGGCACACCGTCCCCGCTGCGGCATCAAGCAGTGCGGCCACTTGCATCATATCATTCAGGAGTGCCGTGCCAATTTCTGCCAAAGGTAGCGGCGCCCCACCGTGCGTCACGGTAAAGCCCGGCATGCGCCCTTCATGGGCAACACGGTACTGGTTTTGATCTATCTCCTGCATCGCTTCAGTGCTTAAATACGGACTTTCCTGCAGCAGACATGTGACCAGCATCGTGTGCATGAAATACAGGCGATGGTAGTCGACACCGCACGGATTAAAGGGATCAAGATCGGATGCGCGCACTTCGATATACGCGACACCACGCTTTTCCAGCGCATCCAACGAGCTTTCTTCGCCGTGCGGCGTCCGCTTTACGCGAATCGGCGCGTAGTATTCGTTTTCAATTTGCAGTTGATTGACGCTGAGTTGATGCGGCTCGCCATTCTGCGACAAACCAAAGGCTGCATACGGCGGATGCGGCGTCGCAATGGCGCGCCGTAAGTCGGCAATATACTGCTCCAGCGAATTAAAGCTGATCGACAGCTCGGCTCCTTCGGCATTCGAGTAACCCAGACGGCTCATCCGCAGCGAAGTGGCATACGGCTGATAATAGGTTTCACCATCAAACAGTTCCATCTGTTGCAGCGCTTTCGGAGTGTAGGAAGCGTCAACCGCCGCCGATGCACCAAAAAGGTAGATCACCAGCCAACGATAGCGCAAAAAGTTCCGTGCCAGTGCGAAGTAGTGACGGTTGATAAATGCTGGTAACGGTTCACGGCTCTGCGTGTATTGATGCAGTAATGGCCACAGTGCTTCACAAAACGAAAAATTGTAGTGGACACCGCATACCATCTGAATCGCCTTGCCATAGCGCAGCGCCAAACCACGTCGGTAGATTTCCTTGCTTTTGGCCGAGGGCGTATCGCCGTAGCGCGCTATCGGAATAGCGGCTTCGTCTGGCAAACGTGGCGGCATACTGGCCGTCCACAACAGCTCATCTCCCGCTGCCGTCACGGCAAAAGCGTGAATTTCCTGAAGAAATTCGTACGCGGCACGCGGGGTATCGAATGGCGGCGTGATAAATTCGGGCTGGCTTTCCGAAAAATCGGTCGTAATGTACGGGCAATGGAGTGGACTGCCAAGACCAACAGGGTGTGGCGTCAGGGCAAGTGCACCGTTTTGCGTGATGCGCAACGCCTCTTTTTCCAACCCGTGCTTTCCGAGCCCAAGGTGTTTCGCAAGATCATTCGGCAGGGTTTCGGGGTGGAATCGCCACGGTTGCCGCATAGACTAGGCTTTTTGCTGAAGCGCGGGCAACAGTTTCCCCGTTTTGTGCAGCGCGTCGATATCGCTGAATCCGCCCAGACAGGTGTCGCCAGCAAAAATCTGTGGCACGGTATTCAAACCGGAGCGCATTTTAACTGCGCGATAGGTTTCTTCGTCATGGGTCACGTCGATATCGGTAAACGGGACACCAAGATCCTTCAGAAGCGCTTTGGCTTTATGGCAATAGGGGCAGTAATCTTTGGTGTAGGTGGTGATTTTTTTCCATTGCATGAGAAGCTCCTTTATCGTCTTCGGTAATTGAGTGCTTGCAAAAGTGCAGCACGGTCAATCTGCGGTATTGGTCGCATATCGCTGAGGGTTCGCGCCACGCGCACAATGCGGTCAATGGCACGCCGCGAGAGGGCATATTGCGTGGTCGCACGGCGCAGCAACTCGTCTAGTTCGGGTGCAAGAGCGCACTGTTCGCGCATCGCTTCACCGCTCAGTTTTCCATTCAAACACCCTTGACGCTCCAGTTGGACGGCGCGGCATCGCGCAACCTGCTCCGCTAGTTCCGCAGAAGTGGGGTTGGTCGCTTGCGTGCTCTCTTTGCGCAGCGATAGATGCAGGTCTATCCGATCGAGCAGTGGCTCGCTCAGTTTCGCCTGATAGCGAATCCGGTCATATTCTTTGCAGGTACACTGCAAATCGTCAGCTCCAGTTTTGCCACACGGGCAAAGGTTCATGGTGCCTACAAGCAAAATTTCCGCCGGATAGCACTGTTTGGACGATGAGCGCGAGATATGAATCGTCCCTGTTTCGAGCGGTTGTCGCAAGGCATCGAGTGCGGCGCGATTAAATTCAGGCATTTCGTCGAGCAGCAAAATAGAGTGATGTGCCAAGCTGATTTCTCCCGGCCCATGACTCCCTCCAATCAATGCCACTAGACTCGCCGACGAATGCGGCGCCCGCAGTTTGCGACTGCGCTGCTGATAGGGAAATCCAGCGGCGCTGTGAATCTTTAATACTGCCATATAGTCGTCGGTGTCAAGCGGCGGAAGTATTCCTGTCAACGCTTGAGCAATCATGCTTTTGCCAATGCCCGGCGGGCCGCTCAAAAGAAGGTTATGGTGGCCGCAGGCTGCAATCAGAGCGCCCTGCACGCCGTGGCTTTGCCCGATGATATGCGCGAAATCGGTAGTGCTCTCGGAATCGCCATAAGGCACGTCGGGCGGCGTGAATGGTTCGACGCGAATTTCGCCATTCAAAACGCGAATCGCTTCACCAAGGGTCGCAACGGGGATCAGTTCGAGTCCAACATTGCCAAAGCAAATCAACTCACAACAGTCTTGCGGAATAAGCACTTTCGTGAAGCCAAGCTCATAGCAGGCAATCAGCAAACCGTTTATCCACGTACCGCCGTGCAAGGTACCGTCTAAACCCAGCTCGCCGACCAACGTCGTCCCTTCAACAATCGGCGGCACTGCCCCAAGATGGCTGAGGAGCGCGATGGCAAGTGGTAAATCGAAGTGAGTTCCCTTTTTACGAATGTCGGCAGGTGCCAGATTGATAGTTATTTTGCGTGGCGGAACTTTATGTCCTACTGCCCTGATAGCCGACTCCACCCGTTCGCGGCTCTCTTTCAGGCCAGTATCGGGAAGGCCGGTAATGATGAGCGAAGGGAGCATCCCCTGTGAGCTTGACACCTGAATAGTGATGCGGGTGGAATGGATACCGTCCAGCATGACGGTCGGCAGATTGACTATCAAATTTCCCTCGCTTTGGTAACATTCGCCTGTTTTAGGTTTTTAATGATACCATACTATTGCAACAGGAAAAATAGCGGATGTCATTATCCATTACTTTCTGCGAGGATGGTTGCAACGAACCAACAACTCGACCGAACAAACACAGGAGGCGACGGCATGGCGCAACTCTACGACTACGATCTGATTATTCTTGGCAGCGGGCCAGCCGGTTTAAACGCCGCACTTCAGGGGGTAGAGCTCGGCAAACGGGTAGCGCTTGTCGAAGAGCATGGTTTTGAAGGGGGCAATTATCTGCACAATGGAACAATCCCCAGTAAAACACTCCGCGAAGCCGTGCTCAAACTAACGGGACTTTCCAGTGTCCTCAGCTCACGAGCCTCGCTCCTACAATCCGGCGAATGCGAGATCGACACTCACAGCCTTGATCATTGCTCACACGTCACCTTTGCTGACTTAGAACGGGAAACGCGCGCCGTCATTGCCTACGAACTTTCCACCGTCAGGAAGACTCTGCAACGGCATAATGTCGCAATTATCAGCGGCAAGGGGAGTATTCAGGGCGCCCATTCGGTACAAGTGCGTTACGAAGGAAAACTTTCGGTGTGCAGCGGTGAACATATTGTCATCGCCACCGGCTCGGTGCCACGTCGTCCTGCCGATGTACCAATCGACAATGAAATTATTTTTGATAGCACCGGCCTACTTGCCGCCGGGCGCATCCCGCGCACTATGATTGTGGTTGGCGGTGGCGTCATTGGTACCGAATACGCAAGTATTTTTGCTCACCTCGGGACACAAGTAACACTCCTTGATAGTGGCCAACGTCCGCTGCGATTCTTGGACGAAGAGATTGGCGATCACTTGCTCGACTCACTCGGACGCCGTGGCCTGCGTTTTGTGCCGAATCAAGCTATCGTACGCATCTATCGCGACGAGCATGATGGCGTGGTTGAAACAACGGATGGAACATTTCGCGCTGACCTCGTGCTCTACGCCCTTGGTCGCCTTGCCAACACCACGGGGCTTGGGTTGGCCGAAGCAGGCATTGCACTGGATAAATATGGCTATATTGCGGTCAATAGCTTGTACCAAACGGCCATCCCCAGTATTTACGCTATTGGCGACGTGATTGGCTGGCCAAGCTTGGCATCTACCAGCGCCCTCCAAGGGCGGAAAGTCGTCGCGCAAATCTACCGCGCATCATCGTGCCATTTCCCAGAAACATTCCCCTTTGGTGTCTATACCATCCCAGAAATTAGTATGGTCGGACGCACCGCCGCTGAGTGTCGCGCGCTTGGTTTTGCGATTCAGGAAGGGAAGGCACACTACCACGAATTGCCACGGGGAATTATTTCGAGTGATATCGAAGGGATGCTCAAACTGGTAACGCATCGTGATACCGGTGAAATCCTCGGGGTGCATATCATCGGAACGTCGGCGACGGAACTCATTCATACAGGGTATGTTGCCATGATGCACGCTGATAAAGCTAGCCTATTTCGGACGCTCGTTTTTAACACGCCAACCTTCAGCGAGGCCTATCGCGTAGCCGCACTTTCGCTGCTCGCAAAAGAAGAATGAAATAATCGGTTGACATTATGCGAGAGTTGCTCTACAAATCCATCCCCGTGGGCAAAAGTGTCGGGATGTAGCGCAGTCTGGTTAGCGTACCTGTCTTGGGAACAGGGGGTCGGAGGTTCGAATCCTCTCATCCCGACCATCCACTTTAGCATTGGGCGCCTGTAGCTCAGCTGGATAGAGCAACTGACTTCTAATCAGTAGGCCTGAGGTTCGAATCCTCACAGGCGCGCCATATTAGAAGTCTTCAGGATACCAAAGCGCAATATGGTGGCTGTAGTTCAGTTGGTAGAGCACAGGATTGTGGCTCCTGGTGTCGCGGGTTCGAGCCCCGTCAGCCACCCCACCTTTCAAATATCCCCCTGATGAGGTATTCTCATCAGGGGTTTTTTACGTTGCACGCAAGGAGAAGTGTATGAGTACTACAATGGGGCTTTTTCAAAAGGTCAATGATCTCATTTTTAAGTTGATGATCCCACTGGTTATCTTGGCACTTTTAATTGGCTTCGCTAAAATAATTTTCGATCTCGGCGATTTATTCGGCGAAAATTCACTAGACCGCTCTTTTGCCATACTGGTTACGAATATCCTTTCCATGTTTGTCGTTATCGAACTTTTCAAAGGAATTGTCGAATATTTCGAAATCAAACGGATGCGGATCACCAGCATTATTGATGCGGGGCTGGTATTTCTGCTGCGCGAAATTATGATAGCCGTGTATCAACATAAACTAAGCGCTTCGGAAATTGGTTTTCTCTCGCTGGCACTAATAGCAGTAGCCATTACACGCACCCTTGCCGTCGTGTATAATCCGAATTATTACTACATGGATAAAGAGCCAAAAAAAACCGAGGAAGGGGAGCAAAAATCCGATGCTACTGGCCAGTAAATGGAAAGACTACCAACTGCTTGACTGTGGTTTTGGGATGAAATACGAGCGCTGGGGACAATACACTTTGGTGCGTCCCGACCCGCAGGTTATTTGGCCGGGCAAACACAGCGGAGAGTGGTCGGAATTTGACGCGTGCTACCACCGCAGTAATGCGGGTGGCGGACAGTGGGAGTACCGCCGCAAACTGCCGGAACAGTGGACGATTTGTTATGGCGACTTAACCTTTAAAATCAAGCCAACCGGCTTTAAGCACACCGGCCTCTTTCCCGAACAGGCGGTCAATTGGGATTGGATTCAGCAAAAAGTACAGCATGCGCCGCGCGCACCGCACGTACTCAATCTTTTTGGCTACACGGGTGGGGCAACGGTTGCCGCCGCCAAAGCTGGTGCCCAGGTCTGCCATGTCGATGCCGCCAAAGGGATGGTGCAGTGGTGCCGCGAAAACGCGGAACTCAGCGATATCCCTCACGACCGCATTCGCTACATCGTTGACGATTGCCTGAAGTTCGTGCAACGGGAAGCCAAGCGCGGTAAACGGTATGACGCAGTCATCATGGATCCCCCTTCCTATGGGCGCGGCAAAGAGGGCGAAACATGGAAACTCGAAAAGCACCTGTGGGAACTCTTGCAAGCCGTCAACGAAATCCTTGCGGAGCAGCCACTCTTTTTCCTGATTAACTCCTACACCACGGGGCTTTCGCCAACCGTTACGGAAAACTTGCTGCGCGAAATACTGGAAGGCCGCGGCGGGACATTCAGCTCCGGCGAAATTGGCATCCCGATTCAACATGATGGCAAAGTATTACCGTGCGGCATTTACGGGCGCTGGGAACAGTGATGAACGGAAAAACACAAAAAAGCCATGACGAGTGGCGCGCCCAGCTCACACCCGAGCAGTACCGCATCACGCGCGAACAAGGGACGGAGCGTCCATTTACCGGAGCAACGTGGAATACAACCGAAAAAGGTATCTACATTTGCGTTTGCTGCGGCAATGAGCTTTTTTATTCCGAGCATAAATTTGATGCCGGTTGCGGCTGGCCGAGCTTTTGGCAGCCAAGCACAGCAGACAACATTGAAACTCGGGCGGATCATAGCCATGGAATGGTGCGCACGGAAGTTGTTTGCCATCGTTGCGAAGCACATCTGGGACACGTTTTCCCTGACGGCCCACCACCCACGGGAGTGCGTTACTGCATGAATTCAGGTGCCATGACGTTTGTGCCAATCAAGACAGAATGAGCTGCATGCTGATATTATGACTGGAGGTAACCTATGTCGCTTGCAGATTTTCCTCTCTTTGACAGCCACCTGCATATTATCGACTCGCGCTTCCCCCTTATCCCCAATGAAGGCTATCTTCCCAATCCGTTTCCCTGCGAAGCCTATCTCTCCCAAATGCAAGCATATACACTGGTTGGCGGTGCAGTGGTTTCCGGCTCGTTTCAGGGATTTGATCAACACTACCTCATCGACACACTGCGCACGCTCGGCCAAAATTTTGTCGGTGTCACGCAATTGCCGGCGACGGTCTCCGACGCAACACTTCAAGAGCTTGATTGTGCTGGCATCCGTGCGATCCGTTTTAACCTGAAACGTGGCGGTTCTGCCGAAATACAGGATCTCGACCGACTAGCGCGACGCGCCCACGAAGTCGTCGGCTGGCATGCTGAGTTATATATCGATTCGCGGGAACTGGAGGCGCTCTATCCCGTACTGATATCGCTACCAGCCGTCAGTATAGACCATCTTGGCCTTTCTCTCGCTGGGTTCCCTACATTGCTCAGACTGGCCGAAAAAGGGGTACACGTCAAAGCAACGGGATTTGGCAGAGTGGACTTTGACATCGCAACCGCCCTGCGTACCCTTTGTCACGCAAATCCCGACGCGCTCATGTTCGGCAGCGACCTCCCTTCTACGCGTGCACCACGACCATACCAGCATAGCGATTTCACGCTGATTTTTGAAACACTTGGCGAAACAAATGCACAAAAAGTTTTACTGACAAATGCGCTTGAATTTTACCGCCAAGTAGCGGCATAGTAGGGGGCGATTCCTCACTCATTCTGGAGCATCTCATGAACCTCCCGACACTTGACTTGAGTACAGAAAACCTTACGGCCTGCCCCGATTGTGACCTACTCCAGCACATCCCACCACTGAAAGGGTCGCAAAAAGCACGTTGTCCCCGTTGTGGCGCTCTCTTCCGTAGCGACCGGGCAGAACATTGGCAACGGACACTAGCACTGGCACTTGCTGCGGCAATCATGTTTGTGGTGGCTCACTCAATCCCACTGATGGGACTCAGCGTCGTTGGCCGTCTGAACGAGGCGACTATGATCGATGGAATCATCGAAATGTGGTCACTTGGCGAGCACATCACCGCCACTATTGTAGCTTTCTGCGTCTTGATCGCGCCCGCCATCCAAATTGGATTTATACTGGTTATCCTGATTACCGCACGCCGGGAGAGTGTTCCTGCTTGGGTTGGCTCACTGCTACGGCTATGGGATTTTTCGCGCATCTGGTCGATGTCAGAAGTGATGTTGTTGGGCATTTTGGTGGCACTCGTCAAGCTTTCACAAATCGCAACTATTCTGCCAAACATCGGCTTTTACGCCACCGGCATCTTAGTCTTTCTCCTTGCGGCCATGATTACCAGTTTCGAAAGTGCTTCGATCTGGAGCCGCATCACGTGGCACAATGGAACCAGAAATGGGGACACATGCCGCCTGCCATGAAAAGCGCCCACCAACTTGGTCTTGTCCGGTGTAAAAGTTGCGGTCTTCTGTGCCGTGCCACGCAAGAAGAGGTAGCACACTACTGCCCCCGCTGCGGCAAAAAACTCCTGTATCGAATCACCCGCTCAGAGCAACGGACGTGGGCATTTACAATTGCCGCCGCCATTTGCTACTTGCCAGCGAATCTTTTACCCGTCATGAATTCCACTTCGTTAAGTGGCACGGTGGCCGACACTATCATCAGCGGCATTGCGAGTTTGTACGCTTCAGGCTCATGGCACCTTGCACTCATTGTACTGGTCGCCAGCATCTGCATTCCACTCGCAAAACTGTTGGCGCTGGTACATTTGCTAACCGCACGATATAATCATAAACAGTGGGGCAATCGCGAACGAACGCGACTGTATCGCGTCGTACGCTATATCGGGAGATGGTCCATGCTGGATGTTTTTGTGATCACGTTCGCCGTTGCACTGGTACAATTTGACTCACTCATGTCAGCAACACCTGGCCCTGGGGTGATCTTTTTTGCTGCTGTTGTTGTGCTCACAATGCTAGCGGCAGAATCATTCGACCCACGGATCATTTGGGATAGAGAGCAGACAGAAAAGGAGATACGATGAACGATACCCTGAACACTCTCCCAACAGCTGAAATTGTTGCACCCAAACGGAGCACGCTTTCTATCGTCTGGATTATCCCGATTCTGGCAGCGATTATCGCCATCGGCATTGCCGTGCAGAGCCACCTGAGTAAAGGGCCAACCGTCACTATCATCTTTCAGGCTGCAGCTGGCATAGAGGCGGGGAAAACATTTGTAAAATATAAGGATATCAATATTGGTCACGTAAAGTCGATCAGACTATCAGAGGATTATCAGAAAATAGAAGTCACCGCGCAAATCGACAAGCACGCGGCTGGGTTGATGGTCGAAGGGACGCGCTTTTGGGTTGTGCAACCGCGCATTACCATGAGCGGAATTTCCGGTATCGGCACACTCCTCTCCGGCAACTATATCGGGGTTGAACCGGGCAAAAGCGAGCAGGAGCAGCATGTATTCGTTGCACTCGACACTCCGCCGGTCATCCCTGACGACCAGCTTGGGAGCGCGTTTACCTTACAGACCGACAACCTTGGCTCGCTTGGTGTTGGCACACCGCTCTACTATCGTCAATTGAATGTCGGACAGGTTACGGGGTACGGCATCGACGACGATGGTAAAACCATCACTATCCAAATCTTTGTTCATGCACCGTACGACCGTTTTGTCTGGGACGACACCCGCTTTTGGCATGCCAGCGGAGTGGACATTTCGCTTGATGCGGGTGGGCTGGCGGTGAAAACACAGTCGCTTCTCTCGCTGTTTATGGGCGGTATTGCCTTTGAAGAGCCTATCGGAACACCACGCGGAGAACCCGCCGCCACAGCGTCTACCTTTACTTTGCACGACGACCGTCTGAAAGCTTTCAAGCCCATAGAAACGCAGATACATCGCTACACGGTTTCTTTCCAAGAATCGCTGCGCGGACTCACCGTTGGCGCTCCCGTCACCTTCCTTGGGCTCCCGATCGGCGAAGTGACCTCCATTCAGCTCGAATATCATCCAACCACATTTGGCATCCACCCGCGCGTAGAAATTGCGATTTACCCCGACCGACTCACCGGGCACCTCTACGGCGGAGCAGCTATGAAAGAGCACATCGTCAGTGATCTTGACCAAAAAAATCTCCTGCAAAATCTTGTCAAAAAAGGACTCCGTGCCCAACTGCAAACTTCCAACCTTTTAAGTGGGCAACTTTTTGTAGCCTTTGACTATTTCCCCAACGCGCCACAGGTAACGGTCGATTGGACGCGCGACCTGCCTGAACTTCCCGTTATGGCGGGTGGTATTGCGCTGTACGAAAAGAAACTTCTGACCATTCTTGATAAATTCGAGCGGCTCCCGCTCGAAACGCTGGCGCAAGAACTCACGACGGCATTGGCAACTTTTAACACCACCTTGCAGGAAACCAGACAACTGGTAAAACAGATTGATGGCGAAATCGCTCCTGAGGTACGCCAAACCCTCGACGCCTTGCAACAGGTGCTGGCAACAGCGCAAGGGGCGCTGGCCAAAGCAGAAACAAACCTGCTGGATACCGATGCACCGTTGCAACATGAACTCCGCGATATGTTGCGCGAAGTGACGCGTGCTGCCCAAAGCCTGCATCACTTAACAGAATACCTAGAGCGGCATCCCGAGTCGCTGCTACGTGGAAAAACAGGAGGAAACAACTGATGAAAAAAACACGAAACTGGCTCTTCGCTCTCATAGCGAGCCTCGGCTTCCTCAGCGGCTGCGCCACAACTCCGCCGGCCTCGTTCTACACACTCAACCCCTTGGCTATGACACACGAACAGGTGCTTGATGTGGCGCTGCTGGTCGAGCGCGTCACCATTCCGCCAACAATAGACCGTCCACAAATGGTACGGCAACATGGTGCCGACCAAGTTGTTTTTGATGAGTTTCACCGTTGGGCGGCGCCACTACGCTACGAAATGACCCGCGTAATTGCCATGAACCTCGCGACACTGCTCGGAACATCGCGCGTCGGCACGTATCCAGAAACCACTCACTTACGGGGAGAAAACAACCTGTACCGCGTGCAAGTCGACGCCACGCGCATCGCGGCGACATTAGGCGAAGCGGTGCTTTTTGATGCCACGTGGCGAGTGTACCCCAAAGACGCTCCCGTAGCGAAAAGTGGACGGACAAACATCACAATACCCACCACTGATAGTAGCAACAATGCGCTCGCCGCGGCTTACAGCGAGGCATTGTTGCGCGTCAGTCATGACATCAGTCTCGCCATTCGCGAGTTGCAGCAAAATCCTTAATTCAAGGGCTGACTGACTGGTGCCGGCAACCCGTGGCATATTTTTCCGTCACGCAGTCGGATCACCCGCTCCGCACGACTCGCCAGTTCATCGTTATGCGTAATCATCACCACCGTTATGCCAGTCTGGTGCAAATCACGCAGCAGACCGAAGATCTTTTCGCTGTTGGCAGAATCAAGGTTGCCGGTCGGTTCGTCAGCCAGAATAATTTCCGGATTCCCCACCAGCGCACGCGCAATCGCTACCCGCTGCATTTCGCCACCACTGAGTTGCCCCGGCGTGTGGTGGAGGCGCTCTTTGAGCCCCACCATCGTCGCCAATTCAGCAATGCGGGTCGGATTGGCCTTTTGCTTGGCAAACAGCAGCGGCAAGGCGATGTTATCCGCCACACTCAGCCCAGGTATCAGATGAAACTGTTGAAAAATAAAGCCGATTTTCTGGCGACGCAAGGCAACGAGTTCCGCTTCGCGCATGGTGTCAACACGGACACCATCAAAGTGCATTTCCCCTTTGGTAGGAACATCAAGGCAGCCAAGAATATGCAGTAATGTGGTTTTCCCTGCACCGGACTGCCCGACAATCGCTACCATTTCGCCAGCATTGATCTCTAAACTTACTCCAGCAAGGGCATGAACCGTTTCGACACCCCGCTGGTAGGTTTTTTCGATTCCTTTAAGTTGTATCATCCTTTTATCGCCTCGATTGGGTTAATGGTTGACGCTTTCCATGCGGGATAGAGACCGGCAAGCAGGCCGACCACGAAGATAAATCCAATGCTGGCAAGGGCAACGGAGGGTTCAAACTGCACCAAATCGCCACTGGGAACGTATGGCATAACACTACGCACAAAGGCTTCGATGCCGCGCGAACCAATCACGGCGAGGAGAATCCCGACGACTCCGCCAGCCAAACTGAGGATGGAAGTTTCCTTAATAATCATTTGGAAGATATCAAAGCGTGATGCCCCGACAGCGCGCATCATGCCGATCTCCTGCGTCCGCTCGAAAACGGCCATCAGAATAGAGTTCATCACCCCGACGGCGCTGATAAGCACGGCAATCAGGGCAATCGCAAGGCTCAGTGATTTCGCCGATGCAGCAAGGTTAGAAATACTATTCATCACTTCGCCCATAGTAACAATTTGAATCCCTGGAACTTCCTTGGAAAGCGCATCAGTTATATTCCACATCTGCTCAGGATGAGCGACTTTTACACCAATAGCAGTTGCACCAGTTGGATTTCCCTGCATCTGCTGTGCGGTTGTAATAGGAATGTAGATAAACGCATCATCAGGCGAACTGGTATTGCCAATGATCCCCGCAACGCGCAACGGTGTCGGGTGTTGCGGAAAACTCATCGTGTCGCCCGGTTTTATGTTGGCGTGCTCGGCAATTTCATATCCCAGCAAAATTTCGTCTGGGGCGGTCGGTATCGTGCCGGTGATTTCCCACCCCGGCTTAATATCGCGCACCGTTTTCATGTCGATGCCATACATCAAATCAATGCGGCCATGAGCGGGGTTGGGGAGCTGTGCGACCAGAATCGGCGTTGCCAGCGTTACCCCTTCAGCAGCAAGCACTTGCTCCATTACACCCGTATCAAGATATTTCGGAATAACGGTGCCATGCAGCACGAGGGATGCGACCTCATGCGCACACCCAGAAGGGACAACCATAAAATGCAGGCCGGTTTTGTCAAGCTGCTGCACTAAGCTCTGTTCAAAGCCACGGTTAAAGGAAAAAACAGCAAAAAGAACACCCACCGAAGCGGCAATCCCCAGCATGGTTAAGGCACTACGCGTGCGATGGCGCAGCAGGTTTTGTATGGCAAGATGAAGGTAGCCCGTCATTTGACCGCCACCCCGCTAGCAACCAGCAGCAGGTTGTTATTAAACACGGTGAGTGTGCCACTCGCAGTCACTTCGCGTCCACCACGAGCGGGAACGGTGAAATTGTTGCGTGCCAGATCGACAAATATCTGCCCCGTCGCATCGCGCAATATGAACCAGCAACCATTCGATGTGCACTGCGTTTGAATGTTTCCAGCTATGGTGATAGGGGCTTCTTTCTCCAGAAATTCAGACTTCAGGAACGCATCTTCGACCGTAATGACCGTTGCTTGAGGGTTTACTCCAGCGCCGTATTTTTCTTCTTTAGAACAACCAACAAGCAGGAGTGAGACAAGCAAAAAAGCCAGAATCATAGATTTCACAAAGCACCTCAGAAATAGTATCGAATCGGATCGCCGTGCAAGGTGCAAAGTGAATACCAAAGCAGGATACAATTGCAATTAAACCAATAAGCTATATGGATTGCGCGTAAAACCTTTATTGCGATATATGCTTTGGGAATTTATTGATCCAGAATGGAGCATTGCAGGGAGAGAGAACACAAGCATTGAGAAATTTCTGCTCATACGGGTAAAACTTACCCATCAATTTCCCGTTTCATCACCACCACCGAAATGTCGTCAACAAACTGATACAATCCCGTAAATAGCCGTGCCTGATCAAGAATCGACTCCACCATATCGGGGGCACTTAGTCTGACATAGCTGGCAATCAGCTCGCGCAAGCGGGCTTCTCCCAACATCTCACGCTGCCGATTCTGTGCTTCGGTAATACCATCGGTGTAGAGTAACAGCACATCTCCAGGAAGTAACACAGTTGATTTTTCTTCGAAATCAACTTCCGGCTGAATCCCGAGCAATAAACCGTCAGCATCCAACTTTTCACACATTTGTTCCTGATAACGCCATAAGAGTGGCGGATTATGCCCTGCGCTGGAGTAGTACAGCGTGTTCGTATCCGCATGGTATTGCGCATGAAACATAGTAATAAAGAGTTCCGCTTTAATCAGATCATCGCAGAGAAAACGGTTCAATTCCCCCATCAATTCCGCTGGACGCCGTTTATCGCGCCCGCGCGCCTGAATATACGTTCGCGTCTGCGCCATCACCAGCGATGCCGCAATGTTATGCCCCGAAACATCAGCGATCACAATGTCGAGCACCCCGTCATCGCGCAAGAAAAAGTCGTAGTAATCACCACCAACCTGATGCGCTGGCAAGCAAATTCCTGCCAGCGAAATAGCAGGGAGCTGTGGCACTTCCGACGGCAGTAGTCCCATTTGGATTATCCGCGCAATATGCAATTCACGCTCTTGCTCGCTATAACTCACCAGCTCTTGCGTCTGGCGATCGTTACGCCATGCAACGCCGATTTGCGACGCTATATTCTGAAAAAGTTCCATAAATTCATCGCTAAAAATACCACGTGAACTTTTCGAAAACGCGGAAAGCACCCCTGCGGGTTCCCCTTCAATGGTGATGGGAACGTGAGCAAATGAAGTAATCCCCTCTTCATGAACCAGCTTGGCGGCAACGGGTTTATCCGCGATATCGGCATCGTTCACCACAACGGAAGAATTCGTGACAAATGCCGTACCAATATAGCTATCCAACCCTAAATGGCGCTCCGAACGACCCATATGCTCGGAGCTCATGCCACGCTGCGCACGAACGATCAAGGCTTGCTTATTCTCATCGAGCATCCGAATAATCGTCAGATCAAATTTAAACTGTTCCTGCAACAGCCCCAGTACGTTGTCAAGCTTTTGTGGCAGCGCCGCCGTTCCTGACAATTCACGCGCCACTTCGTACAAGACACCCAACTGCTCGCGACTTGCCGACCGACTGAGCGTGACCGACCCAAAGAGATCGAACACTCGCTCCATACGACTCCCCTTGGCGCTCAGATAATTTTCGAGAATCACCCGTGCAGGAGCCGCACCAACCGACCCCGCCAATGTCCGCTCCGTAAACTGTTTCATAGCGACAACCGCTTTTTCTGGGAGCCGCTTCGTATCAGGCGCCAGATCGTGTACTTCAAGGTAGCGCTGAATCGCCACTCGCGCTTGTTTTTCGCCAATGAATTTCGCCATTAACTCTTCAAATTCCCGCACGCTCGGAGCTTGCGTGATCCGCTCGCGTTGTGGTGCGATCCGCGACGATCCACCAAATACATCGACAAACTTGACGGCCTGGCGCGCTTCTATTTCCGTAGGGCGTGTCAAAAGTGAAAGCGCAAGGTAGCTTCCAAGATTAAAAAGCATCGTCCAGAACAGCGCGTGTGTCCAAATATCAAAACCGGTAAGGCCAAAGAGTTCCAGCGGCCGCAAAAAAGAAAAACCGAACAGTCCATCATCCAACAGCGTGCTTTCAAGCCATCCCGAACGGATAAAAGAAGGAACCAGCAACGTGTAAAACCAAACGGCAAAGCCCAGCACTAACCCAACGGTCGCCCCGAGATGGTTACCGCGTTTCCAGAACAGTCCGCCAATCAGTGATGGAGCAAACTGCGTGGCGGCCAAAAAGGATATCAAACCAATATTCACCAGTGCATACGTGTCACCAATAATGCGGTAGTAGAAATATCCCAACAAGACAACACCGACAATCCCGACCTGTTTAATAGAAAGCAAAATGCCGGAAATGTCAGCCGTTTCAATACGCAGACGGAGAATGATAGGCATGATCAGATGGTTCAGAATCATCGTCGACAACGCTACCGAACAGACCATCACCATCCCAGCAGCCGCCGAAAATCCCCCCAGAAACACCAGCATCGCCAGCCATGGGTGACCATGTTGCATCGGCAGGAGCAGGACAAAAAAATCAGCCTGAGTCGTATCGCCACCATTCAGCAGCAATCCACCAAGCGCAAGGGGAATCACAAAGAGGTTAATCGCAAACATGTAGGCCGGAAAGCACCACATGGCCGTTTTTATGTGTTCTTCGTTGGAGTTCTCGATCACCATAGCGTGGAACTGGCGCGGCAAAAACATCACTGCCATCATAGAAATAACAATCAGTGTGAACCAAGTCGTATAAGGCGTGTGCGCTGTATTTAACAACAGTAAATTTATCCGATCCGGATACTCTGCTAGGAAACGGGTGAAAATATCGCTAAACCCACTAAACAGCCCATAGGTCACAAAAATCCCCGCCAGTAAAAATGTCACCAATTTTACAATTGATTCGGTCGCAATCGCAGCCACCAACCCCTCGTGACGCTCGGTGGTGTCAAGTCGACGCGCCCCAAACAGCACACTGAAGAGCGCCAGCAAAAGTGCGGCTATAAGTGCGGTATCAAAAGTGCCGACAAGGGAAGTTGAAGTACTGGTTTCAAGCGAACGGAGTGACTCGGCAGGCGTAGTCAGAATTTCAAACGTTTTGGCGAGGGCTTTCAGCTGTAAAGCAATGTAAGGCATGATGCCGATAACCGCAAAGATGGTCACCACCGCCCCAAGGGTGGTCGATTTTCCATACCGGCTCGAAATGAAGTCAGCAATACTGACGATGTTCTGCTCTTTAGAAATGCGCACGATCTTGCGCAGCAAAAACCACCAGCTAAATGCAATGAGCGTCGGCCCAAGGTAAATCGGTAAAAAATCAAGCCCCGACGTAGCGGCACGTCCGACACTGCCATAGAATGTCCATGTAGTGAGATATACCGCCAGCGAGAGAGAATACACATACGGGCTGGCAATAATACTGCGCGTCGCATCACGCCGCTTATCGGCATACCATGCGATGGCAAAGAGCAGAAAAAAGTAGATCAGTGTGACCGATGCAACGGTTGCAAAAGGGATCATAACGGATCCCGTGACTCGTCCGTCTCGTCTGTTTCACCGTCACTGCTTTCATCATGGTGGGATGCTAACGTGCGGGTAAAAAGATAGATCACTCCAACGGATAGCGGCCACCCGACCAAAAAATAGAGTACCATAAGCGGAATGCCGAGTATTGTACTCGCCTTATTAAAAATGTGCGTAAAAGGATAATTGATCATAACAACACCGAGCAGGAAACAGAGAATCCATGCCTCTTGCAATGTGCGGTATCGTTGCTCGCTCATAGCTCACCCCTTACGACTTTGTGTGACTATTTTTTTTCGGGAACCACCCCTACAGCACCTGGGCTCATCGAAACGTTTGGCGCTTGCCCTGCCGAGATGGTTGGCAGTTGTCCAGGAATAACCACACCGACAGGGCGGAACGCTTTCCGCTTTTCGTACGTTATGACAGGAACGTAGACTTCAACCTCTTCATACGCAGGCTGTGGCGCGTACGAGTAGGTTGCGATTGGCGGCTGTTGCACCGGATACACCGGATATGGTGCCGCAGGATACGGAGCGTAGGGTTGCGGCGGTGCGGGTTGCGGATAGTAGGGATACGGCGTTGGATACCACGCCAGCGCGCTCAGCGCGCTGCTCGAAACAATGGTTCCAACAGCAAAGAGACGACGGATTAAACCGGACATGCTTCCTCCTCGCTTACGGTTGAACATAAAAAACTGGTGGCATAGCTACCGGTACCGGATAGTGCATCGGCGCGGCTGGCATCGGATAGTACCCAGGATAGGTCGGATATGTTGGCGGCATCATACCATAGGGAGCATAGGCTGGTTGTTGGTAGCCATACGGATATGATGGCGGTGCGATGCACGGGTGTTGGGGTGACGACTGAAGCGTCTGGCACGGGTCAGGTGCCGCAGGTGGACGATTGAATTGCGGCACGCGCCCTTGACGCCCAACTTCAATCGTTGTGGTGTTGGAAGCCCGCTCTTTAATCACAAAAAAATGCTCATCGCGACTTCCGCTGGCATCTTCAAGGAGAACACTGGAGCCGAGTACCGTAATTTGTGAATTCGATGGTGCGTAGACTTCCTGTCTGCCGCAGCCGGTCGCAGCAAATGCGACTACCAACCCCATCATCAATACCATTCGCATGAAAACCTCCGCAAAAGAACATTTGCGAGGGAACAGAGTGCCTTCATGGCTCGCCCGCTTCCCTCTTCCGTGAGTGATTCGAATGAAGATAAGGAGATTTCACCGTGTGTCAACTCATTTTGCAGGTAAATACCCCCCTGAAGGATTCATTTCACCGCAAAAATTTGCTGTAGAAGCTCCATCTCCGGTAATGGTCGACTAAAAAGATATCCTTGGAAACGATCGCATCCCATTGCAAGGAGCGCATCGCGTTGCGCTTCAGTTTCCACCCCTTCGGCAATGACCTGAAGATTCAGGTTGCGGCCAAGGGTAATGATCGTGCGGATAATCGCTTCATCATTTTTTTCTGACAAAAGATCGCGCACAAAGCTCTGGTCGATTTTCAACTGATCAAGCGGCAGGCGTTTCAACAGGTTCAGCGAAGAATATCCCGTCCCAAAATCATCGAGCGAAAAGCTCACCCCTCGCTCACGCAAGGCGAGAATTTTGATGATCGTCTGTTCAACATTCTCTACCAGCAAACTTTCCGTTAATTCCAATTCTAGCAGGTGCGGGTCGGCACCGGTTTGCTCCAGCACATTGAGCACGTCAGCGACAAATTCGGGGTCGTGCAGTTGTCGCGCGCTCACATTGACCGCGACTCTCCAATGCGCCGTTTCTGGCTGTTGCGCCCAGCGTGCCAGTTGCCCACAAGCGGTACGCAAAATCCAACGTCCGAGGGGGAGAATCAAACCACTGCTTTCTGCAATCGGAATAAATTCTGCCGGCGACGTCAGTGGTTTACCAGGTGGCTGCCATCGCACCAGCGCTTCCACACCGAGCATTGCCCCTTGCGCGGTATATTGTGGTTGATAATAGAGGATAAATTCATTTTCTAACAAACCACGCCGCAAACCTGCTTCCATTTCTATCCGCATATTGGCTTGTTTTTGCATGGACGGGTCAAAATACCGCACCGCATTGCGGCCACTTTCCTTGGCCTCAAACATCGCTAACTCGGCGCTTTTTAACAGTTCATCGCCGCGACCCGTGTCGGATAAAAATGCCGCGCCAATACTTGCGGTAACAGTGTACGACGCGTGCTCCAGCACAATCATGCCACTCAACTGTTCGACAATTAGTGCAATCACGTGTTCGACTTGCTGCAACGCTTTCTCGCGATTCGCACTCAGATTATCTTTTAACAAAACAAACTCATCGCCCCCAAGACGCGCCATGGTATCGCCTTGTTGCACAACTGCCTGCAAGCGTGTCGCAATAATCTGCAAGAGCCTATCGCCTACTTGATGCCCAAGGGTATCATTGAGGTCACGAAAATGATCCAGATCGATATACACAATCGCCATATCATGCGCATAGCTGGTGATATTCGCCACACCATCGCGCAATCGATCAAGAAACAAGCGGCGGTTCGGCAATGCGGTTAGCGGATCGTAAAAAGTTAACTGATGGAGCTCTTCTTGATGACGCCGCTGCTCCGTAATATCTGTTGAAATACCGCACAGCGCGACAACTGATCCACGGGCATCCCACAAAGGAATTTTTACCGAAAGATAGGTGCGCGTGATGGATTGCAGCGGGAAGTGATTCGTCTCTTCGATAACCAGTTTTTCCCCTTTTTTTAACACCCGGCTGTCATTTTCATACAGGCGTGCCGCCGTTTCGCTATCAAATAAGCTATCATCGCGCCTGCCAATAATCTGCTCGGCACTTAATCCAAAAACTTCACACACCTTTTGGCTTACAAATTGGTAGCAGTGATGGGAATCCTTGATATACACATACGCATCTAAATGGTTCAGGATCGTACTCAACCGCTCGTCACTTTCCGCCAACTCACGGGTTTTCTGGCGTACCTGATAGCGCAGTAGATATATGAACGCCACCGTGACGGCCAGCAAAGCAGAAAGAATTCCCAGCCCCCACCAAAGCGCTTTCGGGATTGGCTGTGGTTGCGTTTCACCGCCCCAACGCCGCAAAATCTGATAGTACATCGAATCGGGATTATCGCGCCACCGCGCTAAATGGGCATCAATCTGCGCACGCAGGACGTCTCCCTGACGTGGCGGCGTGGCATAAAAGAGGCGTGACGGAAGAAACATCACCGGTGTCGGAAAAAGATGGAAGGTTGGCGCGTTATAATGGCCATGTAAGTGATTGGTCACCATGGCATCAGCATTGCCATCCGCAACGGCTTGCAACGCCCGTTCTAATGTTGGCACAACGACAAAGTCAGGACGGATATCAAATTCGTGCGCTAAGCCGCGCAGGTAACTGAGTTGTATAGAGTCTTCCAGAATCGCAATCCGTTTTTGATCAAGCTCCAGAATGGTGGTGATAGATACTTTTTCGCTGCGGTAAACCTGTGACCAACTGTGCAACACCGGAATGGCATGGAATTCCATCTCGGTTCGCCGTTGTTCGTTTTCCGCCACATCCGGCAAAAGATCAATCTGCCCCGTGCGAACCAGTTCCATACACTGCTCCCACTCGCACGGCACCACCTCAAGCTGCCACCTCTCAAGGCGTGCTATCTCAACGATCAAATCGCCCAAAATACCAGAAGGCTTTCCGGCACGATCAACCGTAATTTTCGGCACGTTCTCATACACCCCTATGCGAACCACAATCGGAGTCGACAATGCGGGGGAAATACTTATCAATACGCACATTAAAATACTCAATGAAAAGAGAACGAGGTTTTGCATTGCACGACCTTTCCGAAATGCGCCTTCTCGGATTCATACCATATTCGCTCTTCGGAAAACAGGGCGAATTCGGTGGCGATACACTACGTTGCCTGAATAATCCCATGCGCCAGCGCATACTTTACCAATGTAGAACGCTTCTTGGTGTTCAATTTCTCCATAATATTCGACTTGTGCGTTTCTACCGTTTTCGAACTTACCCCCAACTCTTCGGCAATTTCTTGTTGCGTATATCCCAGTGCCACGAGTCGAAGCACTTCAAGCTCCCGCTTGGTGAGCGAAGCGACCGGTGGCACACTGTCGCTGGTGCGTAGCTTGCGTGCTGTGCGACGAGCGATATTTTCGCGCAACCCTTTTTGCAGAGCAAACTCACCACTATAGACCGCACGAACAGCATCAATCAGCTCGGTATCTGCCGCGCTCTTCAGGATATACCCCGATGCGCCAATTTGCAGCGCCCGACCCACATATTCCGGCTCATCGTGCATGGTAAGAAAAAGGATTTTTAACAGCCCATATTGCCGCAAAATATCTTCGGCCAGCTCAAGGCCATTTTGGTCGGGCAGATTGACATCGAGTAAAATAATATCAGGGCGCGAATGCTTTAATATTGCGCGTGTTTCCGCAGCATTACTGGCTTCAGCAATGATTTCCATGTCCGATTGCGCACTGAGTAACATGGCAAGACCACTGCGTATGACGGCATGATCATCGACAATGAGAATCCGTATCATGCAAGAGCCTCGCTTTCTTCGTACGTTATGGGAATGCTGACATAAATGGTCGTTCCGACACCACGCGTTGATTCGATCTGAAACGTACCACCGACAATCTCAACCCGTTCCTGCATGCCGTGTAAACCCAAATGCTCGTGGCTGGTATCGCCAGCAAAGTGGCGTTCAACATCAAATCCTTCACCATCATCCTCGATAATCAACTGCAATAAATCACCACGCAGCGTAAAAATGATGCTCACATTTGAAGCCTCTGCATATTTGGTGACGTTAGTGAGCGCCTCTTGCACAATGCGGAACAAGGTAATTTCCAATTCTGGCAATAAGCGCCGACTGATTTCGCGCCCCTGAATCACGACATCAACTTCAAACTGAGCATTCTTTTGGTATTCGCGTCCCAAATGCTCAACCGCTGGCAAGAGTCCCATGTCATCCAAGATACTCGGACGCAACTGACGTGAAATCCGTTTGACTTCGTGAATCGAGTGCTCCACAACGGCGCGCATCCTTTCAATCTCTTCGTCGATAAGCACGTTCCCCTCGGCGCTCTTCAGGTGGCGCAGATGGAGCATGAGCGAGCTGAGCATTTGCCCGGTTTCGTCATGCAACTCCCGACTTATCCGTTTCCGTTCAGATTCTTGCGCGGTGATCAATGTTTTCAGCAAATTACGCCGCACACTCTCTTTTTTTTCCAACTCCGCAAGAAGGCGGCTGTTCTCCCCCTCTTTGCGCGCCAGATTTTCCCCCATTTCGTTAAAGGCGCGCGCCAAAATGCCGATTTGATCTTTGGTGTGAATCACCACGCGCTGCGCAAAGTCACCGAGCGAAACGCGCCGCGTTGCATCGACCAGCAAATTGATGGGGTAATGCAGCAAATTCGTCAGCAAAAACGCGGCGAAAATGCCGACAATTGACATCATAATTGTCGTTTGCACAATCGTGCGCGTCACGTGAATAATCGACGCGCGGATATTTTTTTCGTGTAAACCAACTCGGGCAACGCCAACGCGACCGTCAACTATCGGACGGGAAAAATCGTGCACCACCTGCTCCTCAATTTCAAGAAGACGCTTCCCCTGGTTCATGGCAGGAACTTCCTGTGCTACACGCAATAACGCCACCGGAAACCCGCCGGAAAAAGTATGCGCCACCACCTCGTTTTTCTCGTTCGTCACAAAGGCGTACTGCACACTATCGTTGTTGTTCACGGTATCGTGTAAGAGCTGGTGCATGGCATAGACATTGCTGGTGAGCACTAAATCAGCACTGCGCGCCGCCAAATCGCTTGCCAGCGAAACCCCCTGCTTATCAAGTTCGCCCAGCAGCAGATCACTCACAATGCTCCGCATCTCCAGCGCCACGCCTGCGCCAAGAAAGAGGATAAAGCCAATGGTGATCGAAAGCACTTTCATCTCCATACTGACACTCTGTGTNCCGGAGTAATAACTCCCAAAACTTGGTAAACATACTACTCAACCACCTCTATTTTACCAGCAATCTCGCGGATGTAGTCATAGTGGCCAGAATTCACCATCACAAAACGGTCGATAAACAAGGTGTCCAGCGCTTGCTTCCCCAGCGGTTCGTTATGCATATTCAAAAAGGCACGGCGAATAAGCTGATAGTCCTCCTCCGATAAACCCGGACTGACCACCACGGGCGGAGCCCCGACAAGCGGCGAAACATGCACCACTTGCAACGCCGCGCCAATTTCTGGATAGAGGATGTTCGACGAGCGAAAGACAAGACTGTCGATGGTTGCCCCATCCACAATCCCGTCATACACCGCCCGCAAGGAGTTGTCGTGACTATACGTATAAAACGTGCTGGCAAAAAACGTTTCTGGGGTACGATCAACCTTTACCAACTCGCCACGAAGCGCAATGTGACCAGAAAAAGACATAGGATCGGTAAAGGCAAACCGCTTATTGCGCAGCTCTTCCAGCGAATTAATACCACTATCGCGCCGCGTAATCACCACCGCCTGATAGTAAGGGTTTCCCTCAACTTGCGGGACAGCGACAGGCCTTGCACCGAACAATTCCGCTTCTACAAATGAATAGGTGCAGATAAATGCCAAATCAATTTTATTTTCGCGGATCAGTTCATTGACCTCGCGATAGGTACGGCGCTGCACTAACTCAACCTTGCGTCCCGTTTGTTGCTCGATATAACTCAAAACCGGCCCATATCCCTTCATCGTCTCCAAAGGCGAGATCATTGATGAAACTGCCACCCGAAAAACCCCCGGCGAATCGACAGTGGCGAGGCGCGTGCTGCGTTCCGAAAGATCAACCGGAATAGGTTTTACCGAACGAAAACTTACACTGTTGTAGAGCGTCAGCGAGATAAGGATGGTCAGCGAAATTGACCAAAACATCAGTAATACTTTATAGTTCATACGTTGCACCTCATGTGTGTTCTGTGAGCGTAGACGTCGGGTAAAGATACGCATATTTCTGTTGCGAGAGTATCAGGTTTTTCCCTGAGAAAAAAACGGATTTCTACCGATGGTTTTCTGGCCGCAGAAGTCTTACAAATTCAAACGTAGTTATCCTGCNAGGAAGTTCAACAACCCTATTCACAGATTGTGGAGGTAGAAATGCGGATTAAAAGACGAGAGTTTTTGAAAGCCAGTGCAGCCGTTGGCGCTGTAGCGGTAGCTTCACCCACCCTGAACGCTTTTGCTCAAACAGGAACCGGCGCAAGCGCGATGGGCGAGGCGGAAGGTAAGTGGATTCCAAGTACCTGCCAAGGGTGTACCACATGGTGCCCAGTTGAGTTTTTTGTTCAGAATGGCCGTGCGGTCAAAGTACGCGGCAACCAGCTTTCCAAAGCCAACAACGGCTACTGCTGTGTACGCGGCCACTTAATGCTGCAGCAACTTTATGATCCAGACCGTATCAAGACTCCAATGAAGCGCACCAATCCGGTAAAAGGTCGCAAAGAAGATCCAAAATTTGTCCCTATCACATGGGATGAAGCAATGGATACCATTGCCGACAAGATCATGGAACTACGCAAAAACAATGAAACGCATAAGTACTTGCTCATGCGCGGTCGCTATTCCGACCACAACAGTATCTTCTACGGCGATCTCACCAAGATGATCGGCTCACCAAACAACATCTCGCACAGCGCTATCTGTGCCGAAGTTGAAAAAATGGGCTCGATGGCCACCGAAGGATTCTGGGGCTATCGCGATTACGACCTTGATAACATGAAGTACCTCATTGCATGGGCGTGCGACCCGCTTTCTTCTAACCGTCAGATTCCCAATGCCATCCGTAAAATTCAGGGTGTTATGGATCGCGGTAAAGTCGTCGCGGTTGACCCGCGCATGAACAACACGGCCTCAAAGGCGCAAGAGTGGCTCCCAATTAAACCTTCGGAAGATGGCGCACTCGCATTGGCGATGGCGCATGTCATCATCACCAAGGGTCTTTGGAGCAAAGAGTTTGTTGGCGACTTCAAAGATGGCAAAAACAAATTCGTTGCCGGAAAAACCGTCAAAGAAGAAGACTTCGAAGAAAAACTCACCAATGGCATTGTTAAGTGGTGGAATCTTGAAGTGAAAGATCGTACCCCGAAATGGGCGGCGAAAGTAACTGGTATTGACGAAGCGACCATTATTCGCGTTGCCACAGAGTTTGCTCAGGCCGCTCCAGCCTGTGCCATCTGGTACGGCCCGAACATGCAGCCACGCGGCTCGTATGCCGTTATGTGTATCCATGCCCTGAACGGCCTTGTTGGCGCCAGCGACAGTGAAGGCGGCCTCTGCACCGGTATGGGATCACCGAGCAGCAGCTATCCAAAAATAGATGCTTATCAGGATGATGTTGCCAAAGCGGGAGCAAAGAACAAAAAGATCGACCAGCGCGGCACCCTCAAGTTCCCTGCCATGGGCAGTGCGAAACCCGGCACTGGAGTTGTTACCAACAACGTCGCCGATGCACTTCTGGCGGCTGACCCGTACGACATCAAAGTGGCGATTGGCTACTTCTGTAACTTCAACTTCTCCGGCACAGATGGTGCCCGTTGGGACAAGGCGCTCGCGAAAGTTCCCTTCTTTGTCCATTGCGTTCCAATGTTCTCCGAAATGACCTACTTTGCGGATATCGTACTTCCTGCAGCACTGCACCATACTGAGGACTGGGCGGTTATCCGCAGCAAGGCCAACCTTCACGGCCATACTTCCATTCAGCAGCCTGTAGTTGAGCGGATGTTTGACGTAAAAGGGGTTGAAACCGAAATAACGTGGTTGCTGGCGGAAAAACTCAAAGCCAAAGGTTTTGAGAATATGTACAACTGGCTCTATAACGAATACAAAGATCCTGAAACTGGCAAAAATCCGACTAACAGCCTTGAGTTCGCCCTCTATGCGACCAAGATCCGCAGCAAAAAGTGCTGGGATCCGAAGGAAAATGCGGAGTACAAAGGCGACAAGCTGAACGGCTGGGCAGACTTTATGGAGAAGGGTATCGTGAACTCTCCGAAGTTTAAGTTCCGTCAGAAGTGGGAAAAAGGGTTCCCGACCGAAACGAAGAAATTCGAATTCTACAGCGAAACCCTCAAAAAAGGCCTCTTGGCACATGCCGAGAAAAACAAGGTCACCGTTGATCAGGTGATGGAAGCGACCAACTACGAAGCTCGCGGCGAATTGGCTTTCATTCCGCACTACGAATCACCAAAACGCCATGGCGACGTAAAAGAGTTCCCATTCTCACTGATCGACATGAAGTCACGCCTCAACCGCGAAGGTCGCAGCACTAACGCCACCTGGTATCATGCGTTCAAAAAATGCGATCCGGGCGATGTAAACCAAGAAGACGTACTCCAAATCAACCCCGCTGATGCGAAGAAGCTTGGCATCAACGAAGGCGACATGGTGAAAGTCACTTCGGTTATCGGCAGCCTTACTGTCAAAGCGCGTCTGTGGGAAGGGGTACGCCCCGGCTGTGTGGCCAAATGCTACGGCCAAGGACACTTCGCTATGGGTCGCGTTTCGGCTAAGGACTTCGGCAAAGCGGTCGCACGTGGAGCTAACTTTAACGACATCATGCCTGCCGATTATGATCGCATCACCGGCGCAACGGCCCGCAACGGCGGCTTTACCGGCGTTAAGATCGAAAAAGCGTAAGGTAGAAGGAGGACATACACATGGCTAAATATGGAATGGCGATAGATCTGCACAAATGTGCCGGATGTGGGGCGTGCGGCCTTGCCTGCAAAACCCAGAATAATACCGACGATCCCCGTGATGGACAGAATTTTAACTGGGCAGACTACTGCTCAAGCGTAGAAGGAAAATTTCCAAAAGTTTCCTACACCATGCGCCCGACACTGTGTAACCATTGCTCCGACGCTCCGTGCGTTGCCGCATGTCCGGTTACCCCGAAGGCAATGTACAAAAAAGACAACGGCATTACCATGCACAACGAAGCACGTTGTATTGGGTGCGGTATGTGTCAAAACGCCTGCCCATACAGCAGCGCGAACCTTGATACCGACAAAGCAGCTCAATTCAGTGTTATCAGCATCAACCGTGGCCAAGTGCAACCACGCTATAACGATGGCACAGAAATCATCAAAGGGTGCACGACTTCCGGCAAAGAGATTGCTGCCAAGGCTGGAGCAACACCTCCATACCAGACGGCGCACACTCACCCAGACTACAACCCTGTTCGTGGCACTGGTAAAGCTGAAAAGTGTATCTTCTGTGAACATTTGGTAACCAAAGGCAGTCAACCGTACTGCGTACAGGCTTGCCCATCAAGCGCCCGTATCTTTGGCGATCTTTCTGACGCAAACAGCGAAATCAGCAAAGCAGTAAAAGCGTATGAAACGCACGCACTGGCTGATAACAAAGGGAAAGTACAGAAAGCAAGCGAAGGCACGAAGCCAAACGTTATCTATCTCCGCAAATACAGCGCGAAGTAACCTAACAAGTCGTTTGCAATGATGAGGTGACTAAGGGACAACCCTTCGTCACCTCTTGCAATTTATACTCATTTGAGTACGATACAGTCCCTTTAACAGAGCTCTCAAAAACGGAGTCCACATGACCATTACCCAGTTTGCCGATTTTGAAATGCAGCGCGCCGAAGGGTACCGTCTTCTTGCTGCATTATTCTATCAACCAGAACTTGAGATGTATCGCGAGAATAACATTTTTCCGCACCTTCTCACTATTGCTCATGCACAAGCGCCGGAAGCCGTAGCGCCACTGAACGCTCTTGAAGCCGCACTTCGTAACGTGGAGTCTGAAGAAGCCTTACTGGTCGAATACGCCGCGCTCTTTGTTGGCCCAGGAAAACTGCTTGCGGCTCCATACGGCTCTATCTATCTCGATGATGAAAAACTTTTAATGGGCGACTCAACACTAGAAGTTATCAAAACCTATCGCGAACACGGACTGGCTATAGACAATGAATTCCACTGCCCGCCAGATCACATCACGGTGGAGCTGGAGTTTATGTACTTTCTTCTCCACAAGGAAGCTACTGCCTTGCACGAGAGCGATATTGAAACCGCCAAAAAATATCTCGCAACGTCCGAGAGTTTCCTTCAGGCAAATCTCCTCAAATGGGTTCCACAATTTGCTGAAGATATTATCACAGAAAGCACCGTTGAGTATTACCGACTCCTCGGACAAGCCTTGCAAGCATACGTCAGTTCAACCGCATGGAAAGCCCATATTCCTGAATCGCTGTAGGACACACCTTATAAAAAACACTGAAAACAAAGAAGCCAAGGGGAGATTCCTTGGCTTCTTTGTTGCTTGAAGGAAACCTATTCTAGGCTACTATGTGCCAACTTGATTCTTTCTGAATATTTCGCACCACCATTGCGTAATTGACAATTGTCAGATATAAAATGTGTAAAAAAATGCGCCGTCCAAGAAATGCACTCCTTCCTCAAAGTGAGCACAGAATCAACAAAATTTAAGGAGAATTTACGTGAGCAATACGAGTTCAAATGCTTTGGCTCTACGACAACACCAAGGCGCATCGACCCCGAAAACGCGCGTGCTTTTCCCAAATTTCACGATGCGCGCCAAGTTGATTGCTTTTTTTGTCGCGATGGTAGCATCAGTAGCCGTTGTGATGGTCGCTCTGGTGGTTATCGCAACACACACAACAATAGAAGAAGATTATGAACTACTTGTCCTTAACTCTGCTACCAGCACGGCCGCGACGCTCACAAACCTTCAGGAGCGAGTGACCACCTACACGGATATTTTTTCCCGCAAAGAAGGCATTGCGAACGCCCTAGCCTTTAACGATATACAACGATTAGAACAGATTTTAACGGCTGACTATCAAGCGCTCTACGCCAACGACTCCACGATTGCCACGCTAGAAGTGACCGACAATCAAGGGATCGTCATTATGCGCGGTCACAACCCTTCCAAGCACGGTGACAATAAATCCGCCGTCCCTATGATCCGCGATGCTCTCCAAGGAAAAGCAAGCAATGGCTTAACTGTTTCAATTACTACTGGTGAAATGGCAATGGATGCCGTTATGCCACTGCGCCATCAGGGCGAAGTCGTTGGAACCATAAAAGTCGGCAGTTATCTGCGGCAGAATACCGTGCAGTATCTTTCCGCAATATCCAATTCTGATGTCGCCTTTATTGCGAAAAATCACATCAATGCGTCAACCGTATCGGGATTTCAGGGTGAACATGCCCTTCCCGCAGAGGTTTTGAGCCGGTTAGAACGGAAAGAAAAGTTTTTTGACATCCTTACGATCAACGATCAAGAGTACAATATCGTGTACCAAGCGCTGTATGACGGTCGCGGACAAATGGCGGCCATCGTAGCAAACCTGCTTAACCGTGAACATCTGGATCAGACCAAACAATCAGCGGCTATAAACACCGTATTAGTCGTGCTCGTACTGGCGACCGTTTCCTTGATCAGCACAACGATAATCGCCTTTCGCATGACTAAACCACTCTTAGATATGCAACAAGAGTTTATCGATCTCGCTGCTGGCAATGGCGATTTGACCAAGCGCTTCCCCGAATATGGTAAAGACGAAATATCCAAGGCCAACGAAGCCATCAACCGTTTTCTTGAGTTAACCCATCAAATCGTCAGAGAAGCGTCCAATGGTTCGCATGAAACCGCGACTGCCAGCGAAGAACTTTCGGCAACCTCGGAATCACTTGCCAGCAATATTGCGCAACAGTTTGACCTGGTGGAAAGAACTGGCGTACTGGTGAATGAAGTCGGAGCCAACCTTGATGCAACCGAAGAGTTGGCGGTTACGTCAACGCTTGTTCTGGAAGAGGGCTACAAGATGCTCTCGACACTCTTGCAAGATCTTGCCAAAGTGAACGAACAAATCCTGCATGACAACAAAGATCAGCAAGAAGTGGCAAAGAAAATGGAATCACTGAACCAAGAGGCCAATCAGATTGCCAGCGTTCTGGCCATTATCTCTAACATTGCCGACCAAACGAATTTGCTGGCACTCAACGCTTCGATAGAAGCGGCGCGAGCAGGAGAGCAAGGACGCGGATTTGCGGTGGTCGCCAATGAGGTGCGCGTTCTCGCGGAACGGACGCAAAGTTCACTGGGCGATATCCGCACGATCATCAACAGTATCACACAAGGAATTGGCAGCATTCATGGCGACGTGAATCAGGTGGCCAACAGCATTCTTTCCATCGCCAACAACTCGCAAGGGCTGATGGATCAGGCGGGCGTAACACAACAAAAGCTCTACCATACCGTTGAATCGTCGTCTGAGTTAGTGCGGAAGAGTACATTTATCGCCAAAAAGACCAAAGATTTGATTGAAATTATGCAGGAAATGGTCATGCTTTCGCAGGAAAATAAAAATGCGGGCGACAACATTAGCGATGTCGCCGTGACACTGGCGCAAAAATCACACTCCCAACTCGATATGCTGCAACGATTTAAAACATAATACTTTTGTCATTCAACGCAAAAAAGGCTCGACACAATGGTGTCGAGCCTTTTTTACTTCCGCGGGCATCCTATCAACTATCCCCACGCTATCAGAAATGGTTTTTCTGTCAAAGCCAGCACTTCATCAAGATACCGCCCTTCCTGCTCCTTGCGACGATGCAATACCGTGTTGGTGATCGGCAACGGGGTGAAGCTTTGATTGACCACCCATCCCCACGGTGCGATTCCAGCACGCTTCAGGTCATCCTGCAGGGCGCTCGCTTCGTGCACCGGAGTCGCTTCCGGCAATGTCACCACAACGATTTTTGTAAATTCAGGGTCGCGTAGGCGCGGCAGCAATGCCTTGATCTCAGGTGGAATATCGCCCATCGACCGTGAGACCTGACGGTGATACGCTTCCGCCGCATCAAGCAGAAGCAACGTGTGTCCCGTCGGTGCCGTATCAATCACCACAAACGCATCAGTTCCATGAGCCACCGTGCGAGCAAAAGCACGGAAAACCGCAATCTCTTCAGCACACGGCGAACGCATTTCTTCTTCTAACAGCGCACGCCCCGCTTCGTCAAGTGTGGCACCAGTCGTAGCCATCACTTCAGCAATATACGCCGCCTTTTCGACTTTCGGATCAATACGACTGACGTGCAGATTGCTAGGGAGAACATCACCAGCAGCCGCCGCAATATGAGCAGCGGGATCGGTCGTGGTCAAGTGCACCGAGTGACCGGCTGATGCCAGTGCCAAAGCAATCCGTGCGGCAAGCGTCGTTTTCCCCACGCCCCCCTTACCCATGGTCATAATCACCCCACTGCCCGCTTGCGCGAGCTCGCCAATCAGGCAATCAAAGGTGCCGAAAGGTGCGGTGTTGTAGGCAAAGAGCGGCATTGCCAGCTCATCAGGTTCTTCGTCAGTTGTCGTAAAGAAGCCCCTGAGTGCATCAATACCCAGCAGTGGACGGGAAGAAAGCGGCAGCTCAACCCGTGGCAGATCGCGCAGCGCAGCAGGAACCGACGCCAATGCCGCTGCCGCCCGCTGGGAAAGCGCCCGTGCAACGGCATCGCTGCCGTGCTGGCACCGGAAAATGCCATTTATCACCAGCATCTGATGCGTGATATCAAGCGCTGCCAACTCGGCTGCCGCCCGTGCCGCTTCATCGAGTGTCGCCACCTCCGGTCGTGCCACGACCACGACCAGCGTTTGAGCGGGGTCGGCGAGCGCCGCACGGGTTCCCTGATAGAGTTCTTTTTGCGCGCCCAAGCCAGAAAGCGGTCCGAGGCACGAAGTCCCCCCAGCATTATTGGCCAGAAAATCGCTCCACGCCGCAGGGAGTTCCAGCAGACGGAGCGTATGTCCAGTCGGAGCGGTATCAAACACAATATGGGCAAAGCGACCACTGAGTTCGCGATTGCCAATCAATTTAGTAAATTCATCGAAAGCCGCAATTTCGACCGTACACGCGCCGGACAACTGCTCTTCGATGCTGACCAGCGCCGCCTCCGGCAAAATGCCACGATACGGCCCAACAATCCGTTCGCGGTACGCCGCGGCAGCGGCTTCGGGATCGATGTTCATAGCAAACAGATGCGGCACTGCGGCTATGGCGCACGGCGCATTGGTCAGGTGCACGCCAAGCACTTCATCCAGATTTGACGCGGGATCAGTGCTGACCAGCAACACGTCAGCGCCATTGCCCGCCAGTGCGATGGCCGTCGCCGTGGCGGTCGTTGTCTTCCCCACGCCCCCTTTTCCGGTGAAGAAAAGGTTGCGCGGCGCGTTATACAGCCACTCCATCAGCAACACTTCCCTTTTGATACTCCCGCAACAGAGCTACCGCAGCAACTTTCGGCTTTTTTGAACCGTGGCGCTTCGATGGGTACGACGACACCATTCAGGCGGAAAGCCGCCATGAATTCCTCGTTACTGGGATAGCGCCCCTGCATAAAAAGGACGTCGCCAATATAGGTTATCGGCAGGACACCGTTCCCTTCACTTTGCAGCAGGCGTGATACTTCGACTTTTTCAACAAAGGCTTGCGGCGTGGTCGAAAGGCCATAGCGGGTTACACTGACACCAGCCGCCTCAGCTTTTTTCATCAGGTCATTGACGCGAACGAGTTCCGGGTCGACAGATGGGCCGCAGACGCCGGTTGGACAGCACATCGCCGGATCGTAAATCGTAATGTTCATAAAGGCTCCTTGAGTGTATTCGTTGTTCTTGGCTACTTCGCGAGTTTGTCCGCGAGGAGTTTTTTTATCATCGCACGATCGGGAAAGCTGATGGCGTCTTTTGGGCAAAATTTTGAACATTTATTGCACAGAACGACGCAGTTATAGGGTGACTCCACCACCATTTTTTTGTGCTGGGTATCGAGCACAAAAACGTTGTTGGCGCAGACCCCGAGGCATTCCCCACAGCCAATACATTTCGCTTCGCTTATTTCGGGAAACCACGGAATTTCGCCCCGTGGGATGCCCATATAGGTTCGATCATCCGACATGGCTTTCTCCATTCTTTTGCTTCAGTGGTCGCTATGCACCAACCGCCGCTTTAATTTTTTGGAAAACCGATTCGTTATCTTCCATCCCCATCGAGACGGGGATCCAGTGCGCTTCGTCCATAGGAACGCCGGCATTGTCAAACCCGTCGCGGAGCAATTTCTTTTGTTTGGTTTCATTGCAAGCCGGTGTAATAAAGAGGATGTCTTTGGAAAGAACATGTCCCATAAAGCGCTCCCCATCCGGCTCACACAGGCGCGGATGCAGGGCAAGAAATTCGATCTCATCTTCGAGTTCCAGGCGTACCCGTTCTGCGAGTGACCAGAAGTCAAGTTTTGCCATACTAGCGCACGCACCGCTACAGGTACAAAAGAGAACGGCTTTTTTCTGTTTTTCCGTTGAACTGCTCATGATAATTCTCCTTCATGGTGGCGTGATACTAAAATTAACCGCAACACTTTCCGCCAAGGGTGTCGGTACATCCACAGGATTTTGATTTCATTGCCTGCATCATGGTCATCATCTGTGCCATATCCATGCCGCAGCCTTCCATCATTTGGCGGCACAGAGGCATCATTTCGGCCATCATACGCTGAGGGTTTTCACTGAAGAGCGTGCAGACCTCTGGCATGATGGATTGCAAAAAGGTGATTTTTTCATCTGCTGATAAATTCCCAAAAATGCTTTTTAGATCTTCACGCATACTGTCATCTCCTTAAAGAGGTAAATGGTTTATCGGTATAGACAGAAAAACTTCGTATCACTCCGGCATTGGTATGAGCAGTACTGGCACCAACGAATTGCGCACGACACTGTGACTGACGCTGCCAAGGAAAAACTCACGCACAAACCCCCGCCCTTGTGTTCCCATGACAACCATTGTAGCGCCATTTTCTTGAACGGAACGGCAAATCTCTTCATGAGGAATGCCGTAGCAAACCTCTGAGTGTACTTGCAATGTTGGTGCATTTTTCAGGAGAAGTCGCTTTAAGTGAGCGAGGCGACTGCGATCGTGTTCATTAAACTCTTCAAGTCGATCTTTCAGGTGTTGTTCGATTTTAATTTTATCTTGCACGTGCACCAGTGTGATCTTTTTTACCGCTTTTGTAATCAACTTTTGTAGTTCACTAAAGGCATTATCCGCCATTTCAGAGAAATCTGTGGCAAACAATATGTGCTCGCCAAAACCGCAGCTCCCGAAAGGTGTGCAGGCAGAATTTTCACCCGATTTTTCCACCGGAACCACCAATACTGGCTTTTGGGATTTGTTGAGCACCCCAAAGGCAACGCCACCAAGAATTTTTTCTTCCGCCAACGATTGCCCTTGGGTGCCAAGAACGATGAGATCGTACTGTTCTTTTGCCGCAATACGGTTGATTTCCTGTTTCGGGGAACCAACAACGATACGGGTTTCTACGGTAAATCCCTGCTGTTCGAGGTTCTTTTTCTGCGCATCCATAAGCTCTTCGAGCGATTCAGTTTGGTACGAATAGGCGGTAGCAGCCGCATGCGCAAAGCTCAGGCACTGCAATAATAAGCAATCGGTAGCCTCGAAATCTTGCAGCCCTTTTAAGCATTCAGTCATAGCGTACGATGCCGGTGAGAGATCAGTCGCGACAATAAATTTCTTAAACATAGTGTTACCTCCCATTACGTTGTGCGAGATTCAGGAAACCAGTCACGGGTGTTATTGGCAAAACGGACAAGCGCTAACATGACCGGCACCTCGACAAGTACGCCAACAATCGTTGCGAGCACCGCTGGGGAAGAGGCTCCGAACAGCGTAATTGCAACCGCAACGGAGAGTTCAAAAAAATTCGACGCGCCAATCATTCCCGCTGGCGCCGCAATATCGTGGCGCAAGCGCAGCTTCTTACACCAGAGATAGGCGATAAAAAATATCAGGCACGTTTGCAGCGTTAAAGGGATAGCGATCAGAAGAATATGCAAGGGGTTGTTGATAATAACGTCACCCTGGAATGAGAAAATCAATATGAGCGTCAGGAGCAACCCAACAATCGTGATATTGTTGAATTTTGGGATAAAGCGTTTATTGAAATACTCTTCCCCTTTGCTTTTAATGACAATATTACGGGTAATAATGCCACCCGCGAGCGGAATAACGACAAACAGCAGGACGGACAGCAAGAGAGTATTCCACGGAATGGTGATGCCGCCAACACCAAGCAAAAGCGCAACGATCGGCGTAAAGGCTACCAAAATAATCAGATCATTCGTAGCAACCTGTACTACCGTGTACGCTGCGTTGCCTCGTGTCAGGTGACTCCAGACAAAAACCATTGCGGTGCAAGGGGCAGCGCCTAGTAAAACAGCACCAGCGAGGTAGTCTTTTGCCAACTCTGGCGGGATGAGCGATTTGAACACAACGTAAAAGAAAAATGCGGCAATGCCAAACATGGTAAAGGGTTTAATGATCCAGTTGACAGTCCACGTCACATACAGACCCGCTGGATTTTTGCGAACATCTTTAATGCTCGCAAAATCGACCTTCATCATCATAGGGTAAATCATCAGCCAGATCAGCACCGCAATAGGTATGGAGACCTTCGCATACTCAAACTGAGCCAATGTCTCTGGGATGGCGGGAAGGAACTGACCAATCAGCACCCCAACGACCATACACAGGACAACCCAGAGGGTAAGATTCCGTTCAAAAAAACTGATTCCTGACGACGGTTGGTTTTCCATTATACATCTCCTTCTTGCAATTCTTGAGTACTCAAGCATGAGGCCTCTTGTGTTGCTGGCGCGCAACTCAGAGACAAGAGCGCACGGTCGCGCTGCACCTGTTCTTGCTGCCGCAAGTCTGTCAATAAACTCCATAAAAACGTTGTCTGTGAACCGTGCCAAATCGGCGCGAGGCTGTACCACATCCACGTTCCATGGCGGCGATCTTCTACCAACCCAGCTCCGCGTAGTACGGCTAAATGGCGCGACACGGTGGATTGCGGCAAGCTGAGCACCGCCGTGATGTTACAGACGCACAACTCTTGTTCCGCAAGGAGCGCAATGATGCGCAGGCGGGTTTCGTCGCAAAGTGCTTTGTGATAACTAACGAGTTGTTTCATAAATATCCCTATATCCGGATTTTCAAATATTGTCAAGCGACTCTTCGCTACCAACCATACAAATGAAAGATGCTGTAATAGAGCCCCACCACAATAAACACCGCTCCGGCCAGCGGGCGCACGTACCGTTCCACCAGCGAAACCTTTTCAAAAATGCGACCGACAGAGGCACTGGCAAAAGCGAGCACAAAGGCGAACACGATGACGGGCAAGGCGGTGCCGATGCCATAAGCGGCGGGCATCAGGAATGCGGACTGCTGTTGAAGCGCCAACGGGAGCAAGCCGCCAAAAAATAAGCCGGCGGATATGGGACAGAATGAGAGGGCAAACAAGGCTCCCAGCGGAAAGGCCCATGCCACACTGCCGCCAGCGATGGTATCTTGAAATTTCCCAAGGTGGAGTCCGAATGAAAGCCCTTTGCCAATCCAACCCAGCAACAGGAGTCCAGCCAAAATGAGAAGAGGGCCAAGGGCGTCGTTCAGGTATTTTTGCAAGAAAAGTGAAATATCGCTACTCTGAAACAGGCCAAAAACGATCAGTGCCCCCAGCGCTACATACGCTACGGTACGCCCCGCCGCATAGAGCAGGCCAGAGGCGAGCACGGAGAACTTCTTCCCCGACTGCCCGCCGATAAACGAGACGGCGGCGATATTCGTGGCCAAAGGGCAAGGACTCATGGCCGTAATGATGCCCAACCATGCCGCCGAAATCAGTGCCAGCAAGGATATATCCATCACAAGGCTCCTGCTGGCAATTGAGCAACGTGACGGTCGATCGCCGCCTGAATGTACGCGGTCAGCTCTTCAGGCTTCTCGGCAAATGTCCAAATTTTATCCAAGCGCTCAAAGTCGCGAATGCGGCCATTGTCAACCAACGCGACAACTACGCTGGTCGCAACGACACGAAACTTCTTGGCGAGTGCTTCGTTTTCCTGAAAATCTACAACGCTCCAGCGAATGGATCCGTTCGCCAACGGCTCCGCATACGATGTGTCCAATAACCCTTTGGTAAGCGCTTCAATTGCGTTGCAACTGACACAGCGAAAGGTAGCGTGTAGGTAATAGACCGCCACGTAGGTTCCTGCGGCAGGCGCACCATTATCAATCCCATCAGAAGCCGAATGCTTGCCAAACAAAAAGCCGATACTCACCAACGTGAATATCAGCAGAGCGGTGGTGAGTATTTTTTGTAGCTTTACCGCGTTAAAAATCATTACAGAGTACCTACTCCCTTAACCTGACGTTCGTCTCAAAAAAATTTATTTACGCTAAACCATTCACGCTTAATGCCTATATCCGGATTTACGAATATAGTCAATAAAAAAACAATTGACACCATTTTAAATATGGCGCATGAGGCATAGACATGCGGCGGGATACTCCGTTCTCGCCAACACTTTGATCACGTTTTGAAAGGGTGGTGTAACCATGTGGCAAGCATTGGTTGACCGTATAATGTATGAGTGGCTGGCACTTTCACCAGAAAGCCAGCTCAATCAAGCGGCCAATTTTTTCATTTACGATGTGATAAAAATTTGGTTTCTGCTCATTTCGATTATTTTTGTGGTGACGTTTGCTCGGAGCTACGTTGATGCCAATCGCGTGCGAACCTGGCTGCAGGGAAAATCAGAGTTTGTCGGCAATATTTTAGCGGCGTGTTTCGGGATTATTACCCCGTTTTGCAGTTGTTCGGCTATCCCGCTCTTTCTTGGGTTTTTGCAGGCACGGATTCCGCTGGGGGTAACCTTTTCGTTTCTTATCAGCGCACCGCTCAATAACGAAGTGGCGATTGCCCTCCTCTTGGGGTTATTCGGCTGGAAAGTTGCGGGGCTCTACGTGGCGCTTGGCCTCACGGTCGCTATTTTAGGTGGCTTTGTGATTGGTCGCCTCAAGATGGAACGCTATGTCATCATCAATGTTGAACCCATGGAAGGCGAGCTTGATCCAGGCGAAATAGAAAAGCGGCCACTCGGTGAGCGTGCTAGTGAAGCGTGGCAGGGAACCGTTGAAATTTTCCGCAAAGTGTACCTGTACGTCATGCTCGGCGTCGGGGTTGGTGCCTTTATTCACGGCTACATTCCGGCAGATTTAATTGCTAACTGGGCAGGGCCCGGCAACCCTTTCGCCGTACCCATTGCTGTTCTGCTCGGTGTACCGATGTATTCCAATGCGGCTGGCGTTCTCCCCCTGATTTCGGTATTGACCGCCAAAGGGATGCAAATAGGCTCGGCGTTGGCATTTATGATGGCCGTCACGGCACTTTCGCTCCCTGAAGCGATAATTTTAAAACAAATCCTACATGCGCGCCTGATCGCTCTCTTTTTCGGAATCGTCAGCATCGGGATCGTTGTTGTAGGGTATGTCTTCAATTTCTTTCTTTCGTGAGGTGAATGATGAAACCAGAGAAGTGGCTTTTTGTTTGTATCCATAATAGCGCCCGTTCGCAGATGGCCGAAGCGTTTATGAATCAACTCTCCGGCGGACAGATTGTGGCGGAAAGTGCTGGTATCGAGCCGGGCAAGCTGAACCCGATTGTGGTCAAAGTCATGGCCGAAATCGGCATTGATATTAGCGGCAATGGCACGAAAAGCGTGTTTGAACTGCTCAACCGTGGCAAGCAGTACGATGTTGTTGTCACCGTGTGCGACGAAGCCTCCGCCGAACGGTGCCCAGCGTTCCCCGGCCTGAAGGTCAAGCGACTTCACTGGGGTTTTCCAGATCCGTCTGCTATCAAAGAGGGCAGCGAAAGCGAGCGTTTACAGAAAATTGGAATTATTCGTGACGATATTCGTCGCACAATCGTTGACTATCTTGCTCAGGAGGCACAATGAAACTCGAAGTATACGGCACGGGATGCGCGAAATGCGAACGGTTGATGGAAGCGGTCGATCGCGCCGCCAAGGAACTGAATCTGGATTTCACCCTCGAAAAAGTGAGCGACATTCAGCAGATCGTCAAAAAAGGGATTATGGGCACCCCAGCTTTTGCCATTGATGGCACGGTCAAAACGACGGGCAAAATCCCCAGTCACGATGAATTACTGAGATTACTGACAGCTCAATAACGCATTTTGTTTTGCGGGCATCTCCACAGCTGGGGTTGCCCGCAGTAACACACTACTTACGGCTTCCGTGGACAGCATTCCTGATAGTGGCGTAAAAATTGTTGCATCTGCTCCAGCGCCGCGCCATCGCTGAAAGCATACACGGTACGATTCCCTTCACGCCGCCGCTCCAATATCCCCCCTTCGCACAACGCTTTTAAATGTTTTGAAACCGTTGGCTGATGCAAGTCGATATGCGCCTCTACATCGCTGACACAGCAACCACCCTGTGCATCGCGGCAGCAATGGGTGGCGAGTTGCTGTAAAATCTCTAAACGCATGGGGTTCGAAAGGAGCGCAAAGAGTCGGGAAAAATGTTTGGCGTCAAAATTTTGCATCAGCAACACCGCTTCGACTGCGGCCCACCGCAACAGCCGCTCCCTTTGGGCACGGTTTTCAGAATATCTTCGCGCAAAACAGCAACGAGGCAGCCGGTCCCTTTTTCCAGCGTAATCGCGCCAAACACACAGTTATTCTGGCAAGCACCACACTCAAGGCAACTTTCGAAATCGGTCACCTGTGCTTTGGCGTCCACGAAAAAGATAACTCCGCGTGGACATACCCGCTGGCACACACCACAGCCAACACATTTGCTGTGATCAAACGCTATCATGCTTGCACCGCCTTATACACAATGATCGCCATGCTGGCGATAAGCAAACCAATGCTGATTGGCAAATAACGAAGTGTTTCGTACTTCACAATCGAGTAATTACTGACACCACTGTTGCCCGTATAATAAAGACCAAAAAACAGACTCCCTCCCAAAACAAATAGTATGGCAAAAAGAGTATCCAGCCAACTCCATCCCCCGTAAGCGAACATCAACAATGCACTCAACATGAAGGCACTTCCAAGCCAAAGTCCTTTGATGGCAAAACGTTTGGAAGGAAGAATTGGAAACAACACTATATAGAGCCACGCGATCGCAATACCGCCAGCGAAAATCTGCCACCAGATCTGTGTCGCAAAAAACTGGTGCAACACCCACGCCGCAACAGTCGGAAGTGCCAGATACGTGGCAATCTGTATCGTGCTCGGTGGCAGGGTAAAAAGGCGGTCGCGCAGGGTAAAGCGATAGATACCAGCAAAGTCGGCGTGCGGTTGTTGCGCAAGATACGCGGGAATATCCGTCATGTAGATGGGACCAATGCGCGGTGTAATCCCCACACGCTGGAGCGTTGCTAATTGCACACCGGAGAAACCCAGTTTCGGCAGAATCAATTCCATCCCCTTCAGTGAACCCGTTACGGCTTCTGGATAACGGGCAAGTTGGCGCAAAATTTCATCAGCGCTAAACGTCCCCTTACCACTGGCACACCACACGTTCACTCCGGCAGTGTCGAGCACCAGAATCCGCTGCGGTGGAAGAAAGCGTAAAACTCGCCACCAAAGAAGAAAGACCGTCAAATGGTAGTTGCAGGTGACTAACATGGGGCTGGAACTGGGATAGTGAGCGCCCGTATAGTACAGGCCGGGAGGAATCTGTTCAAACAAGCGATAGGAACGCATCCATTGCCAAAATGCGAGCCAAAAATCCTTCAGGCCGAAGTGGAGGAGGGTTGGTGTTGTCATTGACGCACCCCTTCAATAAATCAATATCATGAATATTCAGAAATATAAATATGCCAACGAAAGAGAGCTGCTCGCGGGATTGCAGCGTCTGCACAATGGCTTCGCGGTTCATGGTGTTTTCCCTTACGAGGACGTGCGCGGCAAGACAATACTGAATTCGGCGCCCTGTTCGGTGTTGCGGCATTCGAGTTTTCCGCGCATGCTTTTTTCGACAATCATGCGCGCCATGTACAAACCGGTTCCCGTCCCTTTTTCCCCCTTGGTGGTGTAATACGGGTCAAAGATATGCGGCAGATGGGCACTATCGATACCGCCACCGTTATCTTCAAAGGCAATGCGGATAGATTCATCGTCGTGTGTGATAGACACCTTCAGCCAATATTCCCGCGTGGCGCTGTCGTGTTTTTGTTTTTCTAGCAGCGCGTAGCGCGCGTTGCTCATAAAATTGATGGCGACCTGCTGAAATTCATTTTCATAATTTTCAATAAAAATGGCCTCAGGGTCTTCCACTGTCAGTATAATGTTATCAATTTTCAGATCGCTAAAGAGCATTCTCGCAATCGCTTGCACGGACTCGGCGGGGGAAAAGCGCTGCCATATTTTAGTCGGACTGAAAAACCGACGAAAGTCGTCAATGGTACGCGATAAAAATTCAGTCACACTTTGCCCTCGCGAGCATGCGTACACAATTTCCTCTACGTCGGGCGGAGTGGAGTTAGCCGCATCGAGTGCCAACGCCATCATCGAATGGAGCCCAGTTAAGGGTTGACGCCATTGATGCGCGATCGAGTTCACCATATCGCCGAGGGCGGCCATTTTACTTTGCTGAATCAACAGGTGATCTTTATCGCGCAAGGATTTCACTTGGGCTTGCACTTCGTTTTTGAGCGAGGCATTCAGCGCGGCCATTCGTTCTTGCAGGGCAATTTGTTCGGTAATATCCGTGAGTGTGCCAATAATAAACGGCTCAATATTCGCTTTGCCTTCCTGACAGATGGCCATACCCAGCACCCAGCGTGGAGTGCCTGAGGTTTGAATAATCCGAAAAACGTGATGGAACGGCTCGTTGGAGTCCAGCATACCCTGCCATTGCGCACGCGTGGCAGGAGCATCATCAGGATGGATTTGCTCCATCCAATCGGACTGCAAGAGCTGCGAGAGGGATTTTTCGACGATTTCCACCATTTTGCGGTTGGCATATTCGAGCTTGCCCGCAATATTTGTCAGGAAAATGCCGATGGGCGATATTTTGGCGAGAATTTTAAATTTAGTGAGGCTCTCTTCGAGTTCCCGCGCGGTGAGCTGGACTTTTTCTTCTATCGTGCGGTGGTATTCTTCGAGCTCGCGGTGAATAGCGTATTCACGCAAAATACTGCGGACAATATGCTGCAACTCATGCGAATCCCATGGTTTGGCAATATATTTACGTAGGTTAGCGTGGTTGAGCGCGGCGCCAATTTCGTTAACATCGGCTTGCCCGGTGAGCATCATCGTCAATGTTTCGGGTGACTTTTCGTGAATCAGCACGAGCAGCTCCACCCCCTTCATGCCGGGCATAATCTGGTCGCTGATGACCAAGGGAACTTCGGCTCCTTCAGCGATAAGTTCTTCAAACAACTCTAACGCTTCTTCGCCCGTCTCGGCCATTTCCAAGCGATACCCAGCGGCTAAAAGCGGGCGCAGTTCTTCGCGCAGGCTGTTCAGGACAAGGTGTTCATCGTCAACGCACAAAATCACCTGCTCTTTTTTACCCATGACGAATCCCTTCACGGATGATGGTGATGAGCTCTTCGGCTTTCCACGGTTTTGCGATAAACTTTTGCAACTGCACCTTTTCATGCAGCATTTTAATGGAACTTTCGTCAGCTTGACCCGACAGAATAATTTTTGCCACTTGCGGCATTCGCTGGTGAATTTCCAGCAACAACTCGTCGCCTTTCATGCCCGGCATCAGCCAGTCAGAAATGACGACCAGCATACTGACCGATTCGCTTTGTAAGTCGTCAATAATCTCTAACGCTTCATCGGCGCTGAGCGCGAGTTCAATAATGTACTCTTTGCCAAACTCCTGCCCCAGCTGGTTTTTCAGAGATTCGAGAATAATTCTTTCATCGTCAACACACAGGATGGCACCTTTATACATGAGTCACCTTTTTCTGTACGGGAAGAAAGACGATGAACGTCGTCCCTTCATTTGGGGCACTGGTAAATGTCACCGTCCCTCCATGTTTTTCTACAATCTTACGGACGATATCAAGCCCTAAGCCGCTCCCTTCGCCCGCCGATTTGGTGGTAAAAAACGGCTCAAAAATTTTCGTTGCTATGGTTTCTGGAATGCCGGAACCTGAATCGGCAATTTCAACACGTTGCCCAGCTTCCTGTACCCGCAGTGCGATGCGCAGTCGACCGCGATATTCCATGGCCTGCAGTGCATTATGGATAATATTCGTCCACACTTGGTTCAGCTCATCGTGACAGGCCAGAATTTGCGGCGCTTCGTCATAGTCGCGATGGAGTTCAATATTATGCTTAATTTGGTTCTGATAGAGGGTGAGTACGGTTTCCAGCCCATCCTTCAGGGAGCCGAGGGTCATTTCGCCACCATAATTATGACGGGCATACGATTTGAGGGCAAACACGATTTTGGATGCTTTTTTGACCGCATCCATGATCGTTCCGGCGCTAGCAAAGATAACCGAGAGCGCTCCAGCGGTCTCAAGGATCAGCCGCGCGTTAGGATGGCGCAAGAGCGGCATAAAGGTCTCAAAGCCCTGATAGATACGGAGTCGCAAAAACTGTTCGGCAATTTCGCGACTATTGGCAAACCCCTGTTCGCTCAGTTGCGCTTCCATAGCCTTGCGTTTTTCACGCTGTTCACGGGTGGTCAGGAGAATTTCCCCCTGCGCGGAGCGCTCCAACAGCGCAACAAAGTGTTGCTGTTCTGCTTCATTCAAGGCGGATAATACCTGCGGTAATTCACGGATCGCCTGTGCCAGAGAATCGAGAATGTTCCCTGCCGACGACTGAATGGCGCCCAGTGGTGTATTGATTTCGTGAGCAACGCCTGCCACCAGTTGACCAAGTGCCGCCATTTTTTCTTGCTGCACCACGTACGACTGTGCCGATTTCAACTCTTCAAGGGTATGATTCAATTCGTCATTCGCTTTGGAAAGTTCGGCTTCGGCTTGATGCCGCCGCCGGATCTGCACTTGCAGCGTGCGATTCCACCACACGATAATCAACACAATAACCGTTGCGCCGGCGAGCACCTTCCACAACAATGCGTAGTCGCGTCCGTGCTCATACCGTACTGAAACCCAACGATTAAGAACCTCGTCTTTTTCGTGTTGCGTAACGCTTTCTAACGCTTTTTGCAACGCGCTGCCGAGTGCTGGCTCGTCGTTGCGGGAGGCAAAGGCCAGATCAATTTTAAAATCGGTATGACCCGCGATTTTCACATTGGAAAGCCCCAGCTTGCGAATCGAATAATTGATACTCGCGAGCACATCAATGTAGGCGTAGTAACGACCGCGCGAAACGCCTTCCAGCCCCTCTTCGATATTCTCTACGAGAACTAAGTTAATATCAGGATAGCGCTCGCGGAGCATGTCGACACTAGCAAAGCCACGTATGACGGCAATGTCGCGGTGCAGGATATCGCGTACACTGTGAATAAAGGGTTCTTCTTGGCGGGTCGCAATGACAAAGGGAAAAGTGAGGTGCGGGGTAGTGAAATCAAGAAATGAGCGGCGCTCTTCGGTTGCCGCAATATTTGAAAAAACATCACACTGGCGACTGCGCCCCAGCTCAAGCGAGTGGCTCCAGTTTTTGGAAGGGACGGCCACCGGCGTTAAACCCAATTTCGCCGTCACCATGCGCAACATATCAACCGCTAGACCTTCCGCCTCGCCAGTCGCGTTAAAATATTCAAACGGAGGAAATTCAGGATCAATACAAAGGTTGATTGTGGAGCGCCCGCTCAGATAATGACGCTCCTCAGAAGAGAGGATTGATTCGAGATCAGGCGCAACACTTTTGGCTACCCCTGGGAGACTCACGCACAAAGTGAGTAAGAGAATGGCAATGCCGCGGCGAACCATAAAACGCTCCTTGAATAGCGGTCTATCGCGAGTATTAGTCGCGCCGATCAGGACTCAAAAACTCGATTTTATACCCGTCTGGGTCTTCAATAAAAGCCAAAATACTCGAACCCTGCTTCATCGGTCCCGCTTCGCGGAGAATTTTTCCCCCTTGGGCGCGAACGTCGTCACACGCACGGTACACATCGTCGACCTCAATGGCAAGGTGTCCAAACCCAGTGCCAAGTTCGTAATGCTCGGTATCCCAGTTATGAGTCAACTCCAGCACTGTTGTATTGGATTCGTCACCATATCCCAAAAAGGCCAGTGTAAAGCGCCCTTCGGGGTAATCGGTGCGCCGTAATAACTTCATACCGAGGACGTTTTGATAAAATGCTATTGATTTCTCCAGATTTCCTACGCGTAGCATAGTGTGCAAAAGACGCATGCAAGCTCCTTTTAACGAATTGCCCAGAGTAAGGCGTCGATTTCTTCGAGAAGTTTGGTATTCGGAATAATCCCTGTATGTTCGTAGCGGATGACGCCATTGCGGTCAACGAGAAACAGAAAGGGGACAATTTTGATATTCGAGAAAAACTCCAGCGAACTGGGCGAAAGCTGCGCGAAGCGAAACGGGACGTTATGCGTGTCGACAAAGCGTTCAACTTCGCTTGTTACGGGATCAAGCGCCAGTGCAATCACTTCTATATTCGCCCTTTGCAGCCCTTCAGCTTCGAGCGCCAGTGCCTCGATTTGTTGCTGGCACGGCGGGCACTGGGAAGCGAAAAATACGACGAGATAATTGTCGCCCCGTTTGTCCGAAAGGCGAAAGGTTTCGCCACTGCGGATGTCACGCGCTACCGCATCAAGCATCGGGTCACCAATCAGTGCCACAGCGGGTAGCGCACTCCACAGCAAAAATACAGTAAGGCCAATCAGCCGTTTCATGAGCGCGGCTTCCGCTTTGATTTATCCTGTAAAAGGTAACCGACGCCCCAGATAGTTTGGATTAACGGCTGTTCGCGCGTATCATCACCAAGTTTTCGGCGCAGTTTGCGGATAGCAGTATCTACATTGCGCGGCGAGGTTTCCGGGTTCAGAGCATGACTATCGTGAAGAATTTCGTCGCGCGATAAAACGCGATTACGGTTTTCCAGCAAATACTTCATCAGAATGTATTCGGTGGTCGAAAGAGCAATAGCTTCCCCTTCAATTAACAACTCTTCCTTTTGACGATCCAACGTCAATTTCACCGTGGGAAACGTGAAGGTTTCAAGCAACCCTGAATGCTTATTACTCCGTGCAGGAGCCGGTTTTTTCGAAACGGTCTCCAGCAAGCTTGGAGTGAGTGGCATGCTCGACTTAGGAAAGATTGGCTCTATTTCGCTTGGAACAACCGGTTGACGCTTCGCACGAGTTTTTTTGACGGGTGCTGGAGCCGCAACAGGTTCGGCAACTATCGGTTCCGGAACTTCAATCGGTGGCGTCGGAGTAGCCGCGATTACGGCTACTGCGGATTCGCGCTCCAACTTTGGTTTTGCTTCGCGCGGTGGTCTGGCTTCGCGTTTTGGTTGTGGTGCTTTTGCTGCCGGCTTTTCGCGTGGTGGCTTCGGCACACGTGGTGCTGGTGTGGCAGTCGGTGCCGGAGCGGATTCTACGGCCACAAGCGCTTCAAGCTGTGTTGGGGGGAGCGCGATGGGATCGCGCCGTGGTGACTCATGGCGACGCGGCTGTTGCGACATTGGGCGACGGTCGCGCGCGGCATATGGCTGTTCACTGGCACTGTGCGCCCCGTTTTGCTGCGGAGTTGGTTCTGCATTCCGGTTTACATTGCTTCGTCCGCTGTAGCGCAGGGTACGCAAGGTATTTTTTATCCGTTGTACCAGCGCGGGGAGTTGCAAGGGTAACGCGATGTGTTCATGGTGTTCCGGTAAGGTGTCGGCCACATAGTCTTTCGGGGCGAAGAGAAAAAGAGGTAGTTCAGGAGCGTGTGCGAACAGTGTATCGTAATTCGTTTGCAGGTTTTGCGCAGTGCCACTGGAAGCACACATAATAATCCGGATATCATCGCGCTCAGCAAATATTGCCAGCGCTTCGGCCAGCTTGCCACAGAGAAGCGTTTTGTAACCATACTTGCCAAGATACTTCCCGAGCAAGTCGAGCTGTTTGGCGTTATCATCAAGGATCAAAATTCGTTCGCCACTCATAGTTCACCTTTGTTAGACGGAAACATTAAATTCCCGCAGGGCATCGTTTAGGGATGTTTTTTGATCGGTTGATTCTTTCCGTTTGCCAATGATCAACGCGCACTGCACACCAAACTCGCCAGCGGCAAATTTTTTGGTGGTTGTGCCAGGAATAACGACGCTGCGTGCCGGAATGCGACCACGGGTAATCACAGGCTCTGATCCCGTAACGTCGATGATCTGTGTCGAAGCGGTCAGCGTTACATTCGCGCCTAATACAGCTTCGCGTTCGATATGTACCCCTTCGACAACGATACAGCGCGAACCAAGGAAGGCACCATCTTCGACAATCACCGGAGAAGCACTCGGTGGTTCCAAAACGCCGCCAAGTCCAACGCCGCCAGAGAGGTGCACCCCTTTACCAACCTGCGCACAACTGCCAACCGTCGCCCATGTGTCAACCATCGACCCCGTCGCCACATACCCGCCAATATTGACGTATGAAGGCATGAGAATCGCTCCGGCTTCGATGTGCGCTCCGTAGCGGACGGTAGCAGGAGGTACAACACGTACACCAGCGGCCTGAAAATTGGTTTTGAGGGGGATTTTGTCATAATACTCAAACGGGCCGCATTCGATAACTTCCATCTGTGTTACACCAAAATACAGCAGAATAGCCTCTTTCGCCCAGGCATTGACCTGCCATTCGCCTGCGGTAGCCGTCGGCTCGGCAACACGGAGTTTGCCGCTATCGAGCAGGGCAATCGCTTCGCGCACCGCTTGGGCATACTGAGTCTCTTTGAGGAGTTCGCGGTTGCGAAAGGCTGCCTCAATCATGGTTTGGAGTTGTTGCATACATATCCTTTTTTATTGATAGTTTCGGATGATTAGAGTTTTTCCCACAGTGCAATCGCCTGTTGGCACTTTTCTTTGTCGGGCACAAGTGCAATGCGAATATATTCAGCAGAACCATCGCCAAAGAAGCTGCCTGGACTGACCACAATGCCGTGTCGTAATAAATGCGTGGCATACGATTGCCCATCGTATCCCGCTGGGGCTTTTACCCACAGGAAGAATGTTGCAGGGCCACTGTGACACTCCAGCCCGTGCCGTGCAAAAAAGTCGAGAAAGAGCTGCTTCCGTTCACCGAAAATACCGCGACGCCATGCCACATGCGCATCGTCGCTCCACGCCGCCGTTGCTGCTGCCTGAATAAAGGTTGGCGATGCCACACCCATCGAGGTGCGAATCTTTTTATAGGTTGCAACTAATGTACTGTCGCCTGCCATAAATCCAGAGCGGTATCCTGTCATCCCACTCCGCTTGGAAAGCGAGTAGAACGCCAAAATATTCTCGCGCCCGAATTGCAACATACTGAGCGGCGCGGCATCATCATGGTCATAAATATCGCAGTAACATTCATCGGAACACACGATAAAGCCATACTCACGAGCGAGCTCAGCGACGCGCTGATAGTAGGCGGCCGTCGCGATTGCACCAGTCGGATTGTGCGGGTAATTGATCCAAACAATAGCAGTCTGGCGTAGAATATCGCTTGGAATGGCATCAAGATCGAGCAAGAAATTGTTTTCAGGACGGAGAATAACCGGATAACACTCACCTTCTGCAAAGAGGGTTCCGCGCTCATAAACGGCGTAGCCGGGTGTCGGATAAATAACATATTTGCGAGGTGTATGCGGGTCGAGAAAGGCGAGTGGAAAGTGAAAAACCGATTCTTTTGATCCAGCCGATGGGAGAATTTCTGTCGCCGGATTGCACGATACCTGAAAGCGGCGCTGCAAATACCCAGCACACGCCGTGCGCATGGTGGATTCTCCGGCGACAGTCGGATACTGACTGACGCTCGGGATGGCATCCCGCAGTGCCTGAATGATAAAATCAGAAGTTGGGATAGTCGGGTCGCCGGTGCCAAAGTCATAGAGCGTCACCCCTTGCTGCTGCAATTCAGCTTTCAGGCGGTTGAGTTCATCCATTGGGTAGGGCTGTAAAGCGCTAATTCGAGAATTCACATATTCCTCGCGGAAACTCTTGGGGTTAATGCTGCGCTGTTCGCAGCACGAACGCAAACACACGCCGGAGCGTGTTTGGCAATCGAATAATCTGGAAGAAAGAGAAGTGGAAAACTGGATGGTGCCCAGAGGCGGAATCGAACCACCGACACGAGGATTTTCAGTCCTCTGCTCTACCGACTGAGCTATCTGGGCACAGGGTCCATCGAGCGACGGGGGGGACTATACGGAAATTTCGACGATGGTGTCAAGCCTTTCTTTCACGCTCAGCAGAAAAAGCGCACTTCCCCAAAACACACCCTATGAGCCGCCTGCCAGAAAGCGTACCATCACGGCATAATTTCTTTCCAGCGCGTCAAGTTCAATGTACTCATTCTCCTTGTGCGCCATCTCCGGTATTCCAGGGCCAAAGTTAATCGCATCAATGCCAAGTGCCGCAAAACGCGCCACATCCGTCCACGCCTGCTTGGCCTCGGCGGCGGCTTGCGACAGGGAAATAAGCTCTTGAATGGCGGGATTATCCAGCGCCACATTGCCAGACGGAGAGACGTCGGTAAAGATCACTTCGTCGGCACCATGCTTACGGGCAAAGGCCTCCAGCTCGGCACACGCTTGGTCGGTACTCTTGCCCGGCGCAAAACGGTAGTTAAGGTTGAGCGCAAAACGATCAGGGACAATGTTGCGCGCACCGGAAAATTCCGCCGTCGTTGCACTGAGCACTTCGCGATAGCAGAGTTCCCCAAAACGGTAATCGACCGGATTGCACACCGCCAAAGCCGTTAAGAGTTGGCTGGCACGATGAATCGCATTGACGCCCAGCCACGGACGCGCCGAATGCGCCCGCACGCCATGAAACACAACCAAAGCATGCAGCGTGCCAAGACAACCAATCTGCACACGATTGCTAGTGGGCTCTAAGCAGATAGCGAGCTGCGCGGTTTGGAGTTCGGCTCCGTACTGTTCCATAAATGGCCCAAGACCATTTTCCAGATATGGCCCTTCTTCGCGGTCATAAAAAATGCAACGCAGATTATAATGGGGCGAATGCGTCGAAAAATGTTCCAGCAGCGCGAAAATGACGGCATCGCCACCCTTCATATCCGACGTGCCAAGCCCGTAGAGCTTCCCCGAAAGTTCCTGTCCATGAAATTGGTTGACACTATTCACCGTATCAAGATGCCCCGCGAGAATAATTGTCTCATACGCAGGATTGACGATGAGACTTGCCATAACGGTATGACCAACACGCACCACGTTCGGCGCGCCAACCAATTCGGCACAAAGCGCTTCCGTCATATCTGCAATCTGTTTTTCATGACCAGTAAGGCTGGAAATAGCCAGTAGTTGATTCAAATAGTGGCGGGAGCGTGATGTCATTGGCGGATAACCTCCCAACCAACAGGAATAACCGGATCAAAAAGGGATTCGCCAAGAATCTGATTGGTGAGCACCTGCTGAAATTCGAGCGTCGTCACTTCCTTCGTCGCACTCTCAATCTGCACTTGATGCAGCTTACCATCACGAAGCTCAATGGTAATGTTCATCTTGGGCTCGCGCAATGTTTCAAGTCGCAAACGGGTGTCGGTCTCTTCGATAATGGTATATTGATTCGCAAGTGATGCACGACTCAGTTGCGCAAAATCAAGGCCGTGGCCATCCTCCAGCGTTCCAATCGTTAGTTCCCGTTCCTCATACAAATAAAGCCACAGTTGATTATTGCGAATCAGATATTTTTGCCGTTCTGGCTGACTGTACTCCCATGCTGTCGCCTGCACCGCGCGGGAGACAAAAAGCTCACCCGATCCCGACTGCGTGAGCCCATCGCTGGCAACCGTTGCTTGCGTAAACTCCGCACTGAAGTCATCAAGCGTTTCAAGGTAGTCGATGACGCTTGCCGAACCCAGACAAGCCAGAGAAAAAGCGGTAACCGTCGCCAAGAGCGTTTTACGTATCACGATGAACTCCTTATGAGAGATGATCACTGTATGCTAGCGGATAATTCTACCCCTGTCAGCAGGGAATATTCGCCCATTGTATGCGAAAAAACTCATTCCGAGAGTTGATTTTTTTATCGGTTGCGGTATGATAGCGCCGCTTTTGGCACTCGACAGACTCAAGTGCCAACACTTTACTCCGAGAGGGACGACGCACTATGAGCGCACAAACGATGGAATTTAAAACCGAAGTCAAACAACTTCTCGACCTGATGATCCACTCACTGTACTCGCACAAGGAAATTTTCCTGCGCGAGCTTATTTCCAACGCTTCTGACGCTATCGACAAGGCTCGCTATGAGTCGCTGACCAATCAGGCACTCCTTGAAGGGGGCGGCGACTGGAAAATCGAACTGATTGCCGACAAAGAAGCAGGCACGCTGACCATCCGCGATAACGGCATTGGCTTGACGCGCGACGAGGCGATCACCGCCCTTGGCACGATTGCCCACTCTGGCACCAAAGAGTTCATGAAAGCGCTGCAAAGCAAAGAAGTGAAGGAAAACCCTGAACTGATAGGGCAGTTTGGCGTTGGATTCTACTCTTCCTTTATGGTGGCCGATAAGGTATCGGTACGCAGCCGCAAAGCCGGTGCCGCGAACGATCAAGGAATCGTGTGGGAATCATCGGCTGACGGCTCATACACCATCGACACCATTACCAAAGAAACACGCGGCACCGACGTTATCCTCTACATGAAAGAAGAAGAGAAAAACCTGCTCGATCAGTGGGAACTGCGCCGCATCGTCCGCAAGTATTCCGATTACATCGAACACGCCATCTGTATGGAAATCGATAACTACGACGATAAAGGCGAAAAAGACGGCACCAAAGAAGATATCCTGAACTCGCGTAAAGCCATCTGGCTCAAAGACAAAAGCGAGATCACCGCAGAGGAATACAAAGAGTTCTACAAGCACGTCTCGCACGACTTTACCGACCCCGCCGAAACCATCCACTACCGTGCCGAAGGGACGAACGAGTTTTCTGCACTCCTCTATATCCCTAGCCGCGCGCCGTTTGATCTCTTCTATAAAGAGTACAAAATCGGCCCAACGCTGTACGTCAAGCGCGTCCAAATCATGGAGCACTGCGAAGCACTGATGCCGGTTTACCTCCGCTTTGTCAAAGGAGTCGTTGACTCATCCGACCTACCGCTGAACGTTTCACGCGAAATTCTGCAAAACAACCGCATGATCGAAGTGATCAAGAAAAACATCACCAAGCGGGTGCTTGATGCGCTTTCGCACATGAAGCAAAACGATTTCGACAAATACCTCGCGTTCTACAAAGAGTTCGGCAAAGTGCTCAAAGAAGGAATTCATTACGATGCCACACGCAAAGAAGCCATTGCAGAATTGCTCCTCTTTGAATCAAGCAAAACGGCAGCGGGTGAATTCACCAATCTGAGCGACTACGTGACCAATATGCCGTCCGACCAAAATGAAATTTACTACATCACCGGTGAATCGCGCGGCGAAGTTGCCAGCTCGCCGTACCTCGAAGCGTTCCGCGATAAAGGGTACGAAGTGCTCTTTATGTACGACGAAATCGACGACTACATCATCACCAACCTTGGCGAATTCAAAGGGAAAAAATTCAAGTCCGTTATCAAAGGCGACATTGCCCTTGATAAGGATAAAGAAGAGCAGAAAAAAGAAGCCGAGAAAAAATACAAGCTTCTGATTGATCTGCTGAAAGATCGCCTGAAAGACGACGTCGGCGAAGTTCGCCTTTCTGGCCGCCTGAAAGATTCCGCGTGCTGCCTAGTGGCTGGCGAAACCGACATGGATCCGCAGATGGAAAAACTCCTCAAGTCAATGGGGCAGGAAGTTCCTGATACCAAACGGATTTTGGAACTCAACTCCGAACACCCCGTAGTCGCCAAAATGAACGCCCTTTTTGAAGAAAATAAAGAAAACCCCATCCTCGGCGAATATGCCGAAATGCTGTACGACCAAGCGCTGATTATGGAAGGCTCGAAGCCAAAAGATCCTTCGCGCTTCGCGCAGCGGATTTCTCGCCTGATGGCTGGCGCTTGACACCGGATTAAGAAGCANAGTGCCTTTTTTATTGATCGACCAACCAACCAAAGGAAAACCCTATGATGTTCCAAAACCCCATCGCCATTGACGATCAACGCACCAAAACCACAAAAGTTCGCCAAATAACCGGTTTTAGCCACGCCGCCGATATGCACTGCTGCGCCGTCACCGTTGACGAATACGAGCGCGCAGCCCGTTCCTTACCCATTGTGTTTATTAAAGATAACAACGGCGTGTGGACGTCTATGTGCATGCTCGGCATGAAGCAAGACGTGAACCTGTGTGTCGATGCGGACGGCAATTGGGCACCGAACACCTACGTTCCCGCCTGGATTCGCAGCTACCCCTTTACCTTTATCCGTCAAGACGACAACACCCTTGTTCCGGCACTTGAGCAAGCCGCCTTCAGCCTTGATCCAAACGAAGGGACACCGCTCTATAACGAAGCTGGCGAGCCAACAGAATTCATGAACGCCGCCCTCGGATTTCTGAAGGAATACCACGAAGCGCAAGTGCGGACACGCCGCTTTCTGATGCACATGGAAAAACATGACTTGTTTGAGCAGATTTATGCAGACCTGAAAGTCGGCGAAGAGAGTTTCCGCCTTGCGGGAATCTATCGTCTGGATGAAGCCAAAATAGCGAAACTCCCTGCTGACGTATTGGCAGAACTGATGACGACTGGCATCTACCGCTTAATTGCCACACACCTCATGTCGCTGTCGAACCTCGATACGCTGGCAGCATTGTATAAGCAGCGAAGTAACTATTCAGCTTCATAGCACCAGAGTCTTTTCGAAGCGTTTTTATGTCATTTCGAGCGAGCGTTAGCGAGGAGAAATCTGACCTCCGTGAGTATTGAATATGTGCCATTTCGAGCGAAGCGTTGGCGAGGAGAAATCTGACCTCCGTGAGCATCGAATGTGTGTCATTTCGAGCGAAGCGAGAAATCTCAAAGGCAAGATCTCTCACGTACGTTCGAGATGACGGGTAAAAGTGCTGAACAGTTACGCAGCTGATTGGTTGATCGACGAAATACACATCGCGAAAACAGGCTGGAGACTACTCTCCAGCCTGTTCGTAGTTACATTGCTCCATTACCACGCCCGCTACACGACACGAATTCCGGCACTGCCGATCATCTTAACCTACGAAATTTGTGACCCCTGACACGTGCTCAATCAACCATTACTATGAGTGCAACGAGAACTGTGCTTCGCATGAAGACATCCCCTGACTAGCTACCAAGCTCAGCGGCGGCAATGGAGTGCAGCGGCTTCGTCCAACAAAATCATGGCAGCAAATGATCTGCACCTACTTCCAACCTCGCGACGATTCAATTTACTGATCTAGCAACCCCAGATCCTAAAAGATATTTTCATGCAACATGACGGTCACCGCCGGGCTTGTCCAACAAACGGTTCAGATCGTGGCTCGCTTCGCGATCACGATCTAACCTTATCCGTTAGGCACTTAGCCAACCCCAAGAACCCTTTTGACTACTTGATCTAAATCTTCACCACTTGGTAAATTTGGGCCTGAAATAAAACGATTTGAAAATTCATCTAAATTGAATCTCAATTTTCTAACTTGAACTAAACTTCTCTGACTACCATGAGGTACTGATCCGCCTAATTCATATGTGTAAACCGTTATAGTATCATGACTTAAATCGTCAACCAATGGAATATCACTACCAACAACCTCCTCAAATTTCTGGTAGACAATATCTGGCAATATGAAATAAAGGCCTTTCTTTACCAGCCTTGATCTCGAATACACAACACTTTTTCGAATTATTTGGGGTATTAAACGTTTGTGAACATTGGCCCAGTTGAGGCCATGCTGTGATGATGGGAGCGTATCTCGATCACTGTTCTTTGTGAAATTCTTGTAGGCATGCCACGCATCGCGATAATTCCCTGTAATGTCTATGCTCTGGACCTCTATGCCTACATACCCAACCAGTTTGGCCTCTGAAATATGTGCCAGAACCCAATCCATTGATAAAGATCGACCGACTTGTATCTCTCTTCCAGAATTTTTCCCGAGTGCAACAATACATTCTGAATGCAAAGCCCTTTTTTCAATAAATTGATCATACATTAAGAACGGTAAGTCATCCCCAAAAGCATCTTGACTTACCTTAGCCAGAACGTCGTAAGCATTAACGTACAGTCTGTTTGGACAAATAATAATGTCGCCATACGGCGAAGTCACACTGCACGTTCCATAGGTTATGGTTTGATCGTGATTAATTTTAATGCAGCCTTTATTAGTGAACGGGCATCCGCCCATACTCCAAAGCGCTCGGACACTTTGTGTTAAGTCATCAGGACTGTATCCAAACATCTCAATTAAATCTCTTTTTCTACTCATCACCATCCCCAATCATTTTTAATATAGTTTCACCGATTGATTTTGCCAAAAACGGTGGAACCGCATTGCCTACTTGTTCATATTGTTGTGTGGTACTTCCGTAGAAAATATATGAATCTGGGAACGATTGTATTCTTGCAGCTTCCCTAACAGATATAACCCTATCCTCCACCGGATGGAAGAAGCTTCCCCAATGCGGGTCGCATTTAGTTAACACCGTTGAACATAATCCTTCGGGGTGAAGTCTTCCATATCGCTTAGTGTGATCGCTTCGACGCGCACGCCTTAATCCCGCTGGCAATAAATCAAATGGAATATCTCTCCAGCTACCACCTTGCGGTATATGTTTAAGCCGTTCTAAATTAATACTGCCAAGCTTTGAGCAAATATGGTTTTCAATGCGCCTAGAGCCTATGCGGAGAATTTGTTGATATTCGCTTTTGGGTTCTGTTGGATAATCAAATATACCGTTAGCGTCTCCCGGCTCTATTTCTGGCAAATCGGATATTGCATCCCATACACTTGTGTGGGCTTTTAAGTGCTGCGTAAACAACGGCGGGATATTAATGCAAAGTTCTTTTGCACCAGTGAAATTGGCAACTGCTGTTGCGTTATATGTAGGCTCAGGAAAAATTATCTTTTTTCCACTACCTTTAATTGCAATAAAGGTAGTTCTGAATCTCATTTGCGGCACTCCGTAATGGCCTGCAAATAATATTCTATGGGCTACGCTATAGCCCATCCTGTCAAGCTCTTTATAAATCTGCTCGACAACTGTTCCTTTTCCTAAAGATACAATGCCGGGCACATTTTCAATCAATACAGCTTTGGGTTTGAGAGCCTCTGCGATACGTAAATAATCTTTAAATAGATGATTTCTTTTATCATCAAGACTTCGGATTGGCGCATTTATAGAGAAGCCTTGGCAAGGCGGCCCGCCTGCAAGCAAATCTAGCTCGCCAACTTTCAACCCAAGGCTTTTCTTCAAGCTTCTATCACAGACCTCTCGGACATCATCGACTACAACCTCTGTGTTTGAATGGTTTCGCTTGTAGGTATCTGCATAATTTGGGTCAATTTCATTTGCCAATATTGGTGAAAAGCCAGCCATTTCCAAACCACATGAAAGGCCTCCAGCACCTGCAAATAAATCAACTAAAAGTTTCTTTTTCAAATTTCTCTTTCCTATCTACACACGTAGGATGGTTTTTATTGTGCCTATTGCCTTGGGTAAGCCGCCGGGACGAAGCGCAGCGTAGNTTCACCCACTGGTTAAGTTTTGTCTGCGGCTGCCACAAACAGATCATAATACTTCTCAGCCTCTTCCTCTGGTCCCAACGCAACATCTATAAGCATTTGGAGACTCCAGACTGGCCCCGGAATCACCTGATCCAGATCTAAATCGTCTGGATAGGATTCCGGGTCTATTGCCATTTCAAAATGCTCGAACCACCACATTTCGATCTTTCGTAACAGCGCCACCATTTCGTCGAATGCTTCCGCAACGTTGAAATCTACCCCACTGGAAGCGAAAGAAAGCATTTCGTGTGTCAGCGTGTTGCGGCACTTTTTAACGTGTTCAAACTTCCCCATGTCCTCATCATTGATGGCGTCCATTTCCTGCAGCCACCTCAATGACGCGTAGACGGGACTTCTATTCAGGGAAAGAACCTTTTCTTTGTATTCTGGGCTAACAATCGAGCCATTCTGATCAAACCCGTTCGTAAAGAAACCTTCGATTTTTTCTACAATGCTGCTCTTCAGCATTTCGAAAGCCATCGAGAATATTGAAGCCGTGATGATGTTGGTTTTGAGGGTTTCTGGGTGAAGAGTCCGTTCCCAGGATGCCCGTATTTTTTCATCCATGACCGATCCCGATGTAAACTTAACAGTACAATAAATAGAATTTTTTCCACATATCACACCCCTATATCTGGAAAATTTTCCATGTTTCGTGATAGTAAAGCCATAAACACGGAAAACTGTATCCCGTATTTTTCCGTGTTACAACGAAAAATATAAAAAAGTTTTATTTTCTATCTATTGCGATATCAGGGGACAAACATGGAAAAAGTCATACATTTCATCCTGATCCAAGCTTGAAACTCATAGATCAGGTTCGTGCGGTGTTGCAAGGCCACCACTCCTAGCGCTACTCTCCAGCCTGTGCTTCCGTAAATTGCTCCATACTTACACCCGCTTCCTGAAAATACCCTTCGCTTAACTCATCGGGATAGGCTTCCAGGTATTTCACCGCCCGTATTCCCGCGCCAATAATCATTTTGGCGCAGATGGAACACGGCTGATGCGTACAGTACAGCGTGGCGCCGTTAATGGAACTGCCAAACTTTGCAGCTTGTAAGATAGCGTTTTGCTCGGCATGTAGCCCACGGCACACTTCGTGATGTGTTCCACTGGCAATGCCCCGTTCGTCACGCAAGCAGGAGCCAATTTCATGACTGGAGCGCACTCCAGAAGGTGCGCCGTTGTAACCGGTCGAAATGATCCGCTTTTCCACCACAACTACCGCCNGGCGTGCAACTTCGCGGGTGATATTGAAAAAATATTGATCCCAATCGGGGCGTGCGTGTGGCATTGGCTTAGTCCTCGAAACGTTTGACGAGATCAGGATAGAGTGGAAACTGACGTGTCAGGAGTTGCACGGCATGGCGCACTTCGGCATAAATATTTTCGTTTCCAACGTTATCAAGTACGCGCGCGATCAGCTTGGCAACCTGAATCGCTTCTTTTTCTTTAAAGCCACGGCTGGTAATCGCTGGAGTTCCAACGCGAATACCGCTGGTTACAAATGGGCTACGCTTATCGAACGGCACTCCATTTTTATTGACGGTAATGTCCGCAAATCCAAGCGCTGCTTCGGCGTCTTTTCCGGTGATTTCGCGATCCGAAAGATCAATCAACATCAAGTGATTATCGGTGCCACCGCTGACGAGCTTGAAGCCGCAGCCGACAAGTTCTTTTGCCATCGTATTGGCATTATCTTTGATCTGCTGCTGATAGACGCGGAATTCATCGCTCAGGGCTTCTTTGAACGCCACGGCTTTGGCAGCGATGACGTGCATCAATGGGCCGCCTTGCATGCCGGGGAATACGCGCGAGTTGATTTTCTTTGCCAGTTCTTCGTCGTTCGTCATCACCATTCCGCCACGCGGTCCACGCAGGGTTTTGTGGGTTGTTGTTGTAATGATGTGAGCGTAGCCCACGGGCGATGGATGGAGTCCAGTGGCAACCATGCCAGCAATGTGCGCGATATCGGCAATCAGGGTTGCGCCGACTTCATCGGCAATAGCGCGGAATTTTGGGAAATCAAGTGTCCGTGGATAGGCGGAAGCGCCACAAACGATGATGCGCGGTTTGTGTTCTTTGGCAAGGCGATGCACTTCGTCATAGTCAATCAGGTTGGTGTCGGGGGTCACGCCATACGCCACGATGTTATAGAGTTTACCAGAAAAATTCACAGGGCTACCGTGGGTAAGGTGACCACCATGCGCCAGATTCATCCCCAGAATGGTGTCGCCTGCTTCGGCCACGGCCATGTAGGCGGCCATATTGGCTTGCGATCCGGAATGAGGCTGGACGTTCACGTACTCGACACCAAAGAGCTTTTTTGCCCGCTCGATAGCAAGGTTTTCCGCTTTATCAACCGAAAGACAACCGCCGTAATAGCGCTTGCCGGGATACCCTTCGGCGTATTTGTTGGTAAGTGTTGAACCAGTCGCTTCCATCACGGCTTGCGAGACAAAGTTCTCGCTGGCAATCAACTCAATGCCATGTTCCTGACGGAGGGTTTCTTCTTGCAAGATGTCAAAAATTTCACGGTCGCTGCTCTTGAGAAATTTCATACCATTCACCTCGATATATTTTAGATAAAGGAAAAAACGTGTGCTATGCGAATCCATTTTGGCGCAGTGTTTCGAGCGAAAGCCCGACTTTAGCGCGGGAACCAGTACCGTTTGGTTGCACCAGTCGCTCAACATATTTGGCAATCACGTCACATTCGACGTTTACCGTATCGCCAACCGTGCGAAGTGGCAAGGTTGTTAGCGTCTGCGAGTGCGGAATCAGCGAAATAGAAAATTCTCCGTTGGCGTCATCAAGATCAAAAATGGTCAGGCTGATGCCGTCAATTGCTGCTGATCCGCGTTCAATGCAGTACCGGATAGCGGCTGGATCCTGCAAGCGAAAGCGGAACATGCGTGCCGAACCGTCAGGGACAATGCGCACAATCTTCGCGGTGGTGTCGATATGCCCCGAAACGATGTGTCCATCAAACCGCCCATCCGCTCGCATTGCTCGCTCAAGATTGACTTTATCGCCCGCCCGAAGCGAACCAAGATTCGTGACGCGCAGGGTTTCGTTGGCAATATCTGCCTGAAAGCCTGCGGGTTGAAACGTGATTGCGGTCAGGCACACGCCGTTCACAGCAATACTATCGCCGACCGCCAGCGAGTCTGTAATGCGTTGGCAAGAGAGGTGAATGCGCGCCCCTCCGCCGTGATGTTGCAATAAGGCAACGGTGCCAACTTCCTGTATGATTCCGGTAAACATTTTCGCTCCATTCGTGTCAGGAAAGGCGCAAAATTAAACGATCGTTGGCCGAAAGGCAAGTGAAAGGAGAAAAACCGTTTTTTTATATTGTAGCAAAAAAACTCTTTTCACTTGTTGACGTTTCTTGGTAGTATTTACTTGTTGGTAGGGAAGAAAGAGTTCTTTAATTACAAAAAGATGGCGTAAAATGCTGGTGTGTCCTTTGTGCCGAATGGGTCGAAGGAGTTACGAAATGAGTTTTTTCGTAGAAATCTCGCCAAGTTTTACGAATTACAGCCATTTTTTTGACAAATAACAGTTGGTGGTCGGTTACAAAAGCGCCGACCACACGGTTGAAAGATCACGGGATCTATTCCAGAGGAGGGCTTTATGCTGATGCACACCTTGGAACAAATTCGTATCAACCTGCTCAAGCGCCATGCAACTATGGAATTGAGCCAACGTCCTGAACTGATGAAAGACCTGTACGACTATGAGACGAAGCGCCAGGAACGGCTTCGCGATTGTACGGTTCCGCCGCGTCGCTTGACTGGCCGCGGTTTTGTGTGGGGAGCAGAAAGCTAACCACTCCACTTTGCTACACACTACAACAATAGACTGGTTCGTTTAGCCGCGTTCGCGAGGCTAATACTGTTGGGTTTTGTTTTGACTCAACCGTATGTGCATCCGGAAAATGCACCCGTGTAGTTTTGTGCATATTCCACGCGCTACTGTAGATTGGCGAAAGCACGTATTTTCTCTTCCCCCTTTGCATTTTTTTGACGTATAACCTCACTCTATAGTCTATCCTCGGGAGGGTTCATGGGTCAGAAATATGTATTGGATACAAACGTTATACTTCTTAATCCCCACGCAATTTACACCTTCGGCGATGCCGATGTCGTTATTCCAATTGCTGTTATCGAAGAGCTTGACCGCTTTAAGAAGGATATGGATCAAATCGGCCGCCATGCGCGCGAATTCAGCCGCATCCTTGATGACATGCGGCGCCAGGGGAGCCTGCACGATGGCGTCAACATTGATCAAGAGGGAAACCTCGGCAAACTCTACGTGCTCCTCCCATCTGAAGAAAGCATCAAACAGCTTCCCGTAGCCCTGCGTGGCGATCTTGCCGATAACTACATTCTTGCCACGGCGATGGAACTCGACCGCAAAGGTGATGATGTCGTATTCATCACACAAGATACCAACCTACGCATTAAAGCCGATGCCTGCGGCATCCCTTCCATGGAGTGTGAAACTGGCAAGGTTGATATAGATGAGCTTTACAGCGGCGCTGCCGAAGTTTTCACGAACGAAACCGTTATCAATACCTTCTATCGCGAGGGAAAAATTGGTATCGATGCACTCGATCTGGAAAACGACCCTTATGACAATCAATTTTTCATGCTGCAAAACAGCGCGAATCCAGCCAATACCGCACTTGGACGCTACTCACAAGCCTTTCGTGAAGTACGCAAGATATTCAGTGAGTATGGCGATGAGGGGATTTGGGGACTGCAACCGCGTAACCGCGAGCAGCGCTACGCCTTTGACCTTTTACTTGATGACTCTATCAAGCTGGTGACTCTTGTCGGCATTGCGGGCACAGGAAAAACCCTTCTTGCTATTGCGGCTGGCCTCCTAAAGGTCGCTGACGAAAGCAAATACAAAAAACTTCTTGTATCGCGCCCTGTGTTTCCTATGGGCAAAGACCTCGGTTACCTTCCAGGGAGCCTGAAAGAAAAACTCCATCCATGGATGGCACCTATTTACGACAACGTAGATTTCCTGATCGGCTCTCCTGAATCTTCAATAAGTCGTCGTGGTTATGAAGAACTTTTAGAGCAGAATGTCATGGAAATTGAGGCACTTACCTACATTCGCGGCAGAAGTCTCCCCTTCCAGTACTTGATTGTTGACGAGGCGCAAAACCTTACTCCGCACGAAATCAAAACGATCATTACGCGTGCCGGACAAGGGACAAAAGTTGTATTTACCGGCGACCCATATCAAATCGATAACCCGTATGTCGACTCTAGCTCAAATGGATTAAGCTATATTGTTGAACGCTTTAAAGGGCAAGCAATCGCTGGCCACGTTACCCTGCGTAAAGGAGAGAGGAGCGAGTTAGCAGAGCTAGCCGCCAATATCCTGTAGTCGGCACTCGCCGAAACTCACTTGGTATTTGGCACGCTCTAAACTCGGCCTATGCGTTTTTTTGTTTTTACTGTTATTTCGGTTTGCATACATCTTCTGTTGGCATTGGCCGTGTTAGCGCCAACGCCAACAGAATCGCCTGTGCGCGCCGACCAACCAATAGACGTCGATTATCAGGTGGTGACGGCTCCCCCAAAGCCACTCCCGCCCAAACCTCAACCGCCAGAACCAGCGCCTGATGTCATCCCTGAACTGCTGCCAGACACGCTGATCGATCACTCTTTGCCGAGCAAAGGAAAACCCACAGGGGCTCCGCCTGCACCACCCAAAGCGGCCGCGCCCCCCGCGACGCGCGCGCGCATCGGCATGGAACAACTTTTAGCGCCAGAACGCACAAAACCGAGCCAACCACAACCAAAGTTCGACCCATATCGACTGGAAGAAAGTGACCTGCAAGCACTCGCCGACATACTTAACAAAGAATCGACCCCGGAGATACTCGGAGCCGAAACCAGCGAAGTGATTCACTTCGACGCTATTTCACAAAAAGCGCGTCATGTTTCGTTTCTCTGGCAGATGAAACGGAAAATAGAAAACGTCTGGGTGTATCCACGGGAGTCCATTGAACGCGAGGAACAGGGAGCAGTATTGATACGCTTTCACGTCAATCAGGACGGATCACTCGACGGAGTCGAATTGATACAGAACCCAAGCCAGTCAATTTTTCTGGCCAATGCCGCGGTGAAAGCCGTGCGCGATGCCGCCCCCTACTTACCACTGCCAGAACCATTGGAAAGGCTCACCATCAATGGCGTGTTCGTGTACCACTTTGGACGGTATTATATTTATTATCGGTAAGGGGCGACCTGTTTCACTTGAAATATCAGATGGGCTCACATAGAGTATCAATGTTACGTATTCAAGATATGAAGCGAAGGGAGATTTAGCATGGCAAAACATTTAGGTATCTACAAATGCGAAATTTGCGGCAATGTGGTCGAAGTTGTTCACGCCTCAGGCGGCAAACTGGTTTGCTGCGGCGAGCCGATGGTACATTTATTTGAAAACACGACGGATGCGGCGAAAGAAAAGCACGTGCCCGTACTGGAAGTTGTGGATGGAGGCGTACGCGTTTCGGTTGGTAGCGTCATTCACCCGATGGACGAAAAGCATTATATTGAGTGGATTGAACTCATTGTCGACAATAAAGCGTACCGTGAGTTCCTGAAGCCCGGCGACACTCCCGTAGTTTTCTTCCCCGTGACTGGCAGCACCATGACGGCGCGCGAACACTGCAACCTTCATGGCGTCTGGGCCGCTACAAACTAATCACACGCTACGGACTGCACACACTTTTGCTCGCACCATCTTGGTGCGAGCTTTTTTCGTTGGCGAATACTTCAATCACCGCATCGCACACGTAGCGAATATCGCCATCGCTTAACCCATAATAGAGTGGCAGGCTCAAACACTGCCGATAATAGCTCCATGCATGCGGAAACAACGCTTGGAGATCTGCTATCGATTTTCCCTGCGCATAACATGGCTGCACCGGCACAGGGATATAGTGAACCTGCGTACCAATGCCACGCTCATGCAGTGCACGCATCAGGCGCGCCCGCTCTCCATCGCAGGAAAAGGCAAATCGGACGGGAGCAAGGTGAAACGCATGCCGGGGGATTTCGCTACGCGTATAGGCACATTCAATCCCAGCAATTGGTTCCAAGTAATCAAGGTAGTGTGCGGCAATCTCGCGCCGACGCTCAACAAAGCGCTTCAGCTTCGTGAGCTGAGACGTTGCCAAAGCGGCATGGATATCAGAAATCCGGTAGTTAAATCCCGGAGCATCGAATTCGTGATACCACGGAAAAGGATTTCCAGCCGCACTGGCCGCCAATTGCGGGTGGGAAAACCCATCGCGCACGATAGAATGGTGGCGTAATTTCTTCATTTCTGCCGCAAGTCGAGCGTCATTCGTGGTAATCGCCCCACCCTCGCCAGCCGCAATATGCTTGACCGGGTGAAAAGAAAATACCGCGGCTTGGCTGTACACACAGTTGCCAACACGGTTCCCCTCGGGATCGATACCACCAAGCGCATGACACGCATCTTCAACAACCACTGCACCAAAACGGGTCGCCAGTGCGGCAATTTCACACATCGGCAATGACTTTCCGGCAAGATGCACGGCAACTATCAGCTTATGCGGTGCCGTTGAGCTTCCTAAGGCTTGCTCAAGCGACGGGAGCGAAAGTAGCCCATCTTGTGGGGAAACATCGACAAATACGGGAGTAGCTCCAGCATGAACAAACGATGCCGCACTGGCGGCAAACGTGATAGCAGGGACAAATACTTCCCATTGTCGATCGACGCCCAGCGCCATAGCAACCAGATGCAGCGCGGCGGTGCCATTACAACACGCCACCGCGCACGTGGCACCCGTCGCCTCCACCAGCGCTGTTTCAAGGGCTTCTATTGCCGGTCCGGTTGTCAGGTAGTCCGATCGGAGCACCGCCCGTACCGCAGCAATATCATCTTCATCAATCCATTGGCGACCGTAGGGTAACATAGGTTACTTCCCCTTATGACGTTCTGCTTCGCTTTTGGCGATCGCATCGCAACGCTCGTTATAGTCGTGTCCGGCGTGCGCTTTTACCCAATGCCATTCGAGCTGATGTTGCTGTGTAAGACGATCGAGATCTTCCCAAAGATCGCGGTTGAGTACTTCTTTCTTCGCCGCCGTCTTCCAGCCATTTTTTTTCCAGTTATGGATCCAGCGGGTAATGCCATCGCGCAGGTAGGTCGAGTCGGTGTGAATGGTCACACGGCAGGGGTGGCGCAACGATCCAAGCGCGCTGATAACCGCCTGCAACTCCATGCGATTATTTGTGGTCTGCGCTATGCCGCCTTGTACAATCTTCTCATGCAACATACCGTTGGCATCGAAATAACACAAGATAGCGCCAAAGCCGCCGGGGCCTGGATTCCCAAGACAAGAACCATCGGTATAAACAGTTACTTCCTTCATCGCGTTAAATGAAGTTGAGCAGTGTGAGTTTTGATGATTTCCCATACATCGCAAGCGCCGACTCGTACGTGGTTTTATTGCGCTCCAGCGTACTGGCTACTTCGATCATATCTTGCGTGGTTCCCTTCAGCTCAGCGGTAATAAAATCTTTGCGCATGATCGAGAAACTTTCGTAGCGCTCATGGGTCAGCTCAAGCCGATACGCTGTTGATCCAACATGACTCAGCGCACTGAGAATTTGATCGAGCCCATTCTCCAAATGGTTGATTTCCCCTTGAGCGCCAACGCCAACCCGTGTGGAAAAACGATCTTTGCTCACAACTGCCCCTTCGCCCATGGTAATGCTCACACCATCGCGGATATACACCTCGTCGAACGCAGAGTGAACGTACACTTTTCGAATATGATTTCCCTGAGAATCGGTGATTTTATAATCGACGCCGGCACCCGGCTTGCGCAGACCAAAGAGATTTTGCGTACTATCGTCAATACCAGTAATATCTTTACCACCTTGCTTGAATGACAACGTCATGGGCGAGAGTGCGGTGTTAATCTCCGCCGTAATCGGCGATGAGCCTGGGCCACCAAAATGGTCATCCAGCCGCTGTTGCAAAGATGTGGTCATGGCGGTCGTAATCTCGTTCGCCGTTCGCGCACTTCCATCGGCGTTTTTGGTGAAATCGAGCTTTAGGGTTGCCGAAGCGCTTTGAGGCTTGGTTAAGTCTTCCACAACCAGACCAATATTTTCGCCAAGGTAAGGGATGTTAATGGTTCGCTTGTCAAACTCATAGTGGTTATAATTGACCTCAAACCCAAAATTCACGGCAGCGTCGCCACTCGCTTGGGCGTACGATCCCCCGAAAAGGCCATTATCCCGGCCAAGCTCCCCATAAGGCTGTCCGCTTGGGTTCACCGTTACCGCATTCACGTTGGAGTTCCCATTCGTGAGCACCTTAAAACTCACCGGCTCATTCTTCTTGGGATCACCGGCAAATTGCACTTCGATCCCATTATTGACGGCGGTTTGATTCTTCTTTAGCTCGCTATTGATATAGTCCGTTATTTCACTCAGGCTGCTGAAAATACCATTCGTCGGGCTATTGCTAATGTTGATCGAAATATTCGCAGAGCCGCCATATGCAGGGTCATAGTACGCGATATTCAGCGTCCCCATGGCACTCAAATGGTAACGCTCAGTCACGGGGTTATAGGCGCTCAGTGTCCCATCAGTAGACGATACGTCGGAACTCCGCGTATATTCACTGCGCTGTTTAATGCCGGAAGTTGAGCTATTGGTCTCATAGACTTTATCTACCTCAAAATTCCACTGGGAGTTATAATTACCGGTAAACTCCCCTACTAACGCCGGTTGCGCGACAGAACCAAAGCTCCAGTCGCTCGGAGCTTTTATTCCCCCTTGCCCAAGATCAAGCGCCAATGCTTCTTGCAAATTACTGATGCTGCGGAAAACATCGACTCCTGAACCATTGATAATCGTAGCAGACGAACCAAAGGCCAGCCCGCCGTTCCCTTTCAACTGAATTTCGCTGATATTCTGATAATTCGACACAACAGTGCCAAGCGGAATGCGAATACTTAAACCATTGGCAACATAAATCTCTTCCCCGAAATACGGCGAATCACCTACCGTCGCCTTATAGGCGTCCAGCGGGTAATTTTCTAGAAGTTTATTGCCGTATTTATCCTCAACGGTAAGTGTAATTCCATTATCCTGCCCAACAATCGCTGACGGGTTTGGCGCATTGAGCTTAATACTCCACTGATTGTCGTCGCGTGCGGCATATTTTCCGCTGATGTAGTAGTTATTCAGTTCGCTGCCAAGCGGGTTCACATAGCCAAGTGAAGTGGTATGCTTCACCCCTTCGTTATTACTTACCACCTGTATTTCAAACTTTGTCGCGCCGGGGTGCTTGTCGAGAAAGGCTAACTTCCCGTTTTCCGTAATGAAGGCATCAATGGTATTGCCGTACAAGTTTTCGATAAATTTCAACATATCTTCAACGGGTTTATTTTCGTCAATCACGTACGTGGTGTTTAAGCCCGTTGTCGTAATAACGTTGTGGTCGAAACCGAGCGAAGAATAGGGATCGGCAACAACGGAAAAGCTAATGTCATCGCCAATCGCACGCGTTTCCAGCATGAGGTTCGAACCATCGGCAATAACGTTAAAGCTATTCTCTGAGATAAGCTGGAACGATAGTAAATCGCCAGTGCTGAATTTTGAGTCAGGCGAAAGCGTAATCGTCGCCCCATTTACTAAGCTCGAGCGGCCATCTTTCGAGATAAAAATTGTTTGCTGCAAATTCCCATGATTATCCAGCACATCAAAGAATCCGCCCTTTATTGTCGGATCGGAGAAATCTATCGTGCTGGCGGAGGAATAATTCTCGGGGATCGCTGTTGTGTCGGCCACATCAACACCCGAGCGGAAGCGGAGCACCACCGACTCCCCCGGACCATTATAACCGGTCAGGTCAACATAAGGGGCAGGGTGTGTGCCACCGCTAAAATCGGCAGTTACCACATTGCCAGCGTTAAATGTTGCCACACCAAGTGAGTTATCAAAGTGCAACGATAGCCCTGTATCGGGCACCTGAACCGGATACGAATAGGCATCAGCACCAAGTGAAATAGTGCCAGTACGCACTCCCATATTCGTTGTGATGGCATAATTCAGGTCGGCTGGAGTATCGCCGGGGCTAAATGTTGCCGATGCGCTGAACTCGATGTTGAGAATCGTCTCGCTCTGTCCGGTAGTAGGGTTTGTGTACTGCAGATTATCGTACTGCAAGCGCATACCGCTCAGGTCGCCACCTACTAAGTCTCCCGCAGTATCCGAAAGCGCCATAGCCGGTGCGCCGCTCATGGTAAAGTCAAAAGTCGATCCTGCACTGAAGGCTTGATTGCTTAAAAAGCCGATATTCAAGCCATAATCATTCCCACTGATTTTCCCATCATCCTTCAGTGAATACTTAAAGCCAACCATTGGATTATCAATCGTCATCGTACCCAAAAATGAGCCTGAAGCACTCGTTAAACTTGCCGTATCGCTATACTCTGTCTTCTGTTCAAAGCCGAAAATCTGAAAGGTCAGCGTGTTACTTGCACTCACGGGAACTGTCATGTCATTGACCGCTTTGATCGTAATCTGCTGATGTTGATCGTAGGCAATATTCCCCGTTACAAACAGGCGGTTCGTAATGACACCGCCATTGTCAAATGTTGTAGGTATGTCTGTGCCAGCAGCATTTTTGCCTCCCTGAAACATGACCGGCTGGTTCGCATTTGGATTGATGGTTTCGTTGATCGAAGTCTGCAACGCAAACGCCAAGCGATCATGATTTTGATAGCCACCGGGAGGCAATGTCACGTTTTTAGAAAAGCTATCCAGCGTGCTTGTGCTGTAGTTGAGTGCCAATGTGCGTTGGTCTACTGATGTGTTAATTTGGCTTAACAAAGCATTTTTGGGCGAAAGAACCGTGGCCGAACCAATGCGGTTCCCTGAATGGTCAAAACCACTGATATCGATGGTGTTCCCCGTCTGCACGTTAGCTTTATCTATTTCGCTAAAGAGAGAAATGTTTTTCAACGGTTGACCGGAAGTATTATTGCCGAAGGTTGTTTCAATATATTTTGCCGTTTGGGCGAAAATTTCCCCACCCGTAACGTTAATATCAATTTGGTCGCCGGGACCAATTTGAGATTTAATTTTTCCGTCATCACCTTGATACGACAAGCTATCGCCTGGACTATAACTGAACATAATCCGCTGGCCGTCGCGGTATCCTTCAGGAATTTCAACCGCAATGCCGCGACCAGTATCAATAAAATCGCCCGGATTTGCCTGATAACGCGAAACCGTAGTCAGACGATTCATGTTGTCGTTTCCACTATCATCCGACCCGTTTGAGTCCAAGGCAATCGATTCACCCGTCGCAACATTACGCAAAGACGCTATCGCAACACGGCTTTGATTGTCATAGTTGATCATGATCTCATAATCGCCTTTTTCGAGCTCAGGGAGATCGGAGAAGACTTTCTTCGTGTACAATACGGCGCCAGCCGTACCGATATAGGTACCTTGACGTAAAATTTGGAGCTGTTGCTTGGTCTCTTCAAAAGGTTTTGTGCGCGTCTCATACCCTGCAAAAATATAGCGATCCAAGTGTTTCGCATTGGCAAGGTTAATCAACTCATTTTTCAGCGCATTAACGTCATTACTCAGTGCAATACGTGCTTCCGGTGACATGGAGTCAGAAGACCCCGCTATAGCATACTCGTTTTTCAGGCTGCGTGTGATAGAACTCATGGCCTGCAATTCACCATCAGCCAAATCCAGCCACGCTTTCGAGCCGGTAATATTCCGCTGATACTGCGCCGCAAGGTCAATACTATTTTGGAATGACAGCGAGTTGGCCACACGCAAAGGCGAGTCACTCGGCTTGAGAATTTGCCGATTTCCTGCAATTTGCTTATTATTTTCAAGCATTCTGGAAAGGCTACGGTTTACCCCTTCCAAAAAATTCGAAGTCATCATATTTCCTGTGACACGCATAGCATTCACCTACAGTACGTTTGCGGCATTACAAGCCCAAGTTCTCAGTGTCGATCGTTTCTTTACTTATCGTCCCATTTGATTAACAATCTTATCAAGCAATCCATCAATCGTCGTAATAAAGCGCGCCGACGCTTCAAACGCCCGCTGGAACTTGAGCATATTGGTCAACTCTTCGTTTTCGTTGACTCCCGAAAAGCTTTCGCGCCGTAGGTTTAACTGCTGCGCCACCATGGCGTTCGCTTCAAGCGAGTCGCGATTCATCAGGGTATCCAAACCAACTTTACCGACAAAACTATTATAGAATTCATCAAACGTCACACTACCTTTGCTCATAGCCAGCGAGTTGCGCAACTCGGCAATCACGTTCGCGTTTTGGTTGTCGCCTGGTTGCCCGGTAATGCTGGTTGCCAGTTTTGACGCATCGTGCTTCACGTAGCTGTTGATGTCGATATTGCGGGAATCATTCCCCGTAAAGAACGTATTCAGACCCAAGGCCACCAACGCATTACTGCTGTCGTTGAAAAAGGCGAACGTGTGACCATTCATCCCCTGAATTTCCATTTGATTTTGGTTATTGATCCGTACTGAAAACTGCCCACCCTCAGAAAGGCCGTCAATTCCATCCATACGCACCGCAAGAGAATGCAGAGAATCGGTGGCATTGACACGAATTTCATGCGTACCGACTTCTTCACCGTTCGGCCCAAAAATTTTCATCTGAAAACTGCCGTTCTGAATAGGAAACGGAATATTTGATTGATTCAGTTGTGTGCGCGAATTCGATGGAAAATACTGTGTCGATACAGCACCAAACGGTTGCGTCACCAACCCACTGGAGTGTGCTTTATTCACCGTTTGAATCAAGCCACTCGCAAGCTCATCTATTTTATCAACATAACCGGGAATCATCTTATCGCGCACTTCAAGATAGGCACCAATCTTTCCACTGGTGACACGCTGAGTGATATCTTCTGTATAATTCGGCCCGACATATAGGAGCTTTCCTTCACTATTCCCCGTTATTTGATGCTGCAGCTTTGAGGCATGCGACCGGTCGACCAATGTTTTTCCGGCAAAAAAGACAGCGGCTTGACCATCTGGGGTCACATCGACATTGATTTCAATCAGCGAAGCTAGCTCATTCAGAAGATTATCCCGCTTATCAAGCAAATCGAACGATGGATTTCCCATCGCCCCCATTTTGCCAATCTGGGTGTTCAGTGATGCTAGGGAGTCGAGCATCGCGTTGACATCACCAACCATCGACGTAATCCGTGTCGACGCCTGCGTCTGCATGTGTTCCAAATCACTGCGAGTGGTTTTTATCGTATTAATCAGGTATTCCGTACTCTGTACAACGTTTGAACGCTTTGACGCCGCTTCCGCTGAAGTATCGGTCGGCGAGTTCGCCAAATCACTCCATGAGTTCCAGAATTTCGTCATGGCATCGTTCAGTCCAAGACCATCCGTTTCATTGAAGAGCATTTCGATTTCTTGGTACGAGAAATCCTTCGCTGACATTTCGCCGGTTTTTGTAAGTGTGTTGCGAATAGTAGACTGAAGGTATTCATCATGAATCCGCTGGATTTCAGATATATTTACCCCTTGCCCAAATTGGAGCGTCGTGGTGCGTAACGCTTGATTTGACGCAAACACCACCCGCTGGCGATTGTAGCCTTCGGTATTCATATTCGTCAGGTTGTGACCGATCGTCGTGAGAGCACTCTGGTGTCCGAGCACTCCCGTAAGACCGATATGTAGGCTTCCAAAACTCATGGCGCACCATCCTTATAAAAAAAAGGGCCGATGACATTCCTGCCACACAGCCCGCACTATGCTTTCTGACTCAGAAGAACCGCATTGCGCTTCCCTGAAACCTCACCTTGCGGTGAGTATTGCTTGGAACTCTTTAGCTCTGTATCGATCAACGATAAAAACTGCGAGTTCAACTTTAACGCCGTTTGAAGCAATTGCCGATTTACTTTCGATTCACGATCTATCCGCTTAACGCATTCTCGTAACGACCGTACCGATTCGGTAAACGTACCACCGTCCGGTTCCCAAAGCGCCGCAAGCGCGCTCAAGGTAACTTTACCGTCCGGCTGCTCTTGAAAGTCACCCAGATGTGACTCTAGTGTTTCTTCGAGCAGGCGTATTTTCAGCACCACAGTTTCCATCAGCTTGGTAAATCGCTCTACTTCACTGACGCTTCCGCGTATAATATGCTCCCGATTTTCGGCAAGCAGCGCCTCTAATTTCTGGTAGTGACCGAGTACTTCCGTTAAGAGTGCACTCATTTTGCACTCATCCATTGCTCTACCTCACATTTCTTGGGTTGAGCGAAGGGAACCTTACCGGATTATGTTAGCCAACTTACTCGCCAGATTCTCGAGGTCAATTCGGTACTCGCCCCGCTCGATAGCTTGCTTGATCTCTTTGATCCGCTCGCCACGAGTTTCTGGAGCTTCGCTGGCAATCTTCGCAGCTCGCATCGCTTCGAAGGAGGTTCCTGAGAGTTGAACCTTATCCCCCTTGCTTTCTGCGGCAGCAACATCGCCAGTGCGACCGTTCCCTGACTTGTTTTTATCGGCCCGGTTATTTTTGAGATAGGCGTCAATAGCCGGACCGCCAAAGCCGCTGATCTTCATTTCATGCCTCCTTGTTAAATTCCTGCCTGTATCTCCTATCGGACAAAAAACATAAAACTTTAATCTTTTTTTCAAAAAATTTATCACACTTTTCGTGTGACGCAAAGTTTTGTTTTACCGATAGTTGGCAGAATTTTTCGGTAGACTGGCATGTAAAGCCGGATTGATCGCTTGAGAATCTTTGCGGATTTCGAAATGCAGGTGCGGGCCTGTACTTCTTCCCGTCGATCCCACGAGTGCGATGGTGTCTCCAGCCTGAATCTGATCCCCCTCACGCACCAGTAAAGCACTGGCGTGAGCGTAGCGGCTCTCGAATCCTCCAGCGTGTTGCACGATTACGACATTGCCGTAACCTCCCATATCTCCCGCAAACGTTACCGTTCCTGAACCAACAGACTGAATCGGCGTCCCAATCGGCGCTGCAATATCTACTCCTTGGTGCATCCGCTTTTCTCCCGTAAAAGGATCCTTGCGCATGCCAAATTCAGAAGAGATTTCCCCAGTCGAAATAGGTGCCGTGAATTTTCTTCCATACTGTGCATACTGATCATTCAGCTGCTGAGCTGAACGAATCAACCCTCCATTGTCCAAAGAAGACATCTTCGGAAACTGATCAGGGCGCATCGGCGGTAAAGAAGAAAAGCCAGTGTTCATCCGTTGTTCAATAGCTCGGCGCATTTGCGGATCGTCAGGAACGTTACTCAGGGATTCTTTGGCCAGCTGTTCGTACATCGAACCTGCTAACCCCAACCCCCCTGGTCGCTGTGTACTGGCAACCTTGGCATACTCTGTATCCAACATTGACGTAAACAACGACTCGGCATGGGACTTTTCAAAAAGCCCCCCTTCTGGTATCGTCTCACGCATCGTCGTCAACATGGTGTTCACCAAGAATGACTCGAACTGTTGACATGTTGCCAGCAACTCTGCCCGACGCTCGTCGGTCAAGGTATCGTTGCGTTCTCCAATGCCGTACAGTGATGCTCGTGGTACTCCCGAAAGGGCCGCCGGTATCATCGTTTCAACCTCGCTTTATATTCATGAAAGGGAGACATGCAATAAGCAGGCCAACTATGTCAGAACGAAAACTCGCCATTGAAAAAGCCCTTCAAGCCATACGCGAAAAACACGACACCGTGCGTCATTCCGAACGGTCAAGCTATATCAAAAAACGGTATCGCCTTGTCCCCACGCTGATCAAACTTCTCAGCACTCCAGAAAAACTTTCCCGCGAAGAACTGGCCGTACTGCTCCGCGAGCAATTCATTCACATCCTTGCCAAGCAGGTAATACCAACCAAAAAAGCCTACGAACATCTGGCAGCCTACTTTCTCTATATTGAAGCCATGCACGGCACACCTGGGAAAGAATACCTGCAAGCTATTGAAAGCGCCTTTGCTAAGGAGTGAATACCATTCGGCACGAAACAAAAGCAGTGGAGAACTCCAGATGAACACTGTCGCACTTCACACCGTCCAACTCGGCAATGATCTCTTACGCCCTACAACTATCGAATTGCCAGCCGGAACTATCAGCTGCCTGAGTGGTGCTTCCGGCTCTGGCAAAAGCCGCTTTCTGCGCGCCTTGGCCGACCTTGAACCTCACACCGGCGACGTACACCTTGGCGATACCACACAATCCCTCTGTCCAGCACATCAGTGGCGCCAACATGTGCGTATGGTGCCCGCCGAAAGCCAGTGGTGGAGCGACCTTGTCAGTGACCATTTCCCAGCTCATTACACCGCTGAGGAGTTTCCAGCGCTCAGCCTCCCTGCCGAAGCACTCCACTGGCACATCAGCCGCCTCTCCTCCGGCGAAAAACAACGGCTTGGCCTGCTCCGCGCTCTGGCATATCCACTCCATGCCTTGCTGCTCGATGAACCGACCGCCAATCTTGACAGCCACACCGCCCACCAAACCGAAGTATGGCTGACACAAAAAATCCAGGACAACCGCTGGCCATGCCTCTGGGTATCGCACGACGAAGCACAGATTCAGCGCATTGCGGCACGCTGGTTCGCCATCAGTGAGGGAAAGATTGAAGAGGTGGTATCGTGGAAATCATAGATCTCAGTTGGTGGAAACTCGCCTTGGCCGTGTCACTCATCAGCCTGCTGGCACTTTTTTCTTACTTCGCACAGCTCGATTTTGGCCGCAGCCTACTGATAGCCACCATACGCACCGTGGTACAACTCACATTGGTTGGGCTCGTACTGGAATTACTTTTTTCTCTTGGTAGCTTGTTGTGGGTAAGCCTGATGGCACTCACCATGCTTCTCCTTGCTGGGCGCGAAGTCATGGCACGCCAACGCCGCCGCCTGACCGGAGGCTGGGCATACGGCATTGGCACTGTCTCAATGTTTGTTTCGTCATTTTCCATGGCTATTATCAGCCTACTGATCTTTATCGGCCCCGACCCATGGTACACACCGCAATACGCCATCCCGCTTTTGGGGATGCTGCTTGGCAACACCATGAACGGCGTCGCACTGAGCCTTGACCGACTCACGGAAATGACGTGGCAACAACGACTTATCATTGAGAATAGATTGATGCTTGGTGAACACTGGACGCTTGCCATTGGCGCCATCCGCCGCGAAGCCATGCGCGCCGGGATGATCCCGATCATAAATTCCATGGCAGCTGCCGGTATCATCAGCCTACCAGGTATGATGACGGGGCAAATACTCGCTGGAGTACCTCCAGCGCTGGCGGTAAAATATCAAATTCTGATCATGGTAGTGATTACCCTTGGCACAGGGTTTGGTTCTCTCCTAGCGGTCACTGTGGGAAGCAGACGACTGTTTGACGCAAGACAACGACTACGAATTGATCGCATGGAAAAAGTCAGGTGATCAGCATCAACGCCTGAACTTTTGCCGCTTCTATTGCCTGCGGACGCAGCAATGTCCGCTCATCGCCTTCGTCGCAATACACGCCGTAGCCAGCATTACGGCTTTTCGGGGAAAAATATCCCACGATATCGACAGCAAGTTGACGGGATTCTTCCGTCACCGCTCCGCGAAAAATCGCCAGCGTGCCGATGCCACCTTCGAGCGAAAGAAACGCATCGTCTGCTTGGCGCTGCGCCTTCAGCACATCGCATTCTTCACTGTTTCTGGCAACCACCAAACGCCCTTCGCCAAGGAGAAAGTGACGACCGACCGTCAACAGACGAATATTTTCCGGCGTAAAAGCCTCCCAGTTATTTTCCAGCAATTGCTTGATCCGCTCCGCACTTTGCGGAACCGTCAACGAGCACCCACCTGCAGGCGTTGGATATTCGGTAATTCCCAGCTCTTCGGCCAGTTTGATTTGCGGTTTGCGCGAACGACCATTGAACGCATAGAGCTGTTCGTGCGTGTAATACCCTTGTTGCTCGGCATCGGTTGGTGGCAACAGCCGCCCACACAGCGGGCGGATAATTTTCCCTGCCAGTCCGGTAAGTTTTTCGAGACGTTCTATCTGGTGACGGGTTTGCGTCATCGGACGCTGCCCGAGCACATCGCCCGTCACAATTCCGACTGCCCCTTCAGCACGCATGATTTCAGACAATTTTTCCCAGAACAAAAACTTGCAGTCGATACAGGGGTTAACGTTCGAGCCATAGCCGAACTTCGGGCTTTTCACCATCGCAAGGTGTTCGGCAGTTACATCAATCTGGCGCAGCTCAACCCCCAGTGCTTCGGCACGCCGAAACTGATTGAGCCGCACCGCTTCCCCGTACTTTGACCAACCAAGAAATGGCGACGTAAATTGCACGGCTATGACACGAAAACCGAGCGTTACCATCAACCGAGCGGCGAGCGTAGAATCAAGCCCGCCACTGTAGCCCGCAATAACCGTCGGGAGCGTCGTATGTTTGGGTAGCGTAGACACTATAAGTCAATCTCTCTTCCGTAAATATAGCTGACAATTTCACGCGCCGTTTCTTCGACCGACTTATTCGTCGTGTCGATCAAATGCCACTGGCGATTTTTCCGGCACAGCTCATACATAAATTCGACCTCATCGAGTATCCGGTGAATGTCAGTGTACTTACTGGTTGTACCGTACCCCTGAATCCGATTCGAGCGCACCTTCTGCAAGACCTCCGGATCCATCACAAGACAAACGACTTTGGCAGGATCTACTGTGAAAATCTCTGGCGGAACCCCAAGTTGCGGCACAATTGGCACGTTCACCACCTTGTATCCCTGCTGCGCCAGAATAAATGAAGTCGGCGTTTTCGACGTGCGCGAAACACCTAAAACAACAATATCGGCATGTTCGATACCAACAAGGTTTTTTCCATCATCATGCGCCAGCGTATATTCAATAGCATCAATGCGACGAAAATAACGATCGTCAACTTTGCGAAGTGCGCCGGGTTCCTCGACGGGACTCATCCCCATAAAATTCGAGAGTTTACGCAAAGGAGTGCCGAGAATATCCAAATGACACAGCCCATTTTTATGGCAAAAATCGTGAATATGATCGCGCAGTTTCCGACTCACGACAGTGAAGGCGATAAAGCCGTTCACCGCAACCGCCTCTTGCAAAATAGGCTCAACCCCAGCAATCGACTCCGCTTTTGGCGAAAGGGTGAACTTCACCTGAGGATCAGGGAACTGCAAGATAACCGCCTGCAGCAGGTTAATCGCGCTTTGCCCGGTACCATCGGAAATGATGAAAAAGCGAAGGGGTTGCTTCTCAGTGACACTCACGCGGTGGCATCCTGACAGACGCCATCATGGTACGGCGATTTTTTCCAGTACACCTTCCCCCAGTGCATGCTGAGTTCGCCATCGACGAACATCCGCACGGCTCTGGCCAGTATGCGCCGTTCCAATGCTTGCCCTTTGGCAACAACATCTTGCAACGTATCGCATGACTTATCGATGGTAAAGGCCTCTTGATAGATAATCGGACCCCGATCCAAATCCATCGTCACAAAATGCGCCGTTGCTCCGGCAATGCTGGCTCCATTTTCAAACGCCTGACGATACGCACGCGCTCCGGGATAAGCAGGAAGCAATGACGGGTGAATATTGATGATCCGCCCTTCATAACGGAACGTAAATTCAGGTGAAAGGATTTGCATATAACGAGCCAGCACCAGCAGATCAACCGTGTATTCTGGTTTTTTTAATAGCTCAATAATAGCCGCTTCGTTTTCGGACTTGATGCGAGAATCAAAGCAGAAGAAGGGAATCCCTTCACGCTCAGCGAGCGGACGCAACTCTTCGTTATTGCCAATCATGACAGCCACTTCCGCTTTAATGCGGCCAGCTTTGATTTCGTCGATGATGGCCTGCGGCGTAGCGGCCTCTTTCGTCACCAAAAGCGCCATGCGACGAATGCCGGATGATTGGCGCGTATCAAGCCGCACTTCCATATCCAGCGTTTTCCCTGCTTGGTGCAACATTTGCTCTAAACCAGCGAGCGAAACCGTTAGGCCAGTGACATTCGCTTTGACCTTCATCATGAAAAACTCTTCGCGTACCGTTTGTTCAAGGTCTTCAATATTCACGCCACAATCAAAGAGAAGCGAAGTGAAGGTCGCGATAACCCCTTTTTTATCTTTGCCGATAACCGATATTTCTACAAATTTGCGCGCTGTCACAGTGTCTTCCCCCAAAGAGTATTGTTTTTACATTGAACATGAACGCTCTTCTGACGCCTGTCGATGTACGTGCCACACTCGTTAGCTCTCGTGGCGATTTGCCAGAATCCGCTCGATAATCCCCGTTGTCGATTTCCCTTCGACAAACGGAATGATGACCACTTCACCGCCATGCGCTTCGACCACCTCGCGCCCGACAACTTTATCCGGCGTATAGTCGCCACCCTTCGCTAGGCGGTACGGCTGAATCGCTTCGATCAAGCGCAACGGTGTATCTTCATCAAAAATAACCACATAGTCAATACACTCCAACGCGGCCAAAACGTGTGCCCGCTCATCCTGCCCGATAATGGGGCGACTCTCCCCTTTCAGGCGACGGATGGACGCATCGGAGTTCAGGCCGAGAATCAACAGATCGCCCTGATTGCGCGCGTCCTGCAAATAGGTGATATGACCATAGTGCAGGATATCGAAGCAGCCGTTGGTGAAAACAATTTTTTTCCCGCTCTGCTTCAGCCGCTCGACAATCGGCACGAGCGCATCGAGATCCTTGATTTTTGCACCGAGGTGATTTTGCTCCCAGCGGAGGTTTTCCAGAATTTCTTCCGGCGTTGCTACCGAAGTCCCCAGCTTGCCGACCACCACCCCTGCGGCCGCATTAGCCAGGCGAGCGCAATCCACAAACGGCAGACCACACGCATGGGCTACGGCCATGACGGATATCACGGTATCGCCAGCGCCGCTGACATCGAACACTTCGCGTGCCATGGTAGGAATGTGTTCGACGGCTCCACCGGGGAAAAACAAGCTCATCCCCTCTTCGCTGCGGGTAATCGTCATGACTTCCAAATCGAGTTCGTGCAGGAGCTTTTCCCCGGCCTGTTGCAGCGTTTGTGGCGAGTGAATCGCGATGCCCGATGCCAACGACGCTTCCTTGCGGTTTGGTGTGATGGTCGTCGCACCACGATACAACGAATAGTCGTTCCCCTTGGGGTCAACAAATATTGGCACGCCTGCGAGTCTGGCCTGTTGAATAATTCCTTGCGTTAATTCCTGAGTGAGCAGCCCTTTGCCATAGTCACTAAGAATCACAACCTGAAAGCGGCTGATATGCGCGGTGACCCAGCGCAGCAAGAGGTCAACCGCCGAAGCTTCAATTGGCTCCCGACTTTCCCGGTCGATGCGTACCATCTGCTGGTGCGCCGCCATCACGCGCGTTTTGCGCGAGGTGCGTCGTCCATTTTGTACGGCAATGCCGCTGATATCGACGCCGAGCGCGGCAATCATGTTGCGCAGTACGGTGCCGTTATCATCGTTCCCGACAACGCCAACTACCGCACTGGGAACTCCCAATGCGGCGAGGTTATGCAGAACATTGCCGGCACCGCCCAAGCGGGTATCTTCACGCAGGACATCAACGACGGGCACCGGTGCTTCGGGAGAAATCCGCTCGGCATTGCCCCAAAGATACTCGTCAATCATCAGGTCGCCCACAACGAGCGTATGTATGTTGGGAAACCGCTTGAGGGCGGCTTCAAAGGTGCGGTATGTCATGGTTGCGTGCTTCTCACGGAATCGGGAAAACCCAAAAGTGCGGTGGGTGGTAACACTGCCCCTTCAGGTGCACCATAGGCAAGAATCGCTGGCGGCTGCGCAAAAATTTGCTGTGCGCAGGCGTGTACTTCCTCCGGTGTCACGGCGGCAATGCCATCGCTGTAGCGGTCGTCAAACGCTACCCCAAGCCCCATCAGTTGGTAAATCCCCTTGAAGTGCGCCATATCGGCTGCGCTTTCGTGCGCCATGGCAAAATTGCCAATGATGTAATTGCGCGCCCGTTCCACTTCTGCTTCGTCTGGAACTTCTGCCGTTATGCGACGCAGTTCCGTGGCAATCCCTTCAAGGGCAGTGATGAATTTATCTTGCGATGTTCCCATGACAATATCAAATGATGGATTGGCCGTTTCAGTACCAAAACCGGAATGCACGGAGTAGGCGAGCCCCTGCTTTTCGCGCAGTTCGCCAAACAATCGACTGCTCATGCCACCACCGAGCACGGCGCTGAGCACCTTTGCCGGAAAGAAGCACACTTCGCGTGGCAGCGGGGCGCGATAGCTGACAAAAATCTGCGCCTGATTGAGAGCGGCAGGAACCGCAGTCGCAAGTGGCTGTTCTGGGAAGTCGCGCAAAGCGTCGGCGCGAGCAGAACGCTCCGGCAGCGCTTCGACCAGTGCCAGAATCTCCGTCTCGGTAGCGTTTTCTATATCACCGCTCAGGATAAATACTGCCCCTGCCGTGTGCTGAATGTGCGCGGCATAGTAGGCGCGAACATCGTCAAGCGTCAGTGCCGCGGTAAGGACATGATCGCCATGGAGACTCATGGCACGCGGCGTGGCGCGGTAGCGCTCCCGTTCGAACAGATAACGCCCATAGGCGGCGGGTGAGCTTTGGCGATTGGCAATGGTCGCAAGTACCTGTTCTTGCAAAACGGGGAAGCGTACTGGATTCAGTGTGGCTTCGCGAAACATGGAAAGTATATAGGTTGCGGCTCTGCTGGCATCTTCACGCAAAACAGTAGCACTGATATTTCCACTGCGCAAAGACGCGGACGCACTGATGGAACCACCGGTTTCTTCCAGCGAATAGATCTCTTGCTTCGTAAAACGTTCCGTCCCTTCCAGCAGGAGCGCATAGGCCAGTGATGCCACGGAGTTATCCGTATCCTGTACCACAACGCCACCAGGAATCAGCAGGCTGAGCGATATAATGGGTATAGTATGGTCAGGGATCGTGACGAAAGTAATACCGTTTGCCAATTCGCGGGTCGTTGTCGCCTGCACCATTGCTGGCAGCGCAAGCAACAGCATGAGCAGTGAAATCAATCCAATTCGATTCATATATTTCCCCTTCGTCAGCGCCGCCGGACGCGGCGCCCATCAACGTAGACTTTTCCGTGAACAACGAGTTCTAACGCTTCCGAATAGGCGATATGTTCCTGTTCCAGAATACGGGCGCACAGAGAAGCTTCGTCATCGTCATCGAGCACCGGCACCACTTTTTGCAGCAGAATCGGCCCACCGTCGAGTTCATTGGTTACGAAATGTACCGTACATCCGGCCACTTTTACGCCATAATCAAGCGCCTGTTTCTGCGCATCCAGCCCGATAAAGGCAGGAAGGAGCGAGGGATGGATATTGAGAATTCGTCCAGCAAATGCGTCAATGAAGTCTGCGCCAAGAATCCGCATATAGCCCGCGAGGACAATCCACTGCACGCCACGCTCGCGCAGCAGTGTGACCATCGCCTGTTCGCAGGCCCCTTTGTCGGCGTAATCCTTCTGACGAAAAACTGCCGTCGCGATGCCCATGTCGCGCGCGGCTATCAGCCCAGGGGCGTCACTTTTATTGGAAAGCACCACATCGATCGCGCAGCCAGTCACTATGCCTGATTGAATATTGCGCGCGATGGCCAGAAAGTTCGAGCCGCGCCCAGACAGGAGGACGGCGATTTTTTCAGCCATACTCAACGACTCCCTCGCCAGCGACGATCGAGCCGATCACCACCGGCGCTTCTCCGCGCTGACGAAGAATTTCGAGCGCTGTATCGACTTCATCTTTTGGCAGAACAAAGAGATAACCGCAACCAAGATTGAATGTTTTTGCCATTTCTTCGAAAGGAAGGTTACCGAGTTTCTGCAAAAGGTCGAATACTGGCAATGTCGGGAGTGACGCCACTTCGACACGCGCGTTCACATTGGATGGGAGGATACGCGGAATATTTTCGGTCAGTCCGCCGCCGGTCACATGCACCATGCCACGCACGGCCACTTTTTCCAGCACAGCGAGCACGCTTTTCACATAAATGCGCGTTGGGGTCAGTAATACCTCGCCAATCGGCACATCAAAACCTTCCGGCACCCAGTCGAGCGTTTTACCGTGATGGGTCAGAATGAGTTTACGTACGAGACTATAGCCGTTGGAATGGACGCCGCTGGAAGGCAGCGCGACGATGACATCGCCGGGGATGATGGTGCTGCCGTTGATCACGCGATCTTCGTCAACGACGCCAACCACAAAGCCGGCCAAGTCGTATTCACCATCGGGGTAAAAGTCGGGCATTTCGGCTGTTTCGCCGCCAATCAAAGCGGCGCCTGCCTGGCGACACCCTTCGGTAATACCCGCAATGATATCAAGGTTTTTGATGGACGCGAGTTTACCACATGCCAGATAATCAAGGAAAAAGAGCGGTTCGGCACCCAACACCAGTACGTCGTTGACACACATTGCGACGAGGTCGATCCCGACGGTGTCGTGTTTGTCCATCATCTGCGCGATTTTTAATTTTGTCCCAACGCCATCAGTTCCCGACACGAGACATGGCTTCCTATAACGGCTGGTGTCAAGGCGAAATAGTCCCCCAAAGCCGCCAAAGTTGTCGACGACCCCTTTGGTGAAAGTCGAGCGAACCATCGCCGAAATCCCTTTGACAAAAGCATTACCGGCATCGACATCGACACCGGCATCCTTATACGTTACCATTTTTTGCGGAGCTTCACTCATAGCTTATCTATCCTTATTTTTTTCAGGCGTTCAATTTCTTCTTGCACTACTTCCCGCGCGACACGGGGGAGAATTTCCTGTATCTGTTCCTGTACAAGTGTACGGAGCGAATCTTCTAAATTGTTCCGCACCATTTCGTCAAGATACTCATTATCAATCACTACCCGCAATTCGGTGAATGGCCCTTTAGGTTCACTAAAAAACACCTTCGGGGTAAATTCGTCCGGTACTTTGAGTTCGAGTTCGCTCATATGCACTTGCGGATTGATTTCAATGCGTGGTTCGAACTGGAATGTTTGGGCGGCAGCGGCTGGCCGTGAAGGGGCAGGTGCTCCGGAAGCCGCCTCATCGTCAAAGTCAAAGTCGGCATCACGGCTGGCGGAGCGTGCCAGAGCAAAGTCTTCATCATCGGCAACTTCGGCTTCCGGTTCGTCATGTCGTGCCGGTTTGGCCTGCGGTGCGGCGGGAGTAGTCTCGATTTCATATTCATCAAGCAGTGATTGGTCAATCGTCGCGGGGCCGCTCAGGTTCAGCTCAGGCAGCGGCTCGTCGCCATAATCGCCACTATCCTGCATGGCAAGTTCTTCAAACGAGCTGATGGTATCCATGATGTCATCATTCGCCGATGACGCCGTTGTGCTAGCAATAGGCTCTTCTTCTGCTGCTGCTTCTATTTCTGTTTCCGGCTCTTCTTCGACCGCGGGATCGTCATCGCCAAAATCGATATCGGCAAACTCATCGTCATTGGCAACATCGACGCTTTCGGTCACTTCCTCTGCTGCATCATCATCGTCTAGGAGTGATGTGTCTGGCATCTCGGGTATATCAAGGTCATCAAGTCCATCGATATCATCAAGGGAGTCGAGCAGATCATCCGAAATTTCCTCGTCAGCGCCCTCGTCAAGGAGTAGGTCTGCCTCCTCCTCAGCCGCTTCATCCGGCATTTCGAGCGCTGCATCCGCCTCATCAAGTAATCCGGAAAAGTCATCGGCAGAGAGTTCACCGGTGTCCGCGTCATCATCATCTTGGAATAAATTGCTGATTTTATCAGACACTTCGCGATCGACAACGCTAATTCCATCCATATCGTCGAGTAAGCCAGCAAAGTCATTGCCGCCACCCGTCTGCAAGGCAAGTTCATCGTAGCAGGCAATGAGATCTTGCGCTTCAAACGGCTTTTGCACAACACGGTCAACTTCATCAATATCGCCCACTTCGCTAAAATCACTTTTAAGCAGAACAACGGGAATACCACTTGCCGACTTGACTTCGCCAACCAACGCTTCGGTAGCGTCGTGAGAATCGGCAAACTCAGCATCAAGAAAAAAGAGTTCCGGTTTATGCTCTTTAATGAGCGGAAGGATATCGGCTTCGGTGCCAGCAAAGTACAGCTGATACTCATCGCTAAACGTGAGTTCAAAAAGCTTGCGCAGGCTTGGACTTTTGTCGGCAATCAGAATGGCACTCATGAGACCCCCCACGGTTTTGGTAGGAAAACAGCGTGATACTGATCTAAAAGATAGCGATCGGTCATTCCTGCTACATGGTCACAGACCCTTCGTGCAGGTGAATCGCCATCCACGCTGATTGATGGGAGGGAGTTTATATGCGAAAGGTAGTATTCGTAAAGTTCTTTTATAATCTTATAGGCCTTATCAAACTCAGTTTGAATAAACGGGTGAGGATAGACGTTTTCGTACATAAAATTTTTTAGCTCCTCAGTGGCCTGATTGATAGCTGAACTCATCGTAATCCGCTCATAATTCGCCGCTAAGGTCGCGGTAATAATATCGGTCACCATCGTATGAATGCGTGCCCCATGGGTCGCACCAAGAAGATCCACTACCGCTTTGGGAAGTGCTGCCGAATCGAGCAGTCCGGCGCGCAAGGCATCGTCAATGTCATGATTCAAATACGCCACCGCATCAGAAACGCGGACAATTTGCCCCTCCAGCGTCATAGGGCTTTTATCCGTTAGAATTTTCCCTTTCCCTTTGGAGTGCCGCAAAATACCGTCGCGCACTTCGGCGGTCAAGTTTAATCCCTGCCCTTCACGTTCTAAAATGTCCACTACGCGCAGACTTTGCACCGCATGATGAAACCCTCCAGCGTAAATATCTGCCAGCACTCGCTCCCCAGCATGCCCCATCGGGGTATGACCCAAATCGTGCCCCAGCGCAATCGCTTCGGTGAGATCCTCGTTCAGTGCTAACGCACGGGCGATAGTGCGGGCAATCTGCGCCACTTCCAACGTATGCGTCAGACGAGTGCGATAGTGGTCATTGGACGGCGAAAGAAATACTTGCGTTTTATGCTTTAAACGACGAAAGGATTTACAATGGAGAATGCGATCTCGATCACGTAAAAAATCGGTGCGGAAATCGCAGGCCAGTTCTTTATGCAAACGCCCCGCGCTTCGGCTTGCGAGCATAGCGGCCGGATGCAGGGTGAGCGATTCGCGGTGTTCAAGTTGGGTTCGTATCATCCAGCTAGATTACTGTATTTTGTGGCGCTGTCAAGAATTGGAAAACAATTTGAAATAACTGTTGACTTTATAAATGCCGATTGCTATAAGTCCCCCTCGTTGTCGCGGGGTAGAGCAGCTAGGCAGCTCGTCGGGCTCATAACCCGAAGGTCGTCGGTTCGAATCCGGCCCCCGCAACCAACTTTATCCTCGGCGGTGTACCTCAGCTGGTTAGAGGACCCGGCTCATATCCGGGGTGTCCGGTGTTCGATCCACCGCACCGCCACCATTCAGCCAACACAGAACTAGCGACGCAACTCGCTAGTTCTTTTTTGTCTGCACTCCAAAAACTTTCTTACGCCACGTGTTACTTTTTTATCGCGCTTATGATATACGCAGAGAGTCCAATTCTGAGTGTTCAAAGGAGTCCGTTATGGTGCGCAGCTTTGTTAAAATCGGCGATACAATCCAACTCATAGAAGGTATTGAATCTCTGATGGCAAGTCAGTCGCAAAATGATCAATTCCTCTGGATCGACCTTTTGAGCCCGACACCAGAAGATGTGCGCATTGTCAAATCACTGTTCAAAACCTTTATCCCTTCGCAGCAGGAAAGCCAAGAAATCGAAATCAGCTCACGTTACTGGGAAGAAGATCGACGCATAGAAATCAACAGTTACTTTTTGATTACCAACGAAAACAACCCGCATAACGAAACCGTCTCCTTTATCTTGCAAGATAAAGTACTCTTTTCTGTCCGCTATAAAGAACTAAACAGTTTCCACGAATTACACCGCAAGTTGATTAACTCACCCAACGATTTCCGCGATGGCGACGACGTATTCTGTAAAGTTCTTGATATCCGGATTGATATCGATGCTGATACCATTGAGTTCCTCTCTAAGGATCTTGCAAAAATCAGACGACTGGTATTTACCGATTACGCCAACGACGATGAGGAAATCCTGCAAAAAATTGCATCATACGAAGATCTCAATATGAAAATGCGTGAAAACCTCACCGATAAACAACGCATCCTTACCTCAATACTGAAATCAAAAAAATTCAAAGAGTCGCTGAAAAGCGAAGTGCTCATCATGCTCAAAGACATAAAATCACTGATAGAACATACCGATTTTAATTTTGAACGGCTTGATTACCTACAAAACGTTTTCCTTGGCCTGCTGGGAATTGAACAGAACAAAGTCATCAAAATCTTCACTATCGTGAACGTTATTTTCCTGCCACCGACACTGATTGCCAGCATCTATGGTATGAACTTCGACTTTATGCCGGAGCTTCACTGGGACTACGGCTACATCTTTTCCATCGTACTCATGGTATTCGCCGCCATCATGCCGCTCGTCGTATTTAAGCGCAAAGGGTGGATTTAAAATATTTTATACTTCACTTACCGCTGCTGAAGTAATTGCATCAACCCCTGTGGCAACTGATTCGCCTGCGCCAGCATCGCTTGTGCCGCCTGACTGAGCATCTGCATAGAGGTGAACTTTGACATCTCCTCCGCCACATCAGTATCGCGGATACGAGCTTCTGACGATTGCAGATTTTCTTCAGCCACACTCAAGCTGTTGATGGTGTGGTCAAGGCGGTTGGCAATCGCACCAAGCTTGGAACGCTCTGCCGAAACAAGGCTGATCGCCTTATCGATACTGGAAATGGCCGACTGAGCTGCCTCTTGCGACACCACCACGACATTCTCCAACCCTAAAGATTTCACATCCACCTGCCCGATACTGGCATTCATCGTCTGCCCTTCGTTCGCGCCGATCTGGAAATCCATCGAACTATCAACCAAATGAATGTACATAGAGGTTGGTACATTGGCTGAGGTGAACCGAACTTTTGCCGTAGTCGGATCCCACTCACCATTCACGCCAATGCTCCCTTGGAATTTCACGTCAATCCCTTGGATAACGTTTTCCATCACCCCATCGCCAACCACATCGCTCCCAATCGGGCTTCCTGTATGAGCATCAAACACACTGACTTGGTACACATTTTCTTGAGCTTTTTGCAGGCGCTGCAGGTTCAAACCGTCAATGACCCGCTGATCCGCAACCAAGCTGATTTCCCCTTGTACACCATTAAGCAAAGAGCGAATCAATAACGTCCCCTCAACTGCGGCATGGGTATTGGCAATCGCCGACCCTTTTCCGATAAAGTCAACACTGTGCGCATCGGTAGCAGTACTTCCAAGCGTAATGCCAAGACCAGAGACTTTTGACGTAATTGCCGTTTGAAATTTGATTTCAAGATCGCTCAGCGTGTCATCGGCTTCAAGGTAGATATCAACCGTCTTCCCATTCCCGTACAGGGTTACACGCTGTGAAATATCAAAAGCATTCGTACCATCAGGCGTTGTAAACGTCTCGATATCGATCAATTTTGTGTAGCTTGAAGCGATCCCGCCCACACCACGAATCTCCATATTCAAATCATTATCCACCATCGTTCCCGCCTGATTCGACTTGAGCGCCAGGGAGATAGAACCAATGGTTAATGAACCGTTACTTTCGTCCAATTGCGCCAGATGATAGGTGATCTCTTTGTCGCCAGCCGTGAGCGCCGTGCTCTGCAATCCACCCGCCGTATACGTTACATAGTAGGCACCGCGAATTTCGCGTGGCGCACCTGTCGCCCCATCGTCAAAGCGCTCGTCAATCTTGATCGCTCCAGCCCCTATCGACATGGTGTCATTCAACGTCTCACCAGCATCAAGGCTCAATAACACTTTATCACCAGCCTTGATTTGGCTGCCGCTTCCAAAATAGAGGAGATTTTGACCGGCGATGGCCGTGTCAAAAATAGAGTTCACCGCACCGGAGCCACCTGTGGTAAGCACTTGCCAGCCGGAAACATCGTTTGCAGCAAGGTGTAAGCCACCGTTGGCGCTCATCGTAGCGTCCGCCCACTGACCCGTTTCGCCTGTTTTCACGTCAATAAAGCGTATACGTGCCGCTCCGGTAACCGCCCCAGCCGTTCCACCTGATGAATTCACCGCAATATCATGCATAAATTCGACTTCTAAATATCCGTGTACGCCCGCCACCACGTTGATCCCTGAGCTCAGCACCAGAGAGTTATCTTGCAATACCGCCGTTTGCGACGAAGCCGTGCCACGGATACTGAAGCTCGACCCAACCTGTTGGTACATCCCCATCACGCCTGCCATGTCAGTGCCTGACGACCAGACTTCGCCCACCGGAACCCCAGAAATCCCCATCGTCGCGCCGCTACTTTGGGCGGCCACGTTAATGCGATACGTCCGCTCGTCAATCGATCCAGAGCGAACCCCCTGCGCATCGATGATGGCGGTAATACCCGAAGAATTCACCGCACCATTGGCACCACTGACACCCGCTGCGGTCAAAATATCGCCAGCGAAAGCTCCAGCACGCAACGTCATAATGTCAGACTTGAGCACCTGATTTGCGCCAACCTTGGTTGTCACATCAAGACGGTAGTTGCCACTGATAACGCGATCGCGGACAATCGCTTCGATTTTATCGCTATCAGAAGTTGACCAGCGTGCCGTAGCATCGCCATTCAAGAGCTTCTTTGTATTGAATTCGGTAGAAGTTGAGATACGGTCGATCTCATTTTTGAGCTGAAGAACTTCTTTTTGAATCTCTTCGCGGTCGTTAGAAGTGTACGTTCCGTTTGATGCCTGAACCGCAAGTTCACGCATCCGCTGCAAGATAGCGGTCGTTTCGCTGAGGGCACCTTCCGCCGTCTGAATCAGCGAAATACCATCTTGAGCGTTGGAAACCGCGCGGGCAATCCCCCGAATCTGTCCGCGCATTTTTTCCGAAATTGCCAAACCAGAAGCATCGTCAGATGCCCGGTTGATGCGCATGCCAGAGGAAAGACGTTCGAGAGATTTTGCCAAACTTCCCTGATTCACGCGGAGCGCGTTCTGGGAATTCATCGAGGCAATGTTGTTATAAATTGAGAGGGACATCGGGGTATCCTCCTTGAGTTTTCCACTGGCATCCTTGCCGGTGAATTACTTTTCGGATGATGTCCGAAATACTTGAGATATTTTTCGGATAGAATCTGAAAAATATCTCAAGTACACTACCTAAAATAACTTATATCGACAACATCCCTCGTCACACATACGCACTCGCCAACTGATTACGGCTGTCGATAATAAATGCACAGAGGTTGCGCTGCACTTCCGCCGCTAATCGCGCCAAGTCGTTGGCCGCAAACGCCACCTCTTCGGAAACTTTCGCCGATTGCTCCGTTGCCGAAGAGATACACTGAATATCGTCGCTGACTTGATCGGAAGCCTTGTGAATTTCTCCCATAGCATTGGCATTCTGCGCAATCAGTTGATCAAGTGCCAGAATGCTGTTTAATACAACCTGAAATGAATTATTCGTATCACGCGACAGCGAAACGCCCTGCTGCACCTTATTGTTGATAACATCCATAGCTTCAGTAACTTGCGTAACGCCACCCTGAATGGTTTTGACAATATCGATAATCTCCGCTGTCGATTGCGCACTCCGTTCCGAGAGTTTACGCACTTCGTCAGCAACCACAGCAAAGCCACGCCCAGCGTCGCCCGCTCGCGCAGCTTCAATCGCCGCATTGAGTGCCAAGAGATTGGTTTGATCGGCGATATCGCTGATAACCCGAATCACCTCTTCCACCCGCTTCGTATTCAACACCAACTGTGCGGTGAACTCAGTCGTTGTAACGACCTGCGTCGCAATCCCTTCCATCTCTTGCGCCGTCTGAGCCACCTTGCCACCACCATCACGCGCCGCATTCAGCGCTTGAACGGCATTGGTGCGCACGCGCTGATTATTTTCGCCTAACCCACTCACCGTCTGCGACATTTGCAGCGAAGCCGAAGCAATCTGCGATACGCTTTCAGCCTGTAAATTCATGGTTTGCGACATTTGTGAAGAAGAACTGCTCAGTTGTTCACTCGCCGACGCCACCCCTTCGGTACTCTGCCGCACACCGACAATAATATGTTGAACCTTTTCGATAAACTGGTTTACATACCCCGCCACCTGCGCCAGTTCATCTTTGCCGCTCAGTGGAATACGCTTTGTCAGATCACCATCACCCGTAGCTAAATCGCGTGCCAGTGTTGCAATCGTCGACGTTGAACTGATGATAGTTTTCAAAATAAGCACCATCGGTACACCTGTCAGGAGCAACAGCACCCCGACAATCAGCGCCATCCGCTTCACTTCCGCCCATAACAGAGCATTGATGTCGTCAATATACACTCCCGTCCCAATCACCCAACCCCAAGGCTCAAAACCAATTACATACGAAGCCTTTTCCACTGGACGATTAAAGCCCGGCTTCGGCCAAAAATAGTTCACCAGCCCCTGACCATCGCGACGTACCACTTCAACCATATCCACAAAAAGTTTCTTCCCGTTCGGGTCAGCAAAGTTACCGAGATCGGTTCCGTCAAGCTTTGGATTCGTCGGATGCATTACCATACGCGGCTGCATATCGTTGACCCAAATATAGTCGTTATCGCCATATCGCACAGCGCGCAACGCACGCAGCGCGTGATCTTTTGCCTGTTCCACACTGATTTCGCCCGCCTCTGCCTGCTGCCAATAATTCTGCACGACACTGTGTAACGCTTGGGCCATTCCCATTACGGCATCGTTTTTAATCGTGTGCATATTGCGATTCAGCGCACTGAGCGAAACAGCCAGTAAGATAAACGTGCCAACCGCTGCCATACACATAAAAACCAAAAGCCGCCCTTTGATCATCTGTGGAAAAAATGGTAACTGCATACTCTGCTCCTTTTTCGGTAACATGTGAGAGCGTGGTGATTGCTGAATGCCGATCACACGACCCTGCACTCTCTATTACAAGGAGCATGCCAACCAGTAACTCTTTTATTAAAAAGCGATTACCACAAAACCACCCCCAATATTTGATTGACAGCTAGCAAGCAAAATATGGTTACCGGCATCGCATCTCTCTTTTTTATAATGAGTTGAAAGAGCGTCAACGCCAAAAGCCCCCGTCAAGCGTACTTGACGAGGGCTTTTGCGAATGCGAGAATCGCGCGCTTACCGTTCGGATTATCTTCTGGCAACCATTGCAGGCGATGATACCTGAAAGAATGAGACACTTTGTTGAACATCGGACGCCAGTGCGGCTAGGTCACTTGAGGCACGGGAAACCTCTTCCGAGGAACGCGCAGTCTGTTCTGACGCCGAAGCTATCGCTTGAATATCTTCCGTAATCTGATCTGCGGTAACCGACATCTCTTCAACGGAAGCCGCATTCTGTATGATCAACTCTTGCAGCGTTTCCATGCCACCAATGATTTCGGCAAAAGCCGCATCAGTTTCCTGCGCTAACACATTCCCATTTTGCGCTTTCGTGTTGACCAAATCCATCGAACTGACCACTTGGTCAACCCCACCTTGCATACTGACAACAATGGTATTGATTTCGCTGGTCGACTGCGCACTTCGCTCTGCCAGCTTACGCACTTCATCCGCAACCACCGCAAACCCTCGCCCGGCGTCTCCGGCACGCGCGGCTTCTATCGCCGCATTCAGCGCCAGCAGGTTTGTCTGCTCCGCAATGTCGTCAATCATACGGATGACTTCCTGCACCCGACCCGCTTTTTCTTCTAGTGAACGGGCATAATTTGACGCTTCCGCCACTTGTTGCGCGATGGAAATCATCTCTTTGGCCGACAATTTTACTTTCTGTCCCCCTTCGCGCGATAATTCAAGCGCCTCTACCGTGCTCTGCTGAATAGTATTCATATTGCCAGCAATGGCGCTTGATGTTTGCGCCATTTCCGTCGACGCGGAAGCGATTTGCGAAACCCGCTCGGCCTGTAAACTCATGCCAGAACTCATCTGCACCGAAGCGCTGCTTAACTCTTCGCTCGCAGATGCCACGCCCGTAGCCGTTTCATGAATTTGCTCCACGGTAGCGCGCAAACTTTCCACCATGCGATTCAACGCTAAGACCAGCAAACCAACCTCGTCGCGCTGTTTCACCGGAAGTGTCCGCGTCAGATCGCCCTGCGAAACGGCTGTGGCAAAATCTACCGAGTGATTTAATGGCCCGACAATCGTGCGAGTAATAAACCCCGCAATGAGCACACCAACAACAATCGCACCAAGTAACAATCCTATGGTTAACCATAAGTTGCGCTCATAACGACTCTGCGCACTTTCATACTCCACGCGCGCCACATTGAGTTGCACCTCGATAAGTTCGGCAAATTTATCCGTCAAGGGTTCTACCACTTGATAGAGTTCATCGTTGGCAAATGCCGCCAGTGCGCGCCCATCGCTATCATAAAGAATTTTTTTCAATTTTTGGATGCTTGCCTCAGCGCGAGGCATCAAGGGACGGATCTGATCGATCAGCCGTGTTTCTTCTGCCACTAACTCCGTCGCTAAATAGCCACTCCACAACTTCGCAATCGCCTCTTCCGCATTTTCCACTAACTTTAATGCCGCGGCCATGGAGATATTGGCATTACGTGATTTATGGGTCGCATCGACAATATTGATCGCATACAGATCAGAAATCTGCTTTAAATCGCGCAGAGGAACAACGCGGTCGTGATACACGGTGTGTAATCCATCCTGACTCTCTTTCATGCTGGAAAGCCCAATTCCACCAACGACCACTAAAAAAACTACAAACGAAAATACCAAAACCATCTGCCTGTGCACGACTCGCATAGAACCCCCCTACCCACATCTTCTCCACTCATACCGCCCATAGGTCACGCGCGGGTGCGTCATCTAACTCACGACGAACCGACCACATATCTTCCTCGCAGTGGTAAAATGCTGACACGACTGAAGGGTCAAACTGCCGCCCCATTTCGGCGGCGATAATCGTACGACACTGCGCTGGTTGATACTCATCCTTATAGCAACGTTTACTACTGAGCGCATCAAAAACATCCGCTAACGCTACAATTCTGGCTGCAAAGGGTATCGATCCCCCACGAATCCCGTGTGGATAGCCAAGCGAATCATACCGCTCGTGATGATAAATCACGATATCGCGCGCCATATTAAATGCCTCGTGATCAACAAATTGATCGACCATATTTTCCAGCATATCGGCACCCAGCGTAGTATGCGTCTGAATTTGACGAAATTCATCCCGACTCAGCTTCCCCGGCTTCGTGAGAATTTCCGGCGAAATAGCGAGCTTCCCGATATCGTGAATGGCGGCAAGTGGAACAATATAGTTCCGCAACTGCGTGGTAACTTCGGGATGCCCCATCTCCCACAATTGCTCCGTCAGTATTCCGGCGTAATGTTGAACGCGGCGCACATGTTCTTGCGTTTCGGTGCAATAGCCAATCGCCAGTGCATTCAATCCATTGCGCTTCGCTTTATTCGTAAACGGTGACGTAACCATACTATCCCCCCTCCGCCCTCCTAAATGACGATTATACCTTCTGCGTACACGTGTTGACTGCTCTTTGTTCGCTCCCAAAGACACTATACTGAGTGTCGCATCGGCTTGACTGGTTGCTGTGCACATAAAGCACCTCTCCAAACTGGAAGTAATTCCTATGCGACTCTCTATTACAAGGAGCGTGCCAAACCGTAAACCACTCATTTTTAATACCTTACGCGAACAAAATGCCTCTCGAACGGTTGACCAATGCCAATTGACCAAAAGCGCATTGCGACATAAGTCGTTTTTTCATAGTCACTTTCATGCGACCAACAGAAAAAGACCCGTCAACATAGATTGACGGGTGGTATAGTGATCGCATGTGGCACTTCTCTTTACGCGGGTTGCTGCATGCAAAAGAGCGGTACTATCATTACTAACGAAAGCGTGGCACCGATCGCGTCATACGTATAACTCAATTCCGCACCTTCTATGGCCTGGCGTAGTAAACCGCGCAGGAGCCGTGCGCGGGAATCAGATTCATCAATCACAACCGAGTGGGCAAGTATCTCAACCCGTATGGCATCAGGCTGTGATGCTAAGCGAAAGCATAGCATTGGCACCACATCGGGCTGGCGATCCTTTACCGCAGCCACCATACGGTTCAACCATGCCAAAATGCCCAGTGCGGCATGAAACAGCTTGGCGGAATCGGCAAGCACATAGTTTTTCCGTGCAAGCAGGGCACACGCCTCATTGTGCGACGCTCTCATGTGCCGCGAAATATTCAGCCGCTCTGCCACCGCAACTGGTTTACCGCAGAGCTCCAGCACAATATTATTGTGCCGCAACAGAGCAGCAGAGGCATCAAGCACCATCTCAATAACACTATTCAGGTCAACCGGTTCGGGATCTCTGCCAAGCGCAAAGGTATGCTGAATGGTATCAAGACACTGCAAAATTTCCTGAATCCCCTCACTGGCTTTTTTCGGCCATAATCCAGCGGATTCATTTGCCTGAAATGTGTTATCAAGCGCCAAGGCAACAATATTGGACGGCTGGCGCAATCGTTGCAGCAGCAACGCCATAACGTCGTGTTGGTGGCGTTGCAGCTCTTCAATCGAAAACAACGCTGTATAATGTGGTGCCAACATGGCATGCCTCCCGTTGCAACGTAGGGGAGTGAGTTCCCGAAACGCGCATCAGAAGTGCAAAGAGACTGCCATCAATGTTTCTTTGTTTACTAATAGTTACAAAAAGACAAACGTTCATCGGGGTCAACCTATATTGACCCCGACACGAAAAAAACAACATCAGAAATGGTTACTTAACGATAAAAAAACGACTTACAACGATAATCAACCATCATTGACCGTCAATCAGCGTTGACGCTCCCATTTCCTTTTTTCAACTTCTGACTGAGCGCCTGTTTCGATATTCCCAGCAATGAAGCGGCTTTGCTCTGCACACCATCCGTAAGTGTCAACGCTGCGCTGACCGCAAAATCCTCAACCTCCTTCAGGGTGGGAAAATACCCGAAAACGCCGCTTAACACACAGCCATTCCCCGCACCGCCAACCGGCTCACCTTCTAACGACGAGTGCAGCTCGGAATGCTCACGAATATTCGCTGCCATGTGCACCAGCTCCAGCCGCTCACCACACCGCGCAACAGCATCAAAAACCAACGTCTCTAACTCGCGCACGTTTCCCGGAAAGGCGTAACTGCGCAAAAACGAAACCAACTCAGGAGCAATCGTTGGCGCGGGGCGTTGATAACTTTCCGCTGTCCGCTCAACAAAATGGTTCAGCAACAGTGGGATATCTTCTGGACGGTCACGCAACGGTGGTATAATGACAGAGTGCGTCCGAATCCGGTACAACAAGTCCTTCCGGAAAACCCCTTCCGTCGTCGCTTCAATTAAATCACGATTGGTTGCCAAAACAACGCGGGCATTGGTCGAACGCAACGAATCAGAACCCACCGGGTAGTAGCGACGATCCTGCAAGAGGCGCAGTAACTTCACCTGACTTGCCTCGCTCAGCTCTCCGATTTCATCCAGAAAAAGGGTTCCATTTTCGGCTTGTGCAATCAACCCTTCACGCGACCGTTCTGCGCCAGTAAAGGCCCCTTTCACATGACCAAATAGCGTGTCCGAAAACATCGTGTCATCTAGCCCCGCAATATTGACCGCCACAAACTGACCCGTCCGGCCAGACGCACAGTGCACGGCTTCCGCAAAAAGCTCTTTGCCCGTTCCGGTCTCCCCGTTAATCAATACTGGTTGAGGCGAACAGGAAATCGCTTCGATATAGCGGAACAACGCGTGCATCCGGCTACTCTGCGACACGATGCGCGAAAATGCTTTATTATGCTGAACTTGCGAGTTATCCAGCACCATATGCTGCAAAGAGCGCAACTGACCGCGCAAGCCGCTCACTTCAATCGCCTTCTCCACCGTCGCCAAGAGCCGTTTTTTATCTACCGGCTTGACAAGATAATCGAACGCACCACTCTTCATGCAGCCGAGCGCCGTATCGACATCATTGACCGCCGTCATCATCACCATAACCGTATCCGGCATCGCTAAACTCAGCTCGCCCAACAGCTCCTGCCCACTCATATGCGGCATGATCAGATCAATAATCGCGACCTGCGAACGATGTTTTTGCGCAGCTGCCACTGCCAGTCTCGGATCAGAGACCAGTTGCAGATTGCGAAAACCGGCCGAATAGAGCGCTGCTTTCGTAGAAAAAAGACTATCTTCTTCATCGTCAACAACAAGAATCGCAATATCCTGTTCCATACTGCCCCTCCTTCATCAATCAAATTCATGGAAACCTATTCCCTACTTCCCGACTGGTAAGAGTAAACGGAACGTCGCCCCTGCCCCGACAGTTGACTCAACAACAATACTACCACCATGCTCTTCAGCGGTCGCACGTGAAATCGACAATCCCAAACCCGTGCCACCGCGTCCACGTTTGGTAGTATAAAACGGCTCGAAGAGGCGCGCCAGTGTTTCGGTGTCAATACCGCATCCGTTATCGCGCACTTCGACAGCCAGCATATCGTCACCTTTCAATCGATATGTCGCCACGGTTATTTCCCCGCGCTTTTCGGGAACGGCTTCCAGCGCATTCATAATGAAATTAATGATGATTTGCTCCAACCGCGCCGCACTTCCGCGCACCGTTGGCAGATTTTCCCCTAACTCGAAACGTAAAGCCACCGCCCGTTTTTTCGTTTCGCTTGCCAGCATAGACGTTGCACCATGCACCACATCGTTGAGCTGCACCGGCTCGTTGAGGGACATCTTATCTTGCGTCGAAAAAGCTTTTAAGTGCTCAACAATCCCTTTAATGCGCTCCGTTGCACGATGAATACGCGCCAACATTTCTGGAACCTCATGACGCAATTCGGGGTACGTAAAACCACCCGCACTAAAATCCTCCAGCGTCTCCACGTGTTGCGGTAAACTACGGATCATATCGCGCCAGATATCGTCTAACACCGACGTATTGAGCATGATAAAGCTATTGGGGTTATTGATTTCATGCGCTACTCCAGCGCTTAACTGCCCCAACAGGGATAGGTGCGCCGTGCGCATGGCATCCTGCTGCATCTGCACCCGCTGTGTGATATTGCGCGATATCGTAATAAACGTGGCAATCTCTTTCTTGGTGTCAAAGCTTCCGGGAGCCGCATTAACTTCCCACGTTGTCGCGCCGAGGGTAATTATTCCTGTACTTTTGCGCCTTCCTGCTACATAGGCTTCGATAGGACAGGTCTCGCAGGGCTCTGTGCGCCCTTGTAGTATCTCGTAACACCGCTTTCCGGGAAGCATTGATGCTGGCTGGCGATAAAACTCTGCGGCACCATCATTCGCCCACCGAATCACATATTCACGGTCAACTTCAACAATGGCATCGGGAATAGCATCCAGTAAAGCGCGGAATTGTTCCGAAAGCTTCTGGTAGCGCACCTGATTCGCGCGCAACGCATTTTCGATCATTTTCACGCGCGTTACATCCTGTATCGTTCCCATCATCCGTAGCGGCGTTCCCGAGTCGTCAAATTTCACTTCGCCCCGCTCGTGGACATACTTCAACGTACCATCAGCGAGGATAATACGGTGATCGATGCTGTAGGGGCGTTTTTCCTCCAGCGCCAGCCGAACACTCTCTTCCACAAAATGACGATCTTCAGGATGAACGTACCCGAGAAACGCTTCGTAGGTTTCTTCAAATTCACGCGGAATCAGCCCGAAAATACGGTAGACCTCATCCGACCAGTACAGACTTCCGTCCTGAATCAGCCACTCCCAGTTGCCGATACTGGCAAGCTGTTGTGCCTCCAACAGGCGTGATTTTGTATCGCGAAAGGCCAAAAGCGCGCGAGCCATTCTGCCAAAATCCCCATCGGAATGTTTTTGCAGCGCTTCAATAGCGGGAAGCTCGGGCAAATGGTTCTTGTCGCGCGAAAGGTCAAACAGTGCATTGGCAATCACGCGCAACTTTTGACTCACGCTCGCGGTGATAAGCAGCGCCAACATCAGTATAAGAAAGAGTGCAACACCGCCGACTATCATAATTTGCGTTAGGTACTGCCGCGACTCACGTGAAATGCTCTCGATACGCACACTCGCGCGCTCCACAAAAAGCTGGCTGATACGGTGCGGATAGAGGGTGAAATTCGCAAAGTGCTGCCCTGCCGCATCAAGATAGTGGTGCGACATCGTGTAATCGACCGCGGCAATGTCAGTCGCTTGCAGCACAAAACGGCGGTATTCGTGAAACTCATGCACCAACGCGGCCGCACTCGACTCGTCAATTTCCTGAAGTAAATCAGAGTGAGCGAGGTGCGCCACACGTTCACCAAATTGATTCAGCTCTTCGACAAACTCAGCATGCAGGAAATAGAGTTGCAACTCAGAGAGCGCTCTCTCTTCCGCCTTTTCCAGCGTTGCCACCACACGCATATGCAGCAAACTCATCCCTTCGCTGAACTTGGCCGCATCGCGAATAACTTGTAAATCATTATGCTGCAATGCAGAAGCGGACTGCTGCCGTTCATCTACGGTGCGAATGGACCAATACCCCAACGCCAATGTCAGCAGAATGACAAAAAGAGCTGGCAACAAAAAGAGTAATATCAGGTTGCGGCTAGCGCTCATGACGCCCCCAAGCGGGCAGAGTTTCGCAACCGTTGGGTGAACTCTTGCGCCGGAATCGGACGGCAGAAAAAGTACCCCTGAAATGCGCGGCACCCTTGCGACATCAGAAATTCCACCTGTGCCGCCGTCTCAACCCCTTCGGCAACCACCTCTAAATTCAGGGCATGACTCATAGCAATGATGGTTTTGACAATCGCCGCATCTTCAGGGTTATCGTGAATATCGCGCACAAATGACTGATCAATTTTCATCTGATCGAGCGGCAGCCGCTTCAGATATTGCAGCGACGAATACCCCGTACCAAAGTCATCCATCGAAAACGTAATCCCGCTCCGCTTGATCTCCTGCATTTTGGCAATCGTCTCTTCGACGCGCTCCAACACCGCGCTTTCGGTGAGCTCCAGCTTCAAGCGGTCGGCGCGAGCCCCGGTTTCATGTACTATCCGCCCGATATGTTTCACCAGCGCCGGATCTTTAAACTGCCGTGCACTCATATTGACTGCCAGCGTGAGGTGCGCTGACTCTGGCCGTTGCTGCCACGCTACCAATTGCTGACACGCTGTTTCCAACACCCAATACCCGATCGGAACAATCAAGCCCGTCTCTTCGGCCAGTGGAATAAAATCAGCGGGCGACACCACACCTCGCACGGGATGATGCCAGCGTAGCAATGCTTCGGCACCAAAAGGACGACCTTCGCCATCCACCTGAAGTTGGAACACCAAACGGAATTCCTTCTTTTCCAACGCTTGCTGCAAATCGTGTTCCAGCGACGTGCGATACTCCAGTGTGGCCTGAAGGGCGGGATCGTAAAAACGGATGGTATTGCGACCGGCATTTTTCGCCTGATACATGGCGGCATCGGCACATTTAAACAGCTCTTCCGCATCGTGCGTACCATCCTGAAACAGCGCAACACCAATACTCGGCGTCACGCGGTACCCCTCGCCGTCAATCACATACGGCACACTTAACGACAGTCGCACCTGTTCTGCAAACAACTCTACTCGGTGTACCGCTTGGGCGCGATTCACTCCCAGAGTATCGAGCAGCAAAGCAAACTCGTCACCACCAAAACGTCCCATCGTCAACATTCCTTCAGCAACGGCCAACGTACGTAAACGAGCGGTAACTTCTTGTAAAAGTTTATCGCCAATACTATGCCCACGGGTATCGTTCACCGTTTTGAAATTATCGAGATCCAAATAGAGCAAAGCGCCATAATGGCCGGAACTGGTGCAGAATTGCAGAGCGTGGTTGATGTATTCACTCAATAAATGGCGATTCGGCAACCCCGTCAGCGTATCGTAGTGCGCCAGATAATGCGCTTGCTGCTCCGCTTCACGCCGCCGCACTTCGGCATCGCGAAGTGCCAGCAGAGCCTGCGCCACCTGCCGTACTTCACCCTTCGCTTGTTGCGCCAGAGCGTCGACTTCAGGGAGCGGTGGAAATTTTCCATCGGACAGAGCAAGATCACTCAGCGCGTCGGTAATAACACGCAAATTGCGACCAATGAGTCGACCCGAAAAAAGTGCCGACAAAACCATGAACACTAAACTGAGCCCGCCAGCCCAAGCGACCCAGGAAAAATAGTCGTACAGCATTTCCATGGCTTTTGCATGGCGAATGTCCGCTCTGGCGGACAAGAGTTCTGTAATGCGGTGGGCATAGCTAGAAAAATTGATAAAGTGTTTCTGTGCCGCATCAATGTAATTTTCCGCCGTGGAAGGGTCGATAGCGGCAATATCCGTCGCCATAATCACAAAATACTGATACCGCTGAAATTCCTGCAACAGCGCCACGGTGCTGCCATGATTTACTTCGCGTAACAGTTCTGACGCGGCAAGCGCTTCGGCTTCGAGCAAACGAGCTGACAACATATCAACAATTGTCCCATGACGGTAATACAGCTCAATTTCCGAACTTGCCCCTCGGCGGGCAAGTTCGAGTGTGGCAGTTATGTGCTTATGTAAATCCCCCACACTACGACTGAACTGTGCCGCAGCGTGAATGGTCTGTAAATCGCGCGCTTGCGACGCACTGACGTCAACATAGTGCCCTTTCAAAGTCGAAAACGACCAATACCCGAAGGCAAACGCCAGCATGACGACCAACATCGCCGGAAAAAGAAACGCGAACAAAAGGTTTCTGCTGGTCGCTTTCATATCTTACTGCCAGGGTGGGGGGAGCAGCAGTTCATCCCACTGCTCGGGGCGAACGCTCCCGACATATTCGAAGGAATCCGCACCAAGCGGGCGCACTACCACCAACGTCCCTTCCGGAGGGAAATAGTTCATGATTTCGGCCATATTCGGCCCGTGAGCAACGAGTGCCCGGTTTTTCCCCGCCGTTGTCACCGGCAATGACACCAGTTCGCGCGTACGCTGAATTACCGGTGTTTTTTCGACTCGAGTCATGGCAGCGGTATATTTCAGCAACTCTTCCACAACAATTTCGCGCTCCCCGAAAGCAGCCTGCGCACTTTCAATCGCCCGACAAAACGGACTCACATATATTTCGCCTACCGGAAAACCTGCCTGCGCAATACTTTGACCAATAAACGCCATCTGTTTCCGCCCTTCAGTCGTCAACGGACGCTGCGTAGAACAATCATTCAGATCAACCGGAACCTGATCGGGAATAGCGGAGTCAGTTATGCCATGACGCAAGTAGAGCACATACCCACCCTGTTGCACCGCATGAATCGTCTGCGCATCAAGTGGTGACTCCCGAAAGGTCTCCGCCAAAGAGGGGAGAACCGTACCTACACACAACCCCAAAGCTACCAGACATTGAAGAACACGATGTGACATTTCCCCCTCCTGATCAACATAGTGATAAGAATCACTATAAAATAGCTTGCGGCGCCAATCAACTTATTTTACAGAGTAAAATCATCAACAAGCCAAAAACAGATAACTTTTGCGATTATATGATACAAATAAACGCAATATGAACAGCATAAAACACTCTCCTAACGGCGCTCTACTGTCATGATTGTGACAAAACAATGTCAGCAAAACCAATAAATACCAAACAAATCACTAAAGACTATTTTAACATCTGCTAAACATCTACAGAACATCGGATTACCAATAACTACTGGTAGAATCTCTTCAAAAGCTATTGCGCAACAATTCACTTTTATGATACCCAATAATAGCTTTCCATACTAGAACCATGTTCTCTTCATGGTACTGTCGTAGCTCCCTTCGCGAAGGGGTACCCTAAAACCCTATTATATACTGCAAAACCCTAAGGACGACGCAATGAAAAATCTTACAATGAGCACGAAACTTGGAAGTGGATTCGGAATACTGATCCTGATCTCATTAGTGGTAGCTATTATCGGTTACTCTTCGATGGCAACGCTCAACAAAGGAGCTGACACTGCCCTTTCCACCAGCAATGTCGCCGTGATGGCGCTGGAAGCTGCTGAAAACATCCAGATTTATCTGCGCAATGAAAACGCAACCCGTGCCGAAACAGCCGAAGAGTTGCTAAGACAAGGCGAGCTCGCCCTTCTCGCACTCCAGCGCGACACCGACCATCAAGCGTTGACTCGCTTCCTGCAAACCGCAATCGACGAAGTGAAAATAACCATCAGCGGATTTAAGGACTACCGTGTGGGAGTCCGTGAACGCAACGCCCTGTTTGATGAGCTTATCCGCCTCGGTGTATTATCGCGCCAAACCTCACAGCAAATCAGCGATGGCATGACAGCGGGCATTGCCGAGCAACTACGCCTTACAAGCGACCCAACCCAAATTAACCAAGCTCTTCACATGCTGCGCACAGAAGCGGGCATTGTGGAAAACATCAACCGGGTGCATTTTTATGTGCGCGAATACATCATCCGTGGTGACATCGCATCCATAGAGGCCGCCAGAAGGCTTGTTACGGATGAAATCATTGCTCGCTTTACCGAAATAGGGCAATGGATGCGCATACAAGGGATTAACAGCGAAATGCAGCGCGCCGTTGAGCAGTCAACCACTATTATGCAGCAGTACCTTGGAGCACTCAATACGTGGGCAGAGCGGGTGCAGACACTTGATCAGGAATATCAGGCCATCCGGCAAAATATTGGCGATATCAATCAGGCGATCAATCAAGCCCTGGCGGTGGGGAATCAGGTCATGGATAGCGAAACCGTCCGAGCCGAGCGGATTATCCTTATTGCCGCTGCCATTGCGATTGCTCTTGGCATATTCCTCGCTATTTCGATCACCCGTATGATCGTCGGCCCACTCCAGCAAAGTGTCAATTTCGCCAATGCGGTGGCCGATGGCGACTTGACGCGAACGCTCCCCATTCAGCAGCGCGACGAAATCGGCCAGCTTGTCCACTCACTGAATACCATGGTTGGTAGTCTGCGCGACACCGTAGGGAATATTCAAGAAACGGCAACTGGTGTGGCTTCTGCCAGTGAAGAACTTAGCAGCGCTTCCGTACAAATGAGTTCCGGCATGGCACTGCAAGCAGAGCGAGTTTCACAAATTGCTTCCGCGTCGCTCGAAATGTCGCAGACCTCGACGGAGATTGCGCAGAACATGAGTCAGATTCAAGGAAACACCTCAAACGCACTCGATTTATCGCGTCAAGGCGGCTCGAAGGTCAAACAGTCCGCCAAAGAGATGGAAAATATCGCCGAACAAGTTGATATTGCCTCTGGCCATGCCCGTTCGCTCGAAGAAAAAGCCGCCCGCGTGCAGCAAGTGATTGAAGTTATTAACGATATCGCGGAACAGACCAATTTGCTTGCGCTGAATGCGGCGATCGAAGCCGCCCGCGCTGGCGACGCGGGACGCGGTTTTGCTGTTGTTGCGGATGAAGTGCGCAAGCTTGCCGAACGGAGCGCCAACTCAACCGAAGAGATCAGCTCCATAGTGGAAAGCATTCAGGGTGGCGTTGATCAGGTCGTCCGCTCTATGTCTCACGTTGACGAAAAGGCACAAATCGGCAATCGCTTGGCGCAAGAAACCGATGCCGCCTTTGCCGAAATCATTGGAGGCATGGAAAATCTACAGGAATTAATTGTACAAAACGCCGCCGCAATTGAAGAAATGTCGGCCACGGCGGATCAAATCACCGAGGACATTCAGGCCATTTCGGCAGCTTCGGAACAAACCGCCGCTTCTTCGGAAGAAGTCTCGCGCGCCTCAAGCGATCTGGCACTGCTTGCCACAAACGTTCAGGAGAGCGTTGCCGTATTCCAGATCGAAGAGCGCAAGATGCTTCCCCGCGCATAAATCTTTCTGTGCCGCGCATCTGTCATCACCGTTTCCGGCAGATGCGCTGCTTGTGTATCACTCTCACACAACGTCTGTAGTTCTCAGTGTAATACAAAACTCTGCGCCACCGTCAGTGTTGCGCGCCTGAATGGTTCCACCCATTTTGGCAACAATCTGCCGGCAGAGCGAAAGACCAATCCCCGTTCCATGCTCCCCTTTGGTTGAGGTGAAAGAATCAAAAAGAGCATCAGGAAGGAGTTCGTCGGGAATGCCGCCACCATTATCACGCACGGTGAAACGAAGCATACCTTCGCTGACACTGGCCGTGATCGTGATCATCCGCTCATCTACCTTGCGTTCCTGAAACACGTCGCGCGAATTATGGATCAGGTTCAAAAACACCTGCTTAAACTCATTTGGGCAACCGTAGACCTGCGGGGATACTTCCGAAGGGAAAAAGGTTAATATAACCTTATCGCGCATCAGTTGCCCACGCATCAATTCCAGCACATCACGAATCTGTTGCTGCGGGCAAAAGTTTCTGGTCTTATCTGACGGCTTATAGAAGTTGCGGAAGTCGTCGACCGTCTGCGCCATATAATCAACCTGCTGCTGAATATGCGTGGTGGAGAACTCCAGCTCCTCTTTTGTCAGCTCACCGGAACGGTAGAGTTCTGCCAGATCAGCCGCCAGTAAATTGATGTTGTTGAGCGGCTGTTTCCACTGGTGCGCTATTGCCCCCACCATACCGCCAATTTCGGCCAGCTTGGCCTGCTGAATCATCGCCTGCTGTTCTCGATGTGCTTTTTCGATGTACTGATTCATATATTTGGCAACCTGTGCCAGTTCGTCTTCGCCACTGAGGGAAATCCGTTTCGATAAATCGGCATCACCAGCCGCTAGCTTGCGTGCTTTATCCGTAATTGCCGCCGTAGACAGGACGATCATACGCACAATCGCAATCATAGGTACTGCCGTAACGAACAGCATGATGGCAATAATTATGGCCATGCGTTGCACTTCAACCCAGAGCATCGCGTTAATGTCGTCGATATAAACGCCCGTGCCAATTACCCAACCCCACGGCTGAAAACCCATGATGTACGAAGACTTAGGCACCGGATCACCAAAGCCGGGCTTCGGCCAGTAATAATCGACATGCCCTTTTCCGTCGCGCTGCACAACAGCTAGCATTTCCATAAACAACCGTTTACCATGGGGATCAGCGTAATGTGTTAAGTCTGCGCCATCAAGTTCTGGAGTAGTCGGGTGCATGACCATTCGCGGGTGCATATCATTGACCCAAATATATTCGCCATCGCCATATCGCATTGAGTGCAGTGTACGCAAGGCACGTTGCTGTGCAACTTCGGTCGTTATTTCACCAGATTGCACCATCTGCCAATAGCTCTCAACAATGCTATACGCCGCCTGGGTCATCTCTTCCACTGCACGATTTTTAATGCTGTACATGTTGTGGTTTAACGTGAAAAGAGAAATAGCAATCAGCGCGACAGTGCCGCAAATGGCCACACCAAAAAAAGCGAGGAGTCGACCCTTAATAGTTTTTGGGGAAAACGGCAATCGCACGATTTGGCTCCTTGTATGCCACTTTAGAAAATTGGCAATTGAATAAAGATACCGAATATGCAAAGCGCACAAACGTACATCCAGCGAACATGCGTTACATAGCTGCGGAATATAATGCATTGATACTGACGACGCAAAGTAATTGTGAAAAAATATAGCGGTTGCGCTGCAAGTGACTCCGTTCGCCTACTCTTCACCTGACAAGATACTACATGGTAACATTGAGATACCACATCATCTCTGGCTCGCCATCACTCACGATATCCGTTGACCTGATAATACAAGCAAGAGATAAGAACCCATTTCAAGCGCAATAGTTTTGCCACTGTACAACATCACTATTTACATTATAATCTGTTGCAATAAAAGACTATAACCTTTCACTACACTCATTCATCTTCTCTTCACGAACCCGTGTATACATGATAAAAGCAAAAAATAAATTGACTTTAACGTCAACGAATAGCATATAGAGGGGAGTTGTTTTTCGCTATTCAACGAATAGTAAAAAGGATATAAGCAACCATATTCATAATTTTGCTCGAGGTTGGCTCATGAATAACACCCCAGAAAATCACGTTGATACGGATGAATTAACCCCCATTGGAGAACTTGCCAAACAACTGCGACTGACCACGCGAACACTACGCTATTGGGAAGAAGTAGGAATTATTGAGTCTGCCGAACGCGACAATGGCACCATTCGCGGCTATACGCCGTATATGGTGCGGAGAATTCGACTCATAATGAAACTCAAAGAGTTGGGATTAACGATCAAGGAGATGCAGGATCTTTATCGCGTCTATGGAAACGCGAAAAGAACTGACAAGCTTATTCCTGAGCTTATTAAAACCATTGATCAACATATTCGACTTGTTGACGCAAAAATGGCACGAATTGCCTCGCTGAGAGTCGACCTTGTCGAATATCGCGACCGTTTATTTGAAAAATTCGCTCGGGTGAGCGAACAGCACACCGACTGACCTCTTTTGAACGCTGATGCGCAACACTCCTCAAGAGGCCGCCGTATCTTCCTCCATAGCTTCCAATATCACTTTCAGTTGACCGATAAGTTCAGGGCTAAGTTGTTTACCGATGTAGGAATTTATCTCTTGCTGTTGCAATGGTGCAAGCTTGCGAAGGTGTCGGCTCCCTTCGCGAGTAAGCCGAACAACTATTTCTCGCTTGCTTATCGGGGATGGCGACCGATCTACCCACCCTTTTTGGGATAATTTTTCCACCAAACGGCTGGCATTGCCTGGTGTCACGTCTATCATACGCGATATTTCTTTCAGATTAAGCCCTTGCGGATGATCGCTTATTGTGTGGAGAATTCTCATTTGCGCCGGACCAACATCAAACGTTTTTAGCAGCTTTTCGTCAATGGCGCGCAAATCGCGCAACACCAGTCCCATACTCCAATACAGATCAAGCGGGGTGGAAATTTTCACAGTGCACCTCACATCGTTTTCGAATCAATGAAAAACGTGGACATGACATCCTTCGCAATGAGTCATCATGTCCACCGGAATACAAGTAAAAAACACCCGAAGAAAGAACAGCTTCTGGCGGTTGTTAGCGCTTTGTTTTTGGAATAAATATTTCGTCAGGATCAAGGACGTCATGAATCAAATGAAGCTCTTCACGCGTTGGTGGTGCCGTCAGCCCATTGACCCGAGAAATATCAAGTGGGAAATTACACAACTCCTGAATTTCCTCTGGTGTCATTCCTGGATGGCACGTATCAAGGTATATTTTCCCCGTTTCCTCATCAAAACGAAACACACCAGCGGTACTGATAATCGCAGAAGGGCCACCACGGTAGGCAGTACCATATAATTCCCGGCGGTGAACGAATTCACCTCCAGGCCATTTCTTCACTCGCCAGCCCGGGCTTGTGATGTAGCTTACATTCTTCGTGAACCTCCGCTTTTCGTGCACCATAATAAATACGGTGCGCTTGGCGAACGAATTGATATCGGGATTTCCGCCGCTGCCAGTGAGTCGCAATTCAGGTGCTAAGTAATCGCCAATAACCGTGGTATTGACGTTACCGTACTCATCCACTTCGGCTCCCCCCAAAAAACCAAGATCAACGTATCCACGCTGCGCAATACTAAAGGCATCGTAGAGCCCTGACGAGCGCGAAGCGCCCATTTCACAGCGGGCATCACCAACCGATGTGGGAATTTCCGGTGGACGTCCATCGAGTGTTCCTGCTTCAAAAATGAGTTTCAGATTTGGGGCGTGCGTTTTTTGCGCCAACATAATGGCAACCATCGGCAATCCGGTGCCAGCAAATACTATTTCATTATCTTGCACCTCGCGCGAGGCCGCGCAACAAAGTAGATCGGCCAATCCGTACTCTTCTGGCTTTGCGTAATCGTGAGTATTCATATCACGCCCCCTTCTTAGGCCGAACACTGTAGTTCAGCGCGGTATTCGCTTTTAACCCTAACATGCGCGACCAACCAAGTTTCTCGAGATAACTCATGTGGTCGTGCCCAAAAATCCACTCATCGGCAAACGCATCAAATCCTTCTTGTGTCCGCGTTTTTCCATAAAAATCTTTAAGAAAAGCGCCATCAACATCGTAACGCCCAAACATCCCTGTAGGATGAGCCCCAAACGGGCACTCCAGAATGTGATTTACTTCAAAGGTTGCTATCGTATTCTGATCGGCATTCCGACGCAGGTATTCTTCCGGGACAATTTCTTCGGCCATAACAATCGTAATATCGGCCGCACGTGCCGCTTCCGGGTCAGAGTAATACTGACCATTCACCCGTACCGTCCCCTCTTCGCCAACCTGTTGTACGCAGAGAATCGCAATATCGATTTTGGGAGCCGGCACAAGAACTTGCGACCCGGCACCAAAAAAGGGGTCTTCAACGAATTTATATTTATGTTTTGCAATCCGCTTACCGTCCCGCAATCCAGCCTTGCCAAGCATATCGTATTCAGGGTTATGGATATCGGTTCCCAGCGAGGTCTGCGTCACGCCATACGGCGCTCCTGAAGCGGCGGCGGCCATGCGGAACATCATTTCGGCATGGCTATAGTCCTCAACGATTATCTCTTTCCGCCCAACTCTGCGCGACAGATTCGCACCATACTTTCCATACAACTCATGCCCAACCCAGCAAGACTCCCAAATATCAACACACCCCGCACCAACCAAAAACTCGGTGTGCGGGCCGCCATTCACCTCGATTAAGTGCAAATGCCGTCTGTGCTGACGAATGAGTTCAAAAACAATCGCCATGGGACGACGCCAGATGGTAAACCCGGAAAAAGTTAGACTACTGCCATCCTGAATAATCTCTGCTGCTTGTTGTATGGTAATCCGTTTGCTGTTCATACGTATGCCCCCTTATTACGCAAAATTCTTCAGAATTTCGCGTGCAATAATCAGCCGTTGAATTTCGTTTGTCCCCTCATATATCGTCGTGATTCGAGCATCACGCGCATATCGCTCAACAGGAAAATCTTGCGTATATCCATATCCGCCAAGCATTTGTATCGACTTATAGCACGCCTTATTGGCCGCTTCGGTCGCAAACATTTTTGCCATCGAAGCTTCTTTCGCAAATGAACGGCCAGTTTCTTTGCGGAATGCGGCCTGCATTAACAGCAAACGTGCCGCCTCAAGCTCAGTGTATCCGTCCGCAATCATCCACTGTACGGCTTGGAATCCGGTAATTTTCTGCCCAAATTGGCTACGATCAGCCGCGTACCGCGTTGCGGCATCCATTGCCGCGAGACCAATCCCAAGACCTAATGAACCAATACCGATGCGACCACCGGCTAACTCGGCAACGGCAACCCGGAATCCATCGTTTGGCTTTCCCATAATGGCGCTTTTCGGAATGCGACAATCAGAAAAAATGACTTCATTGGTGGCCGATGCGTGTTGCCCCATTTTCTTTTCTTCTTTGCCAACAATAAGACCTGGTGTCCCTGCTTCGACCAAAAAACAACTGATCCCTTTTCCTTTTGCCGCAGCTTTATCGGTTACCGCCCATACAACAAACACGCCCGCATACGGAGCGCTCGTAATAAATATCTTTGATCCATTCAGCACCCATGAATCGCCATCATCGAACGCGGTTGAAGTCATCCCCGCGGGGTCAGATCCCGCCCCGGTTTCGGTAAGCGCAAAACTTCCTGCTGCAAATTCACCAGAACATATTTTGGGAATATAGGCTTGCTTTTGCTCAGCCGAGCCTATGGCCTGAATAACTTCGGCCACCATGTTATTGACCGAAACGGTAACTGCCGTCGAAGCACAGGCTCGTGCAATTTCGGTCATAGCAACACTAAATGAAATAACTCCTGCTTCCGATCCACCATACTCAGACGAAACATTCAGCCCCATAAAGCCAAGTTCCGCTAGCTTATTGAGATTAGCCAGCATCGGACTTCGATCATCACTTTGATCAAGCTTGGCTGCTATCGGCTCAAGCTCGGCTTTGGCAAAATCACGTGCCGTACTTTGAATCAGTTTTTGCTCTTCGCTTAACTCCAGATACATAGGGATCTCCTCATGGTACTGATGTTCGGGTTATGGTTGTCGTCAGTCAACGCCACTCTTTCACTATTTCAATCGGCACATCGTGTTCATGTGCCCACTCCTGCCAGAAAAGCGAACTCTCTGTCGCAAATATTGCCCGATAGCTCTCAGCACCGCTCAAGGAAAACGCGCCCTCAAGGCGCTCTTTAAAGTGTGGTTCAAGAGCGGCTACCGCAATCCAACCATCCTGTGTCTGGTACAGGTTATACTCAGGAATAGCTCCACCGAGACCACCATTCGGCAAGGTACTTCCGTACTTCAAAGGATCGACAAAGGGTAAAGCACATTCAACAAGCGACACTTGGCGATACGCTCCGGTACCGCTTTTTTCGCGTTGGAAAAGCAATCCAAGTACCGTCGTAACCACCTCGGCCGCACCGGAAATATCGGTCAGCAAACTCACTGGCATGTGTGGCGGAAATATCAAACCGAGCGCGGCCTGATAGGTGAGATCGTGACCCGCCACATGATCATTGGGCGCGGGGTAGCCTACGATAGAAACAACACAAAGGCGCGGATAACGGGCGCGTAACGATTCCCAGTCAAGTCCCAGCCGTTGCAGCGCTGCCGGGCGCGAAGCGGTAAGCAGCACATCGGCATTGCGTAGCAACGCATCGAGATCTGATTTCCCCGCCTCGCTTTTTAGATCAGCAGTAACAACCGTTTGCCCTGCTGCCATGTGCTGATACCAGTAGGGACAGTAGTGCTGCATCGGATCACCCGTTGGAGGCTCAACCTTAGTGACATGCGCTCCCATGTTGGCAAGTTTTTCCGCAGCGGCAGGTCCCGGCAAATTAAGCGAAACATTCACCACCTTGCACCCGTGAAGTATCGTATGGAAATTCGCATCACTCTCTGAGAGTCGCGTATGTGTCATTGATTCGCCTCCATTGCGTTATGTACTGCTATTTTTCAATGCCGACACGGGCATCGACGCCCACTTGATAGTAATGTTTGATTTCTCTCATCTCCGTGACCAAGTCAGCTTTTTCTATAACTTTTTCGTCAGCATACCGTCCCGTTAAAACAAGTTCTGTGCAGGGCGGTTTTTTCGCAATCAGGTCGACAACATCGTCCACCGGAATCAACCCAAACCAGACGGCACAATTTATTTCATCGAGTATGACAACATCGTATCCTTCAAGAAATATGGCATGTTGAGCGGTTTTGAAAGCCTGTTGAGCGATAGTAATATCTTCCGTCTCAAGGTTTCCTTTCGTAATCCAAACGTCTCTTCCAGTTTGATGAACCGTAAGCAATGGCGCAAATCTGTCCGCCGCAAAGTGCTCCCCGTAGGCTCCACCACCTTTGAGAAATTGCACCACACAGACACGCAGTCCGCGACCGACCGAGCGCAGAGCAAGACCAAAAGCCGCTGTTGTCTTCCCTTTGCCATTGCCGGTGTACACTTGCGTATATCCTTGCCGAAGCATTATGACGAAACTTTCGCTGTCAGCGCGGGGACAAATTGCATCACATCGGCAACGACCAACACGTCCGCAACCTCACCAATTGGCGCGTCGCGATCTTTATTGATCGCCACGATGAAATCAGATTTTTTCATCCCTGCCAGATGCTGAATGGCACCACTAACGCCACACGCGATATAGAGTTTAGGGCTTACCGTTTGCCCCGTAGTACCGACTTGGTGGTCATGCGGAACCCAGCCCGCATCAACGACGGGACGACTTGCGCCTAACTCCCCTTTCAGGGCTTTGGCAAGGTCGGCAATTATCGCCACATTATCTTTCTTACCAATGCCGCGACCTGCGGTGACAATAACTTCCGCACGCGACAAATCTACCCCTTTCGCTTCAGCTGCTTCGTACCCCACAAAAGTGAATGTCCCTTTTGATTCCGTCGCAACTTCAAGTGAAACAACCTTGGCGTCTTCGCTGGCTTTATGCGCCGTAAAAGCACCAGGTTGCAACGTTAACACCACTTGGGACTTCGCACTGCTCACCTTCCTTCGCATTTTTGCATTGCAGCAGGGAACCTCGTACTCGCTGCCGTCAACACCGATAACTTCGGAAATTTGTGCCACACCAAGTGCCGCCGCCACACGCGGAGCCAAATCCCATCCATACGACGAGTGCAAGAACACGATCAGGTCGGGGTTTTCTTCGGCCGCTGCTTGCAGAACAAGTCGCGTATGCAGCTCTGGGTTGTACTCATGATAGACGTTAACGTCGGCCAGATAGAGCGTTCCCGACAGTGCGACACCCTGCCCGCGACGTCCCACCAGCACCATTGAAACGTCAGCGCCAAGATGCTTTGCAAAGCCAAGTAGTTCGTACGTGCTTTCTAATAATGTATTTTCGCGATATTCACCGACTGCCAATACTTTCATGGGAACCTCCTAGCGCAACACTGATGTTTTTTCTTTAAGTAGTGACACAACACGATCGACCATGGTTGCCACATCACCTTCCAGCACAAGGCCACCCGATTTTTTCTCTGGTGGATACACTTTTCTGGTGAGTGCCAGCGGTTCAATACACGTAAGTTCAGCAACCGGAATTTCACGAATTTCCTTCTTTTTGGCCTTCATAATGTTCGGCAATGTTGGGTAGCGCGGCGAATTCAACCCCAACTGGCATGTGAAGACTGCCGGAAGCGAGAGCGTAACGACACCTTTTGTCCCACCTTCTAGCTCACGCTTAACCTCTACATTGTCACCAACAAGGGAGAAATCTACGATGGTCGTGGCGCAGGAATACCCAAGTGCGCTGGCAAGGAGTACGCCCACTTGCGCCGAGCCGCGGTCTTGTGATTGCATGCCGGTAAAAATCAGTTTAAAGTCTTTGTCTTTGCAGAATTGAGCAATAGTTGCGGCTATTTGCGCGGGATCTTTCGTGTGTACCGCCGCATCAAGAATGTGCACCGCCTTATCGCATCCCATCGCAAGAGCTTTCTTCAGTGCCTCCACCACACGAGCCGGCCCTACGGAAAGAACCGTCAGTTCAGCTTCCGCGCCAAGTTTTTCCCGAACTTGTACCGCTTGCTCAACCGCGTATTCGTCATACTCGTTCATTCTGAATGCTAAATCACTTTCATCAAACCATGTACCGTCAGCGTTCACACGAAAGCGCGACTCAAGGTCAGGCACCTGTTTCATACAAACCAGAATTTTCATTGTTTCCTCCTGAGATGAGTTATTTCGAAAGTGAGAGTTTATTAACAACAACCTCGGCGAGATCCATAACTTTCAGGTTTTCTTCAAACCCGCCCGTTTTAATGCCATCTTCAAACATCGTCAGGCAAAACGGACAGTTCGCCACCAACAGTGGCACATTCGTTTCCGCTGCCATGCGTACTCGTTCGACATTGATTCTTTTGCCAAGCGTTTCTTCAGCAAGAATTCTCCCGCCGCCAGCGCCACAGCAAAACCCATCAATGCCATGCTTTTCCATTTCCTGAATGGTACCGCCAACCTGTGCCAGAGTTTTGCGCGGTTCCTGCGTAATATCCTTATAACGACTGAGATAGCAGGAGTCGTGATAGGTCGCAGAAAACGCCTCCAGACCGCCAGCAATATCCAGTTTCCCTTCATCAATCAACGTTTGTATAAATATTGAGTGGTGTTCGACAGGAATATCGAGCCCGAAATCTTTATAGTCGCGCGATAAGGTATTAAAGCAATGCGGACAGGTCGTCACAATACGCGAAACACCATATCCTTTGATGGTTTCGACGTTTTCTGTGGCCTGCATCTGGAAAAGATATTCATTACCAAGCTTTCGCACCGGTTCGCCGCAACATTTTTCTTCTTTGCCTAGTATCCCAACACGGAGTCCAGCAGCGTTGCAGATCGCAATAAAGCTTCTGGCCACGTCGCGATTGCGCTTATCAAATGAAGCGTAACAACCTGCAAAATAAAGAATGTCGGCGGTTTCACCTTCACTCAGACGGGCAACATCAAGACCATCCGCCCAATCACCACGACTCGCATAGGCCAGCCCAAATGGGTTGCCATTGACTTCAATGTTGCCTATTGCAGTGCGAACTTCATCGCCAGGAAACTCACCTTCCATGAGTGAAAGACTCTGACGCATGCCGATGATTTTATTGACATGCTCCACATTCGCGGGACAAATATCCTGACAGGCGCGGCAGGTTGTGCATGACCAGAGTACGTCGTGCGTCACACATTCCGCGAGGCTCGTTTGCGGATTTTCGCCAACAGCCACTTCGCCAATCTGCTGAATAAGTTTCATCGGAGAGAGCGGTTTATCGGTCACATACGCGGGACAACGATCCTGACACCGCTGACAGCTAATGCAGGCATCGGTGTCAAAAATATCCTTCCAAGTGAGATCATGAATGGTAGAAACCCCGTACTGCTCGATAGTTTCATCTTCAAGCGGTATAGGAGCGAGCGTCCCTTTCGCGCGTAAATCGCCGAGAAAGTAGTTTGCCGGAATGGTAAAAATATGCCGCAGCTTCGTGAAAGGGATGGCGACAATAAAGGCCAGCACAATCAGAAAGTGGAGCCACCAAAGAGCGCTGTGCAAAGCCAGTACGGTATCGGCATGCAAAGAGGTAAACAGTTGGCCGAAGACAAGCCCTACCGGTGAATACCACATAAGCGTTGAAGCTTGTGGGATCTCTGTTGCCGCCATGCGTGCCCCTTCGACCAAAAATCCTGTGACGAGAATAGCAAAAAGCATACCGTGAATCGCGTAGTCGTCGCGAATCGATTCAATTTCCTTGGGTTGCGTAAAAAAGCGCCGAGCCATGAGAAACGCCAACATAACGATACCCACGGCTCCGGCAATATCAAGTACCAGTGAAAAAAGGAGGTAGAAGGTGCCTTTTAAAAAGACATATCCGAAAACCGGATCGGTGAGATCAGCCTGAAGCATAATCAACAGCGTTCCGATAAACAGCAACAGAAACGACCAGAAGAAAAATGCATGAAAACCGCCTCGCTTTTTCACCCGCAATACTTTTGTCTGCTGCAGCGCTAAACGGAGCATCGCGTGGATCCGCACCGCCGGTTGGTCAAAACGCTCAACATCCTTCCCTTGGCGGTAGAGTGCGATCCGGCGGTAAAAACCCCAAATACACAAAGCGATGGCAACAAAGCTCAGCAGATACATCGGCAGGATGACGCCCGAACCTATGTTCCAGTATATTTCACGAGTGAATTCCATGACGGCCTCCATATACGAAGCAATATTTATATTGACCCTTTACGAGAGAAGCATTTTTGAAATAACGATCCGTTGAACCTCGCTGGTTCCTTCGTAGATCTCCGTGATCTTCGCATCGCGGTACATCCGCTCAACTTCATAGTCACAGATAAAGCCATACCCACCGTGAATCTGAATAGCTTCCTTGGTGACATAGGTGGCTGTTTCTGACGCAAGCATTTTGCACATCGCCGATTCCATGGAATAATTCTTCTGATTATCTTTCATCCAAGCTGCCTTATAGGTCATCAGCTTGCTGGTTTCGATTCGTGCCCACATGTCGGCCAACTTAAATTGAATGGCTTGCAGGTTGCAGATGGGGGCGCCGAATTGCTTGCGTTCTTTCGAATAGTTCAGCGCTAGCGTAAAAGCTCCTTCGGCAATCCCAAGTGCTTGCGACGCAATCCCGATACGACCACCGTTAAGGGTTTCCATCGCAATTTTAAAACCTTGCCCTTCTTGTCCGAGCAAATTTTCGGCAGGCACGCGTACATCGTCGAGCCCAAAGGCCGTGGTGTAACTTCCACGAATCCCCATCTTGTTTTCATTTTTAAGGATTTCAACGCCAGGCGATTCCAAATCAACAATAAAAGCAGATACTCCTTTGTGCTTCAGCCCTTTATCGAATGTGGCAAGCACAACACCCGTGCCACGGTAGGCACCATTGGTAATGAATATCTTTGATCCGTTTATGACAAATTCATCACCTTCACGGCGATAGGTTGTCGTAATGGCTCCCGCATCGCTCCCCGCATCCGGTTCCGTCAGCAGAAAACATCCGATTTTTTCCCCTGAAGTCAGATCGGGCAACCACTGCATTTTCTGCTCTTCCGTACCAAAGCGGTAAATCGGGTCGCATGCCAACGACGTATGGGCAGAAATCAGTACTCCCGTCGAAGCGCACGCTTTGGAAACTTCTTCAACAACAATAGCGTACGAAAGCATGTCCATGCCGGCTCCGCCGTACTCTTCTGGGATATAACTCCCCAAGAAACCCATTTCCGCAATGGCGTGCACCAACTCATTCGGAATTTCATGGTTTTCATCAATTGATACCGCCAGAGGTTTAATCTCTTTAAGAACAAAATCACGAACGGCATCTTGTAAAACTTTATGATCCTGGCTCAGGTCAAAATTCATTGCATCACCTCAGAAATGTTATTTCCCGACAAAGGTTGCCGGGCGCTTTTCAATAAAAGCATTCATCCCCTCACGTTGATCGTCCGTAGCGAACAACGTTCCGAAAAGTGCCGCTTCCAAGCGATAGGCGTCATCGAGCGCCATATTTGCCCCGCTCTGCACCGCCTCTTTCGCACGCGAAACGGCCAATGGCCCTTTCGTGGCAATTTCACGTGCCACATCAAGAACCGTCGCCAGCAATGCCTCGGGTGGGCACACTTCATTCACGATTCCCCACGCCAAGGCTTTTTCTGCGCTAATAACGCGGCCAGTAAAAATAAGCTCCTTGGCACGCCCAGCTCCGATACGACGCGTAAGGTTTTGTGTACCTCCAAAGCCGGGAATTACCCCTAAACCCACTTCAGGCAGCCCAAATTTGGCTTTTGCTGAGGCATAGATAAAGTCACACGCGAGCGCCAACTCAAGCCCACCACCAAGCGCAAAGCCGTTGGCGGCGGCAATGATCGGCTTGGCTCCCTGTTGCATAAGGCTGACGGTGCGCTGACCCGCGTGGGCAAAGGCACGACTCTCAGATGCGCTCATCTGCGCCATCGCTTTAATATCAGCGCCAGCAACGAATGACTTTTCTCCCGCACCAGTCAGTATAATGACGCGCACCGCTTCATCGTTCTGCAAGGCACTGATGGCCATTTCTAACTCTGAAATCACTTCGGCATTGAGGGCATTGAGAGCCTGCGGCCGATTGATGGTAACGGTAGCAATCGAATCATCAGTCACTACCAAGAGATTCTGAAATGTCATATCGCACGCTCCTCGTTAGTATTGGTAGAAACCACGACCAGATTTGCGACCGTAGTAACCCGCATTCACCATTTTTACGAGTAAAGGGCATGGGCGATATTTGGGATCTTTAAACCCGTCATAGAGGACATTGGCAATCGCCAAAACCGTGTCGAGTCCAATAAAGTCGGCCAACGTCAACGGCCCCATTGGCTGATTGGTGCCAAGTTTCATCCCCTTGTCGATATCTTCAGCCGTCGCAATCCCTTCGTAGAGGGCAAAGGCCGCTTCGTTGATCATAGGGATCAAGATGCGGTTCACAATAAAGCCCGGATAATCCTGTGAAACCGCCATTTCTTTCCCAAGTGTGGTAATGGCCTCTGCAATGGTGGCAAAGGTTTCATCGCTGGTGGCATGGCCACGAATAACTTCAACCAACGCCATAACCGGCACTGGATTCATAAAATGCATCCCGATAACACGATCAGGACGGCTGGTAGCGGAAGCAATTTTCGTAATCGGAATGGAAGAGGTGTTGGATGCGAGGATGGCGTTTTTGTTGGTTACGGTTTCATCAAGTTGCTTGAAGATAGAAAGCTTGAGCGATTCGTTTTCCGTAACGGCTTCAATCGCCAGATCAACCCCAGCTAAATCTGCCATACTGGTAGTCGAAGATATACGACCCATAATTTCCGGAATAACAGAAGACTCAATTGCCCCTTTTTTGGCCTGACGCTCCAGATTGGCCTGAATGGTTTTCAACGCCTTGGCGAGTTGTTCTTGTGAAATATCGAAAAGAATGACGCGAAAACCTTTTTGTGCAAAAACGTGAGCAATGCCATTGCCCATTTGTCCGGCTCCGAGTACGCCAATATGTGTCATAACATCCTCCCTTATATTTTTTCTACAATGACCGCGACGGCTTCTCCGCCACCAATACACAACGTTGCCAATCCATAACGCACATTGCGCCGGTGCAGTTCACGAACAACGGTGATGGCCAGACGGGTCCCGCTCACGCCTATCGGATGACCAATGGCGCACGCGCCACCATTGACGTTCACTTTATCGATAGGTATTTTGAGCTGCTTCACCGCGAGGAGTGCTACGGAGGCAAACGCTTCGTTAATTTCGAAAAGATCAATGTCGTTGATACTGATACCTGCTTTGGCGCATACCTTTTGAATAGCGCCGACTGGCGCTTCAGGGAAGTAATTTGGCTGCATACTATTGGTGGCCATGGCGACGATCCGCGCTTTTGGCACTAGGCCGAATTGACGCACTGCCTCCGCGCTGGCAAGCAGTACGGCCGCCGCGCCATCATTGATAGTAGAAGCATTCCCCGCTGTAATCGTGCCATCTTTTTTAAAGACTGTTTTCAGCGTAGGAAGTTTTGCGATATCTCCTTTAAATGGCTCTTCATCTTCGCTAATAATGATTTCTTTCCCTTTAGCCAGTTTGACAAACGGGACAATTTCATCCTGAAAAATCCCTTCTTTGACCGCAGTTTGTGCCAACTGATACGAGCGCGCGGCAAACTCATCTTGCTCCGCACGGGTCAGCCCATTGCGCTCAGCACTCTCCTCGCCTATTTCTCCCATGTGACGACCGGAATATGGATCCTGCAGCCCATCATAAATCATCAGATCAAATATCTCGGAGTGCCCCATACGATACCCAGTGCGCCCTTTTTTGAGAATGTATGGTGCAGTAGACATACTCTCCATCCCGCCAGCAACCACCACATTGGCATCACCCAAGATGATGGAATTCGCCCCTAACATGATAGATTTCAAGCCACTACCACAGACTTTATTGATAGTTAGCGCCCCTGCGGAGTCTGGAATGCCCGCGCCGCGCATAGCTTGACGTGCCGTCGCTTGGCCACAACCACCAGCCAATACATGCCCCATAATAACTTCACCAATCGCTTCTGGGCTGATTTTGGTGGCATCGAGCACCCCTTTGATAGCGCAAGCGCCCAAGGTTGGTGCATCTTGGTCAGAAAGAGCCCCATTAAACGATCCAAACGGCGTTCTTTTCCCTTCAACAATGAATACTTCTGCGCCCATACCTTTCACTCCTTTCGACAACCCACCGCGACTGTCAGGCGATTGCCGGTTCTTGTGTTGATCAAAGAGATATACTCTGCCCTCTTATAAATACCGTTGACGTTAATGTCAACCGAAAACATAACGCATTTATATATTCATCGTGGAGCACTATTTTTTCCGCGATGTTTAGAGATACGAAATACGCTACCATGGAAAAATAAAAGCTAAAAACTACTCTTGCAACTCGCACTAATTAGGCAAGATAGACTATCTCATCAGGAATGGCGGTAATTTTCACACCACCTTTTTCGGTCACAATAAACGTGTTTTCAATGCCGATTGCGCCCCGTCCGGGTAAAACAAATTTTGGCTCAACGGCCACCACCTGATTTGCCCGCAGTGGAACTTTAAACCCTTGTGCCAAAACAGGTAACTCATCAAGTTCAAGTCCAACGCCATGCGCAACAAATTTCGCTTGCTCGCCGGGCATTCCCATAAAACTCTCACCGAGCCCCTCTTGATTTGCCATAGCGAGTGCTTCACTAAAGAGATCCTCGCAAATATTCCCCGGTATCAGCAGTTCTTGAATCCGTTTTTGTATTGCCAATGAGACGTCAAAAGCGCGCTTCAGCTCGGCATCAAGCGTGCCGATAACAAACATGCGTGTCATATCCGTAATGTAGCCGTTGAAAACACCCGTGTAGTCGATGAAAATCGGCTCATTAGCTTGAATCAAAGCAACTCCCGACCCATGCGGTGCGGCACTGGTTAAACCGCGCCCGGTAACCGCACCATCAAAAAAACCTTCGCACGCCGCTCCCGCCGAGAGTGCTAATCCCATGAATAATTCCTGATTAAAAGCACGCATGCGGATATACCCTTCATTACCCGCCTTTCTCAGGCGATACTCAAATTCTGCGGCGACATCAACTTCGCGCATACCCGCCTTCAGAAACTGCGGAACCTGCTCAAATACGGAACAAAGCGACTTCGCACTCTGTGTTAGTAATTGCAGCTCGAACGGTGTCTTTTCGGAGCGAATATCTCGATAGGGGAGGGAGATATCGCAGAACTCTTTTCCCGGAAGCAATTTGGAATAATACGCTTGTTGCTGCACTGGCAAGATGTCGTAGGAAAGTCCTATACGCATCACGCTTTCAGGAAAAGTTGCGGCAAATTCCTTACTCGGCGGAAACGGGCGGATATCCTCCAGTGGACTCTCTTGACAAGCACGCGTGTAACTTTTTTTGACGAGCAGGATCGGAACGCCTTCGGCAGGAACCCACAACACTCCATTTTGCCGTGTGCCAGAGAAATAATAGATATCAATAGGAAGCTGAAAAAGCGCCCCGTCAATCTTTTGACCCTGTAGCGCAGACTGCAATTTTGCCACGCGCACCATCGCTTCAGTACGTGTAATCATGCATCACCTCCAGTAGGCATTTCTTGGTTCCATGAATTGAGCATTGCAATCTCTTTCATCGCCTTACGCCCACGAGGCTTTGGATCTTGATCGGGATATCCCAGCGGCGTGATCCCCACCACGCGAATAGAAGGTGGGATTTGCAATACTTCGCGAATGCGTGCTTCGTCAAACCAGCCGATCCAACACGTTCCCAGCCCAAGTGCTGTTGCAGCAAGGCACAATTGCTGGAATGAAACGGCAACGTCTGCAACATAATATTCGATCCCGTTTTCAATGCCAGACTCCTGCGTATTCGCACAAACCACAATCACCACAGGCGCTTGCACAATCGCTTTGCGCCCGGGATTGTCTTCGGGAAATGCCGAGAGGATCTGCTCCTTGAGCGTTGGCATATCGATCACAATATAACGCCAGCATTGTAAGTTCTTCCAAGAAGGGGCAAGCCTCGCCGCTTCTAACACCTGCAGAATTGTTTCCTGTTGCACCGGTTGATTCGTATATTTGCGTATACTTCTCCGGTTTTTGATTACCTCGAAAATATCCATGATCTCCTCCACACAAACACGTTACATGTTTCTCCGGTAGCGTCCGCCAACTTCAAAAAGCGCGCGAGTAATCTGGCCTAAAGAGGCATACCGTACCGTTTCCATCAGTTCGGCAAAGATATTCCCACCTGACGTAGCCACTTCTTGCAAACGTCGAATAGCTATAGCGGACTGTTCCTTGTTTGCTTCTTGGAATGCGCGCAGATTATTCACTTGTTGCTCTTTCTCTTCCGGAGTAGCGCGAGCAAGTTCTCCGACAGCGCCGTATCCTTCTTCACCAGCTCGTGGATTCAAGAACGTGTTCACGCCAATAATGGGTAGCTCACCACTGTGTTTTTTGTGTTCGTAGAGCATCGACTCTTCCTGAATCTTACTCCGCTGATATTGCGTCTCCATCGCACCTAACACGCCACCACGCTGATCCAGCCTATCAAACTCACACAAAACCGCCTCTTCGACGAGGTCAGTCAATTCTTCGATAATAAAAGAACCTTGCTGCGGGTTTTCATTTTTGGCGAGACCAAACTCTTTTGTGATAATCATCTGAATGGCCATGGCACGACGAACAGATTCTTCGGTCGGTGTCGTCACCGCTTCATCGTAAGCGTTGGTATGCAAAGAGTTGCAGTTATCATAGATCGCCATCAACGCTTGAAGCGTGGTACGAATGTCATTGAAATCCATCTCTTGCGCATGGAGCGAGCGCCCAGAGGTCTGAATGTGATATTTCAGCTTTTGGCTCCGCTCATTGGCACCATATTTTTCGCGCATAGCAACCGCCCAGATTCTCCTAGCAACCCGTCCAATCACGGAGTATTCAGGGTCAAGGCCATTACTGAAAAAGAAAGAGAGACTCGGCGCAAAGTCGTCAATATGCATACCGCGCGAAAGATAATATTCAACGTACGTAAATCCATTGGCCATCGTAAAGGCGAGTTGGGTGATCGGATTCGCCCCTGCTTCCGCAATATGGTAGCCACTGATAGACACGGAATAATAGTTGCGCACTTTTTGGTCGATAAAATATTGCTGAATATCTCCCATCATCTTTAACGCAAAGTCGATAGAAAACAGGCAGGTATTCTGCCCCTGGTCTTCTTTGAGGATATCCGCCTGCACGGTTCCACGAACTGTTTGCAACGTGCAGGTACGAATAGATTCGTACTCCTTTTTATCAGGCTCACGCCCTTTTTCCTGACGAAATGCATCGACCTGCTGATCTATCGCGGCATTAAAAAACATGGCCAACATCATGGGCGCAGGGCCATTGATGGTAATGGAAACGCTGGTCGATGGGGCGCACAGGTCAAAACCGGCGTACAACTTTTTGATGTCGTTCAGGGTACAAATCGATACTCCGCTTTCGCCAACCTTGCCGTAAATATCTGGTGGATAGTCCGGATCTTCGCCATAGAGTGTTACGCTGTCAAAAGCGGTTGACAAACGTTTCGCGCCATCATCCTGGCACAGATAATGGAAACGGCGATTGGTTCGCTCTGGGCTCCCTTCGCCCGCAAATTGCCGCTTCGGGTCTTCTTCCGTCCGCTTAAAAGGGAACACGCCGGCCGTATAGGGGAAAGAGCCAGGAATATTTTCCAACATACTCCAGCGGACGATCTCGCCCCAGTCCTCATACTTCGGCACGCAGACTTTCGGGATGCGCGTGCCCGATAGGCTGGTAGTGGTGAGTTCAGTCCGGATTTCTTTGTCGCGAATTTTTGTAATTTGCACTTCCTGACGATAGGCCTCAATGAGCTTCGGCCACCCAGCAACAATTTGGCGCACTTCGGTGAGGAGGTGCCCTTCATGACTTTCAATTAACCCCTGAATATCGTCGCCCGCCACACTGCCGCTCGCTTCAAGCAAGGAACGGACACCTTGCAACTGATACAGCGCACGTGCCACTTTTACCTGCTGCGCCACCATTTTACGATAGCCACGAACGGATTGCGTAATTTCGCCCATATAGTGGATTCTATCTGGGGGAATAATCACCTTTTTCAGGCTGTCCTTCTCAATAATTTCGAGGGATGAATTCCATGCAAGGTTCTGCTTGCGATTCAATGTGTCGATGACCGCTCTATAGAGTACCGTGGTTCCCGGATCGTTAAATTGCGACGCAATCGTGCCATAGACTGGCAAGGCTTCATCTGGTGCGTCAAACAACTCTTTATTTCTACGGTACTGTTTGCGCACATTGCGCAATGCATCTTCCGCGCCTTTACGATCAAACTTATTGATAGCGACCAAATCAGCGAAATCAAGCATATCTATTTTTTCAAGCTGTGTCGGCGCGCCAAATTCGCATGTCATAACGTAAAGCGAAACGTCACACACGTTGACAATTGAGGCATCGCCCTGCCCAATCCCAGACGTTTCAACGATAATCAGGTCAAAACCTGCGGCACGTACAACATCGATAGCGTCATGTATCGCAGCAGAAAGCTCGGTATGCGAGTCGCGTGTTGCCAGCGAACGCATGTAGACGCGATTGCCAACGTTTGCAATGGAGTTCATACGGATACGGTCGCCCAGCAAAGCGCCACCTGTGCGTTGACGCGAAGGATCAACCGCGAGGATCGCCACGCTTTTATCAGGAAAATCTCGCAGAAAACGGAGCACCAGCTCATCAGTTAGTGAACTTTTTCCGGCACCACCGGTACCGGTTATACCCAGCACAGGAACATGAACCGCCATGCTATGGATTTGTTTTTGCAAATCGGTATGTTCGGCAAATTGTGCATTTTCTGCGAGCGTGATGATGGTGTTAATCGCGCGAATATCACGATCTTTGAGTTTTCCTATTTCGGCAGCCGGATCTCTTTCAATGGGAAAATCACACTGCTGTAGTTTGAAATTTACCATCCCCTGAAGTCCCATCATGCGACCATCTTCCGGCGAAAATATCTTACAAACTCCGTATGACTCTATGAGCTTAATTTCATCGGGGATAATAACGCCGCCACCGCCGCCAAACACACGTATATGCATCGCATCGCGTTCGCGGAGCAAATCCATGGTGTATTTAAAAAATTCAACATGTCCGCCTTGGTAACTGCTGATACAAATTCCGTGGACATCCTCCTGAATGGCGGCAGTAACGATTTCATCAACCGAACGATTATGCCCAAGGTGAATAACTTCGGCACCGGATGCCTGCAACAGCCGACGGATAATGTTAATGGAAACATCATGCCCGTCAAAAAGCGCTGTCGCGGTGACAAAACGCAGCTTATGTTTCGTTTTATATGGTTCTATCTTTTCATGCATAGAGTATCTCCTTTGTCTTTACTGTGGGGCATCCTGGGGGATAGTGAATTCCCATGCGCACCAATACTCGTCGGGATGTTGATCAGGAGGACATGCCACACAGGTGGTTACAATGCGAGGATCGATGGTTTTGGCAAATTCACGATATTCGACGATACCAACTGATTTACAGGGAAAATCGGCAAGCCCTTTGCGCTTTCTTGCCGACTGCACGCGGCAATCACGCATACGGAAAACAACTCGATTTTCGGTCTGCTCTATGGCATCTTGCAGGTTCAGTCTCGCGTAAAGCCGATGATATAAACAGGTCACTAACGCCGGTATTCCCCCACCGGGTTGCAAGTTCAATCGCTCCATAATTCGCTTTGCTTCGACAACCGTAAAGAGGCTCCATGCTTCGCGATCAATGTCGATTGCTCTATCAAGCCCGTAGCGCTTTTCGACTGCCTGAAACCATAGCCCGTCATGTGCTAGCCAGTTTTTGGCATCATCAATAATTATTTGGATAAGCTGCTCTTTGCTCATGTCAGCAAGAATTCTTATCCCTTCATCTCCGTGTTTCATAGCAAACTCCTTTTCTCAAACACTTTGGCCGAAGGAGATTCCCTTCGGCCAAAGTGAGATCAATCCCAGTTTGGAATTTTCATAGTGCCGTGGTTCTCCAAATACTCCTGCATCTTGAATGCTTTAAATAGCATATGCGGCTCATGACCAACCCCACGCGCAAAACACTCACGCTCCGAACGTTCATAATATTCGGTCAAGATTGGTTTGAAATCGGGATGGACACACTGCTTGATGATTTCGCGCGCTCTTTCCCGTGGGCACAACCCACGCAAATCTGCCAACCCTTGTTCGGTGACGAGAATGTCAAGATCGTGCTCCGTGTGGTCAACATGAGTGGCAAATGGCACCACACAGGTAATTCCTGTCGGATCGGTTTTCGATGGACGGGTCGATGGGGTGTGCATGATCGAAAGTTGAGCATTGCGTAAGAAGTCGCCCGAGCCTCCTATGCCGTTAATCATCCGCGTACCACCAACCAACGTCGAATTGGCATGTCCGTAAATATCGAACTCGACTGGCGTGTTCATGGCAATAACGCCAAGGCGCCGTATCGGCTCAGGATGATTGCTGATCTGCATTGGCCGGAGAACAACTTTATTGATATACGCATCCCAATTATCGTAAAACCGCTTAAATCCGGATTCTGACAGCGAAAGCGAGGTGGACGATGCAAAATTCAATTTGCCCGAATCGAAGAAGTCAAGCATGGTGTCTTGAATAACTTCCGTCCACACATTGACATTGGAGAAGGGACCTTTCACCATGCCACCAACGACAGCGTTTGCAATATTGCCAACGCCCGATTGCAGTGGCAGGAGATTTTTGGGTAAACGGCCAGCACGCACTTCGTGTCCGAAGAAATCGAGAATATACTGCGCAATCTGCTCCGAAAGCTCATCAGGAGCTGCGAGGGAGCGTCCTCTATCAGGGTTTTTCGATTCGACAATCGCGATAATCTTTTCGTGATCGCACGGAACGGTAAGGGTTCCTATCCGATCATCGACACGACTGATCAGAAATGGCTTGCGGTGCGGCGGATTCACCTGCATCACGATGTCATGAATCCCTTCAAACGAAGGAATTGCCGTGTTGATTTCAATAATCAGCTTGTCTGAATAGCGGATCGCTTCTGTGGCCGAGCCAATCGAACCAGCGAGAATAATTGAGCCATCTTCCGCAATGCCGGACGCTTCAATCAAACCTAAATCAAAGCCACCACCACGGTTTTTCGTATAAAATCCGTAGCCCAAATCTTGAGCGTACAGCGAAAGGTGCTTGTCACCCATCCGTACCTGTCCAGTGTTGACTTGCTTTTGAATAACCTTACCGGTTTGGTACGGCCAACGCTTATCAGTCATCCCAAGCGATGCCCAACGATCTTCTACTTCCGCCCCTATCGAAGCGCCAATAAAGAGATTAAAGCGCATTTTTCCTTGAAGGTTATTTTGCTCCACATAATCGGCCAACGCCAGTGGAACCACTTTCGGGTAACCGACCGGAGTAAAACCAGACCACGCCAGATCCATCCCGTTTTTGAAAAAGGGAATGGTATCTTCCGGTTGCATAATTTTGGAGTGGAGACTTTTCTTTCTAATCCGTGTTAGAAGTTCAGACATAGCAATGCTCCTTCGACATGATGACTTTAATTTTCACGTCTCGTATATGGATTATTTTGTTACATAAACATTCAGCTAGATTACTATTGCCTTTTGTCCGGTATCCTCACAACAAGTACAGGTATTTCACTTTGCTGAACAATTTTTTTAGCGGTACTACCCATCAACGTGCTGTACAGAAATCCATGCCCATGCGTTCCAGCCACAATCAGGTCAAACGCTCCAGCTTTTGCTTGCTTTACGACCTCGTCGACCGGGGAACCAGCTGCAACGTAAATATTTTCAATCAATTTTTCGTAGAGGCATTCTTCAATATTTTCTTTTTCACGGTAGATCTGCAATCGCTCTTTAATTTTATCCGTCAACAACGTTTTCGCCGTCTGAAAATCAACCGAACGCATTTCGATATTGCGATTACTGGTTAATTTTTCATACACATTGATAATAGATATCTTCGCATTGTGTGCGAGAGCCATACTCAGTGCATACCCGAATGCATAATGCGCATTGGCCGAAAGATCCGTCGCATACAGTATTTTTTCAATTTTTGGTATCATTAGTGAGCCTCCAATTATCTCTTCATCCTGTGCTCATCCAATTAAAGCCGGCAGCCATGTTATTATCCCAGGGAATACATACATAATTGCCATTCCCAGAATAAACAGTCCCACCATTGGCCACGCTCCCGCATAAACATCATCAAGTGACAAGCTCGGCATGGCACCTTTCAGCGCGAATATCGTATAGCCAAATGGAGGTGTCAGGCTTCCAAGGGTTAAGTTGATCAAAAAGAGCATCCAGAACCACACCGGATCGAAACCGTACACTTGCAGCAACGGGTCATAAATCGGAATTGCCACAAGCATGACAGCAAAGAGATCGACAAACATGCAGAGAAGAAACGGTATCAACATGAGAATAATAAATGTTCCTACCGTAGGGAGATCCATTTCCGAAGCCATCCGCACCAGCCCGCTTGAGGCTCCTGTAAAGGAGAGAAGTTGGCCGAAGAGCATGGAACTTGCCATAATAATGAGGATCATCGCACTGACGGAACACGTCCCCAAAAGTGCCTGATACATCATTTTCAGAGAGAGTTTTCTGAAAACCGCTGCAGCGACAAGTGCTCCCAGCACACCGGTTGCGGCCGATTCAGTCGGAGTGACAACGCCAAGAAGAATCAATCCCATGACCGAAAAGATGACAATCAGGAATGGAAGCGTACGGACAAAGGCCATCACAAACTCTTTCAGGTTAAACTCAGCTTTTGCCTCTTTCTGTGGAGGCTCAAGAGAAGGGTCACGCAAGATTCTGATATAGGTGTAAATAACCATCACAAAAGCCATCATTACACCAGGGATAATGCCGGCAATTAACAGCTTGGCGATAGAAACATCAACCATCGACCCTACCATGACGACCAGAAGGCTTGGTGGAATGATCGGTGCCAAACTTGCTCCGCCCAGAACGGCGCTGGTAGCAAGGCGCACGTCATAGCCACGCTGTTCCATACTCGGCAGCACGGTACGGCCAAGCATAGCGGCAACAGCCACGGCCGATCCGCTCAAGGCACCGAAAACGGTTGAAAGTGCCGTGACCAGCACATAATGCCGTCCACGGACATTTCCGACCATTTTATCAATCGAGTTCGCAAGAATATCGACCGCATTCGAGCGAAAGAGAACCTCTCCCATCAAAATAAACAAGGGAATAGCGATAAGCGATTCCTGGTTGATTGTCTGGTAAATACTGTTGGTGAACATCCCGAACCCGCTGGTTCCAAACAGCATAAACACTCCGACAACGTTGATGACCAAGAAGGCGACGAAGACCGGCATCCCCAATGTAAACAACATTAAAAGCACTGCTATCGCTATGGTTAGCGTAACGCCCCAATCCATGATATTGCTCCTTTTAAAGTGTTACTGAGTACCGGGACGTATCCCCTGTCGCAAGAAATGCACCGCCGTCAGAAAAAAGCCAACCGGGATAACCGAAGATATCCACCACTTTGGAATGGGACTCACCCAGAGAGTCGCAATCCCAAGATCATACTGCCGTATTGTTTCCAGAGACGCTATGTAACAAACCACCAAGCAAACCACGCAACCCAAGAAAGCGACACTACGGCGCATAATCATCTGCTTGCTAGAACCAAGCTTGTCAACAATCACCGTGATAGCAACATTACCGTTCGTCCGCGTGATTTCCGGCAGCGCCAGCATTATGCTGAGCGCTAGGAGCCACGTGTTCACATCAGTTGCCCAGCTCGACGGTGCGTTAAAGAAGTATCGCATGACAACTTCTTTTAAAATAATGATCACGATCAAAGCCAACGACCATGCGCTCAAGTGAAAACAAATTTTTGTAACGAGATCGAGGAGGGTGCTGGCCACCCTGCCCAAGGTGGCCAGCCAGCTAATGCGAATATCTTCGTATGTCACCGAGTCATTCCTGAGTCAACCGCGAGTTTGCGCATAGCATCGACCGCTTGGGCATTTGAAGACTGCTTTCCCATCTCCCACAGACCATCATTCCAGTATTTTTCAACATTGGCGACGTCTTCTGGGCTCAAGTGGGTCAAAGTCATTCCGCCTTCACCCAGCAAGTAGGCAATTTCCTCTTCGATCAAGTTGTTAAAGAATGCCAAGCTGTCGAGTTCGGTCTTTTTTCCCGCCTCGTCAATCCAACTTTTCTGCTCAGGAGTGAGCGAGTCATACTTCTTCAGGTTCATGATAATCATCATAGAAATCGAGCCAAAATTTGGGCTTACCAAATACTTTGCTACTTCATTCCACTTGAAATCCTTTACCCCGACCTGCGTCCATGCCGCGCCATCAATAACGCCACGTTGCAGCGAGGTGTACACTTCGCCACCTGCCATGGTTACAGGTGTGCCACCAAGTGCAATAATGGTATTCTGCAAACTTGGATTGCTGCGCATTTTAAGGCCAGCCAAGCTTGGGGTTTTACCGCTCAATGGCTGACGAGTAACAAAGTGGTACGGCGCAACAACCGGGAGAGAAACGAGCTTAATGCCAATCTTATTGTACTCTTTGTCAAGCAGGTCAAACAGACCGACTTCTCTGCGTTTCTCTGGATCCGCAATGGTCGCATCCATCCCAACGCCTATGCTGATACTTCCTGCATGGTACGTGGCATGTGTAAACGAGAGATCAAATATACCGGACTGCACCGGTTGTAATTGTTCAAATGTCGAAACAACATCCGGCCCATGGAAACTGATTTTAACCTTACCGCCTGACATCTCTTCGAGATTTTTGATCATGTTATTCGTGGCGCCAATGTTAAAAATAAAGTTTGGATGAAACGCTGACAACATCCGAAGATTCATCGCTAACACGTTCGTAGAGAAAATACAAACTACCGAGAATACTGCCAAACAAGTGATTAAGACATTTTTCTTCATGTGACTCACTCCTGTACTGGTTCGTGTGATTGTTTATAAACCCTTCGCGAGAAAGCCCCCCGAAGAGAACGCCAGAACATCATCAACAACTCCGCGCCACCGATCAGCGACTACAGCCGAGCAGACTACGTAAACGACATGTTGCACGATTCTTCCACGCGCCACACCCGCCAAACTAAACATCCATACGCTCCACCCCCTACAGACAACGGCTTTACATGCAATAATGCGTTCCTAAATCCAGTGGATTGACTCCATGCCATACACATAATCCGGACACTTCACTCATCAATTCATCTTAGACACGAACCTTCTACAACAACGTTGACGTGAATGTCAATTGATTTCATAACGAATTTTTATTATGGACAAGTGATAAATAATTAGATCATATTCACGTGCCGCCACCTTGATAATCTCAACGAATATTTCACTCAAAAGATGATCAAATTAGTAATGAATAAAGAGTATACCGATCAACAATCAACAAGGCACAACGAATCATTCCGTACAATCAATAATAAAACGCAAGTTTAGTAATACGAAAACCATAAATAGAGAGGATCAACATGCGCCCAATCTACGCAAAAAAATACCTTCCAGCGCTTGGCGGTATGCTCGCTCTGGCAGTTGCCATGGGAACTGGCCGCTTTGCCTACACACCGCTCCTGCCATTTATGCAAAGCGGCGCAGGCTTTGACGATAGCATTGCAGGAATTATTGCTTCATGGAACTATGCTGGATATTTAGCCGGCGCATTAGTATTCGGGCATATCCCGCGTCGTTTTCATAGTACCGGCTTCCGCCTAAGCCTTACTCTCATACTTATCGTAACCATTGCCATGGGAATAGCTGAGGGACTTACTACATGGTATGCTCTCCGATTTCTTGCCGGAGTGCTGAGTGCGGCCATTTTCGTTTTCGGATCACTCTTGGTTATGGAAGCGTTGGCATTGCGCGGAGCAATTCACCTTTCCGGAATCATGTATAGCGGGGTAGGCGTTGGAATAGCACTTTCGGCTATCGGAGTCGCACCACTTTGTGACTTTTTTGGCTGGAAAGAAGCATGGATTGGAATCGGAGTGCTTTCCATTTTTCCAGTCGCGTTTGCGTGGCTATGGGTGAAAAGCGAGTCATTAGCACGAACGTCCACCACGAAAGTGACGACTGGTCTCAACGCGCCACAATCAGAAAAGCCACTCCGCGGGATTTTCATCCGACTGGGAGTGGCATATTTCCTTGAAGGGTTAGGCTATGTTGTTTCGGTAACTTTTTTGGTATTAATCGTCCGCACCCTCCTTGACTCACCAGTAGCGGGGACAATCTCATGGCTTCTCGTTGGGGTTTCTGCAGCAGTATCCACCATTTTCTGGCCACAAATAGCCGCACGATACGGCGAATCCCGTTCACTCATGGCAGCATATTTTATACAGTCTATCGGTATCGCGAGCCCAGTATTCTGGCCAACAACATTCGGAGCATACCTAAGTGCGGTACTGCTTGGCGGGACATTTATGGGAATTGTCAGCCTAACAATTATGTATGGTCGTAAATTAGCACCGCATAAAGCAGGCACATCGGTCGGAATGCTGACAGCCCTCGTCGGCGCTGGACAAATTATTGCTCCGGCACTCGCCGGATATATTGCAAAAATCCAAGGAAACTTTACGGTGCCACTGTTATTTGCGGCAGGATTAGTGGCTTTGGGTGGAGTTATCCTTGCGGCAGATGCTTGGAAAGCACACAAACCGGCATGACGCGACAAATGCCATTGCCCCCCCAACAAAACCACTCACTCTGGCCGCATATGCGGGAAGAGAATCACGTCGCGGATGGATGGCGCATTGGTCATCAACATCACCAAGCGGTCAATCCCCATCCCTTCGCCAGCGGTTGGCGGCAAGCCATACTCCAGCGCCCGGATGTAGTCGCTGTCCATGTCGCAAGCTTCGTCGTCACCAGCTTTTTTTGCCTCGACTTGCTCAGCAAAGCGTTCGTACTGATCTTCGGGGTTGTTCAATTCTGTAAAGCCGTTCGCCAGTTCCCAACCGGCAACAAAGAGTTCAAAACGCTCGGTAATCATAGGGTTATCTTCGCGCGATTTTGCCAGCGGACTGACTTCTTTGGGGTAATCGATAATGAATGTAGGCTGAATCAGTTTGTGCTCCACGAGCTCTTCAAAGAGGAAAAACTGGAGTTTGCCGTCGGAAGCTTGCGCGGCGTTTTCCATCCCCAACTCACGCGCCAGCCGTTGCAGGGTGTCGCTGCTGGTCACATCTTCGTGCGTCAGCCCGCCATATTCCACCAGTGCCTGCGGAATGGTTAAGCGGCGAAACGGCGCTGTCAGCGAAATTTCGTGATCGCCATAGGTGATGGTTTCGCTGCCGGTCAGCTCAAGCGCTATACGACTGAGCAGATCTTCGGTCAGGCGCATCTGATCTTCGTAGGAAGCGTAGGCTTCGTACCATTCGATCATGGTAAATTCGGGGTTATGTTTCGGCGAAATCCCTTCGTTGCGGAAGTTACGATTGATTTCAAAGACGCGTTCAAATCCACCGGCCACAAGGCGTTTGAGGTAGAGTTCCGGCGCAATACGCAAAAAGAGATCCATATCGAGGGTGTTGTGATGCGTAACAAACGGGCGTGCCGTTGCGCCACCAACGATCGGGTGCATCATCGGAGTTTCGACTTCCAGATAGTCGCGCGCGGTGAAATAGTCGCGGATGAATTTAACAATGCGGCTCCGCATCAAAAAACGGTCGCGTGACTCTTGGTTGACAATCAGATCGACGTAGCGTTGGCGATAGCGAGTTTCCAGATCTTTCAGGCCGTGCCATTTTTCGGGCAGTGGCCGCGTGGCTTTGGTGAGCAGGGTAAAGCTGGTGGCATGCAGTGATAGTTCGTCAGTTTTAGTGCGGAATGGCCGTCCACCAACTTCAATGATGTCGCCCACTTCCATTTTTTTGAACAGCTCATACAATTCTTGGCCGATTTCGTCACGCGCGACGTAGCATTGCAGCGCGCCAGTGCGATCAACGACTTTCACAAAAGCCGCTTTGCCAAAACTGCGGAGCGCTAGAATCCGCCCGGCAATGCGATAGGTCGGCACGGTTTCCTGAGCGGCTTCCAGTTCTTCTTTGGTGCTTGCGCCGTGCGCGGTGTGAATCTGCGCGATATCGGTATCGCGGCTGCTATGGTTGCGGTAGGGGTTGTGGCCCATTTCGCGGATGGCGTTCAATTTTATCTGGCGTTGCACAATCTGTTCGTTTACTTCACTCATACTGACTCCTTAAAGTAATTCGTCGCACAGGGCATCAAAGACATCTCGTTCGCTTTCCCCATGCGTATCGACAAACAGTCCGGACACTTGGGCAAAGTGTGTTTCCCGCCACGATTCATCTACCGCATCGGCAAACATATGTTCCAGTTGGTAGTCTATCGTCATGGCAGTCACGATCTGGCGCCGGAGTTCGTCAAAACTTTTGGCCTGATAATCGAAAACCGGCTCCCCTTCATCTAGCAAGTCCACCAAACCACCTTTCCGAAAGTGTCCGCGCATTTCAAACGCGGTAGCTTCGGGTAATGGAATGTCGCGGTCGGGTTGCCCAGTCGTTGTAGTGGCGATCAGTCGCAGTATCATCGGTCACCTCAATGAAAGCCGTTGATCATATCTATCAGTAAGCGGAGCCGCCCATAACTTCTGCGGTCAAAATGGAATGCTAAGCGCGGCATGCCGCACGTGGCATCTTCGCCGTATTCGGCTTCGGTAGATTGATATTGTTCGATACTCCCGCTGGCAACAATATCGCGAAAATCCTGATTGAGATAGGCCACTTGCTCTGAACGCAGAGCGGAATTCATCCGGATAACGATGCGATCTTTCACGAAGCGATACGAGTGGAAACGACTATAGAAACTGATAATTTCGCTGATAGCGTCGTCAATGCTATTCGTCACGCGGTAGAGGTGCATATCGTCTTCGCTGATGAGCCCCGCACGATAGAGGTGTTCACGCATATAATCTTCTAGACCTTGCCAATGGTTATTGCCTAATGGGTCGATGAAAATTACTGGCACCACCACCGACTTACCAGTCTGAATCAAGGTTAGCGATTCAAAGGCTTCATCATGCGTTCCGAAGCCACCAGGAAACATCACAATCGCTTCGGCTTCTTTGACAAACAAAATCTTGCGCGAAAAGAAATATTTAAAATTGATCAGCTTGGAGTCGTTGTTAATCCACTCATTTGCTCCCTGCTCAAAAGGAAGCGTAATGTTGACACCAAAGGAATTATCTTTCCCCGCCCCTTCGTTGCCGGCCTGCATAATGCCGCCGCCCGCGCCGGTGATGACCATAAACCCTTCTTCCACCATGCGGCGAGCGAATTCGCGTGCCGACTGATAGGCGGCATCGTCATGGTGAATGCGCGCCGAGCCAAAAATACTCACTTTGCGCCGTTCCGAGTATTCGGAAAAGAGTTTAAAAGAATAACGCAGCTCTTTCATTCCGCTATTGATGATTTTCAGGTCGCCACGGTCAAGCTTGTCGGCACCCGCGCGCAGTGCGGTGATGATCATTTCGCGGATCAATTCCTGATTGTGCGCCGTTCCCGACATAGCAATGAGCGCTTCGATCAGGTCGTCAATTTGTCCATTATGATTATTGTAGTCGAGTTTCATTCATATCCTTTCACACGATCTGAAGCAGGAATCCTTTCAGGTATTCCCCTTCGCGATGGCAGATGTTGCGCGGGTGATCAAATCCCGCACCTAAACGCTGCAAGACACGCACTTGGCGTCCACTGTCAATGGCAGCCCATCGGATAACTTCTTCGAATCCAGCCATATCGATGTGACCGCTGCATGAAAACGTCAGCAGATACCCGCCACGATTGACGTGTTTCATCCCCATCAGGTTTATTTCTTTATATCCCGCCAAGGCTTGCTGCACTTTATCCGCCCGTTTCACAAACGGCGGTGGATCAAGAACCACAATATCATACGCCGATTCTTCCGCTCGGAGAAACTCAAACACGTCTTCGCGTACCATCACGTGGTGCGAACCATCAAACTTGTTCAGGCGGATATTTTCGCCCAAGGTATGCAAGGCGGGCGAACTAATTTCGACACTTTTAACCAACGATGCCTCGCCAGCCAGTGCATTCAGCGTGAAGCCGCCAGTATAACTGAAGCAGTTTAAGACTTCTTTCCCTTTCGCGAGCGAACGCACCAAAGCGCGGTTGTCGCGCTGATCAAGGAAAAATCCGGTTTTTTGCCCCTGCAACGGATCAACGTGATATTGAATACCGTTTTCCATCACTATCAACGGATCGGGGAGCGTTCCGCAAATTAACTGCGTAACCCCTTCCAGCCCCTCGGCTTTACGCGCACTGGCATCACTGCGTTCGACAATAGTGGTAAAGCCCAGCGCTTGCAGTTCTCGCACAACCATGTCGCGCCGTGCATCCATCGAAGCAGTTGTGAGCTGCATTACAGCGACCTGACCATACACATCCACCACCAATCCGGGGGTAAAGTCACCTTCGGAATTCAACAAGCGGTAGCAGTTGGAGTGACGTCCGATCAATTCGCGGCGGCGATTGCGCGCAAAAGTAAGCGTCGCGCGCAAATGGGTGCTGTTGAACTCTACTGCCTCGCGCGAAAACATCCGCACCCGGATCTGGCTTTCAGGAGAATAAAGCCCCGAACCAACGCACCGCTCGCCAACATAGACCGCAACCGTATCGACAGCCGTGATAGTGCCCTCTTCGCGTTCAATCGCGCCACTGAAAATCCACGGGTGCCCGCCAGTCGCGTGTTTGCTCGCCTTCGGTTTAATCCAGATCTTTTTCAGTGCCACTTAAAATACCCGCTTTACGCGGCGCACTTCAACGGTTTCAAATAAACCAGCTTTGGTATAAGGATCAGCATCCAGCATAGCGCGCACCGCACCGAGATCGTCGCTGGTGAACACCAACAAACTACCGATCATCGTCTCACCAGCATCGTCTTGCAGCGGGCCAGCAAACGCAATTTCGCCTGCTTCGTGCAGTTTCGTGAGATACGCCACATGGTCGGGACGAGTCGCAAGGCGGATAGACAAGGCGTCAGCTTTGTCTTTGGCATATACAGCAATCATAATTGAAACTCCTTGAGAAGAATGGGAGATATGTACCATATTCCACCGCGGAAAGTCACTCTGCTGTTCAGGGAAAACAGCGAAGAGCAGGAATAACTGCACCAGATTGCGGGAAATACATTCAGCGCAGATTACCTTCCCGCATTCGGGTATTCATCAAGCGTCGGCAGACCATGCGACGTTCTTTTTTGCGCACTCAATTCATAGCCAAATGTACGCAGAATACCATCGACCACCGCCAATGACACCGTGCCAAACTCGCCCCGTTCCACCTTGCCGAGCGTCACCCGACTGATTCCCGCTATTTGTGCCAGTTGCGTCTGTGTCATTTTGTGCTCTTTGCGTAACGCTCTGATTTGCATGCCGAGGTCATGGATAAGCATGGTTTAACCTTCCTTCATCGCACGTAATGATTGCGACCAACTTTCTGTCAATTGCTTGCCCAGAACAGCGCAGCGATCATCCTGCCGCATGTATGCGGCGACATCGCGCAGCGTTTCTGCTACAGCGTTCGCGCACTGATCAAAAATATCCTCCGCTTGCTTGCTAGAGAGAGAACAGTGCTGCACGCCGAATTTTTCGAGCTTCTTGCGACCAAACCAGATTTTTTTACCGAATAAACTCAACGCCGGGCGGTCGCGGGGAAAGTAGAGTGTCGTATTGACCACATCGTAAGCCGGAGCCAGCCAAGTTCGCGAACGATCTTCATTATAGAGAATACCGAAATTTTTCAGGTGGCCATCGCCATTTTTAAGGAGAAAGTTCATCACAATCAGAGCATACAGATGTTGCAATTCGTGTAACGAATCGCTGGTTAACGTCTTTACTACTTTGGCAATTTGCTCATAGCTACCGGAGTATTTTTCTTCCTTGTTTTTACCAAGGAGCGTTGCGATCTCTTCAAAACCGTAATAAACGCCAGTATCTTTATCGTAATTGAAACGCTCCAGCACCAGAAAACGATTATTGGCGGAAAGCTGCACCGTTGGCACCGGAATACCCGCCTTGGCCACCGCCTGCAAACAAAAGAACTCATTCAGGGCTAGTTGAGGGTATTCATCACCCCACGTTTTGATGATGTATTCCCGCGAACTCAGGGATTCTTTGTTCGTGAGCAGCGCAAGAGATTTCGGTTGCACACCGCTGATAGCGTTTTTTTCCAGAAATTGCGCCACAATATACTGGAACGTATCCGGAGTATCGTTCTGCAACACATCGTCAAGATGAAACGTGGGAAATCTTTTGACCTCGCACCAACTCTGATACGTCAGATGGCTTTGAATATTAGGGCAAAGACGCGAAAAGATAAGAAAATCATCAACATATCCATACTCTTTGGCGAGAAAATTCTTGAAAAGCTCGAAAATATACCCTTCCGGCATATTCATATCAAAAATCGGATGCAAATGTTGCTTCCACAAGTACGTTGCATTCCGGCAAGGCATAATCAACGAAATAGGCGCAGCAAAAGCCGTGTAATTGAAGCCATAGCGATGATGCTCTGCTTCGAAAAACAGCTTTCCCGCCTTTTGGCCAAACACGGAAACGTCAATCTGCGCCACGCCCACCCTCCATAAATGTAAATTTCACTTTTCATATTTGCATCATCTTCAAAAAATGAACAGCAATATTTACATTAATGGCAGATACCCGAGGCAGGCGAGCAAGGCGAAGGGGAAGCAAAAGCGCGAGGGCACTTTTCTTTGGTTCTTTCTTTTGATGCCAAAAGAAAGAACCATTGCGATTATTCACTCATTCTGCCCGTCATGCGGGAGAGTAAGACCACCCCGTCAGGCTACGCCTGACACCCCTCCACACGGAGGGGAATGATTAACATTAAAAATTATCACTTCCATCCCATAAGTCAGCCGTAAACCGCACACAACGATTACGCCCACTCTCTTTCGCTTTATACAGCGCCACGTCGGCGTACTTAATCGCCTGCCAGAACCCATCGGTATCTTTCGGAAATTCACTGACCCCAACGCTGAGGGTCTTTTTCAGTGTGCCGTCGCTTACGCGGAAGCGCGCTTCTTCGACTTTCAGTCGAATTTTTTCGGCAATTTCCAGCGCATAGCCAGGGTCAACGTCAATCAGCAGCACCATAAATTCTTCGCCACCAAAGCGGATGACGACATCCGACTCGCGTACCGAATTGCGTAGAATCAGTGATGTCTCTTTTAAGAGCACGTCGCCAACATCATGTCCGTATTGGTCGTTCACTTGTTTAAAGTAGTCCATATCGCACATCAAAAGACCAACTTGTTTTTGACGGCGCAGCACTCCGGCAATAATCTGCTTAGAATGATCTTGTAAGAACCGACGATTATAGAGTCCTGTTAAACCATCAATCAGCGCCGATTCGCGTAAGGTGTTCATCAGCCGCTTCGTTTCGATAACCGACAGCGAGTGCTTGAGGTACATTTCCGCTTTAAACATTTTCTGGTTAATTTCATCCATATCAAGGTCGTCATCATCCGAGAAAAGGAACTGCACGACGCCACCTGTGTTCCCCGATATAACCATCGGAACGCAGATATGGTGCCATCCTTCACCAGCTGAAAAATATTTACAGACACCCTCATATTCAAAAGAAGAGATGGTATGTCCTGTTTTCTGCGCACGACACAGCGAACATTCGCTGAGAATATCGGGATAGCACATTATCTGGCGGTCGTCGCCAATCATTAAGGGATAGGCGATATGCATTTCGTGCTTTGAGGTATTCACGTCAAATATGCGGTAATTCGTAATGCCCGCTTCGCGCTCAAAAATACTGCCAATCCGTTCGTAGACGCTTTCGAGCGTGGTATCTTCTTCAATCACTTTCTTAAAAACAGTCATGCCGTATACGGTGTCGATCAAACCATTAAATTTGCGCGACAAGGTGCCAATTTCATCCTGTGACTTAATGGAAACCTTTTTACTCAAATCAACTTCACCCGTGCTGATGGAGTGAATTTGGTTAATAATCAATTCGATTGGCCGTGCAAAGGCATCCGTCAGCCAGCGAGTAAAGACCCACAAGAGAAACAGCGCCATCCCGAGCACGATCACGATGGTATTGATCGAAAGTCGAACCGTATCGTTAATTTGCCCACTATACTGATGATACAGCGCTTTGGCGCGCTGGTCGAAACGCATAACGTCTTCTGAAAGCTTCCCGATTTGCATCCGCACTCGTTCCTTAATAGAGGCAGCTTGCTCCAAGCTGTATTCCCCTTCGCGATGCACCGCCAGCGTATCGCGCAACAACACCAACGTCCCTTCGATCTCTTTGACTTGTTCCAGCAGAGATTGAAGCTGATGAAGCCCCTCCGTATCTTTTTGTGCCAACGAGTAGTTCAGTGCTTCAAAAAAATTACCGCTGGCAGCCGCCTCTTTGCGCTCAATAAGCGAGTTTGAAACAATCGTGCGAATTCTCTGTAAATGTTGGGTGACAACCGGAATATTCTCTCCCGGCGTCATGCGATAGCTCTCTGATACGGCACGCGAAAGCCCCTCTATTTCAGGCGAAATGGATTGCACCAGTTGCGTATAAGGAAAGGTGATTTGTGATATTTGCGAATAGCGGAAGTGAATGAAAACCAGCGAGCCAACCGCAACCGTGCCAATCATAATAAACCAAAAGAGCGTTCCAATACCAAACACGGTAAATTTCCGTTTGATGGGCAAGTCGACAAATGTGATAAAACGCACAAAACTTCGCCAAAAACCTAACGGTTCCTCTTTTTTCATGATTCCTCCTTCATTCTCTTGCCGAAATTCCGCAGAGCTTTCGGTTCATATACCCATCTTTATGTCAGATGTTGAATTGTATCGACATAATCGGTCAGTTTTTCGGTTGCATCGCGCCCAACGAGCCACGTATTTTCTACGCCAACGACCCCTAATCCTGGGATCACTTTTTTCGGTTCTACCGCAAAAACCATACCGGCCACGATCGGTTCATCAAAGCCTTTCGCCAGAGCCGGATATTCGTCAACCGCCAACCCCACGCCATGCCCAAGGAATTTTACCGCGCGGTCACCATAGCCCATAAAGTGCTCCATCCACCCTTCGCGCGTCAGCGTGGCTGCCACGTCGGCGTAAATCGCTGATGGAATTTGACCGGGGCGGAGCCGTTCCACGATCATGTGTTGTATCTCTTCGCATTTCTTTTGCGCGTCCAATGCTGCCTGTGGCAAAGTTCCATCGCAGAAAATCCGCGTCATATCGACATGATACCCTGCAACGCCGAAGCAAAGGTCGATCAAAACCGGTTCATTTTCCTTGATAATGCGATGTGAGCCGAGTTCTGGCACGGCGGGTGTAATTCCTTGGCAACCGCCGGGGCCATCGAAAGGATGCGGAAAATAGCCATTTTCCCCAGCGCTCACGTATCCAATCAACAATCGGTTGCCCCAAGCCTGAATCACAGACGTGCCATGATGCCCCGCCAAAAGCATCGACCGTTCAATTTCAGCCGCCAGTTCCAGCTCGCTCATGCCACGGCGGTAATGCGACGGAATGGTGCGGAAATTTTCGGCTTGCTTCGCCCCTGCTTCGCGCAGCAACGCAATTTCCCATTCACTTTTAACGCTGCGTACCCGTGCCAGTAGGTTTTGCACATCGGAAAACTCAGCAACGACATATTTGGTCACACGCTGATACGCATCCATCGGGATTGAAAATTCAATCCCAATATGGCGTGGGCGGGCAATCGCAAACTGCGCCAGTGTGTCGTAGAAAGACTTAAACGATGTCATAGGAACGATATGATCAAGTGAAGATTCCATCTGCGCCCGCTCCAGCGAACGGCGCACCATAAAGATCGGCGCACCGGAAGCGGGAATGTACAAGGCTCCATTCTGCATCGTTCCCGTCAGGTAAAAGAGGTTGATTCCGCTTTGAATCAACGCCCCTTCGATTTTGCTTTGCATGAGTTGTTGCTGCACACGACCAATGCGTTCATCGAGTTCAGAGCGGGGTACATACAGATGTTGCGGCATGTGGAACCTCCTGTTGTTGAGCGTGAATAGGTCGAGAATGTGCTTTGTATGCTACACTATACCGCAATAACCAGTATATTTTCGTCCAATTTCTCTTTGAATATCCCCTCGATCATCTGCAACGTTCCGGTTTGCGAACTCGCACATCCAGCACACGCACCACGATAGCGGATAAAGATCTCCACCGCACCATCCTTGTCGCGAATATCGGCCAACTCAACGTTACCGCCATCACGCGCCAAAAGCGGACGCACATGATCGCGCAACACTTCTTCTGCCGCCTGAGTTTTACGCACCAAATTCATGGTCGCAAAAGATTCGTCTTCCAGCGACACACGCAAGGCATCTTTTTCCATTTCGGCACGGACGTCGCGCAAAATATCAACCAGATAATATTCACGCTTTTCGTGACCACCAGGACGGATGCACGACTTACAAAACGCTCCGGCTTTGGTGTAATCGGTAATCTCTTCGACCGTTTTCAGATCATTCAGACGAATGACTTCCTGTACCGTCCGCAGCGAAACCCGCGCGCATTCGCACACGATGGTTTCTTCTTCGAGCGATCCCAGATCGACCTTTTTATAGATTGACGCCGCTTTTTTGATCACATCGTACGCCATAACGCTACAGTGCATTTTCTGTGGTGGAACAGCAGGGACATCGGGGTGATCGCGCAACGCTTTTTCAACGTCCAGATTGGTAATCTTAATCGCCTCATCAACCGCTTTCCCGACACAGAGTTCCGCCATCACGTCACTCGACGCAATCGCCGTACCACAGCCAAAGCTGCGAAACTTTGAAGCGAGGATTTTGTCATTTTTCGGATCAACTACCCAATACAAACGGACAGCGTCGCCGCACGATTCAGCGCCAAAATCAGCGACGATCAATTCACCACCCAATGCAGTAGCTTCCTCTTCGCTGATTTCACCACGGTTGACGGGGTTTGCCATGCGCCGATTGACTTCTTCTGAATATTGCGCCCATAAGGAACCACCAAGTAAGGTATTCTTTGCCATGAGATTTTCCTTTATAAAATGTGTCGCGCCGCTTTGGCGGCATAGCTCATTGAAATAGCACGCAAACGGGCTACGGCTTTGGGGAACTCCGAAACAACGTAATCAATTTCATCTTCGGTCGTAAAACGCGAAAGACTCAAACGGATACCCGTATGTGCCAACTCTTTATCGGCCCCAACCGCCACCATCACCGGATTTGCTTCCAGCGATTCTGACGCGCAAGCACTGCCCGTCGAACACGCAATGCCAAAGCGGTTTAAATCCCAAATCATCGCTTCGCCCTCGACGCCACGGATACTCACCAGAATTGTGTTTGGCGTGCGCAAATCGCTATTGCCAATCACCATGACATCGTCAAGCTTTAAGATAGCCGCTTCCAACTTATCGCGTAAACGGCGTACTACCGTGAGCTCGTATTCCAAAGAATCGTTTGCCAACTCCATCGCCAACCCCATGCCGACCATTCCGGCAACGTTGACCGTTCCGGCACGCAGGCCGCCCATATGTTCACCACCGTGTAAGAGTGGCGTCATTGGGGCTTTAGCACGAATATACAAACCACCCACCCCTTTGGGGCCATGAAACTTATGCGCGCTAAAGGTCAGGTAATCAACGGGAACATCTTGCACATCAACCACAGTTTTGCCGATCGCCTGAACCGCGTCCGTGTGAAACAAAACACCACGATCACGACACACCTGTGCAATCTCCTTAACGGGAAATATCATCCCCGTCTCGTTATTTGCCCACATCACAGAAACTAAGGCGGTTTCATCGGTAATGGCAGCGGCGACATCGTCCGCGGTGACAATGCCATCTTTATTTACGGAAAGGTACGTCACGCTGACGCCCAGCGTTTCGAGGAAACGGCACGTCTCACGCACCGCAGGATGTTCTACCTGTGTTGTGATAATGTGCTTTTTAGACCCCTCACGCATCAATGAATAATACACACCGAAAAGGACAGTATTATTCCCTTCGGTCGCGCAACTGTTCACAACAATATCGTCCTCATCACGCGCATTGATGCCCGCATATAACTGATCAAGCGCCCGACTCATGTATGAGTGAACTTCCGATCCAAACTGATGTAAAGAATTCGGGTTGCCGTACATACGACACTGAAAAGGCTCCATTACTTCCGCAACTTTGGGATCAACAAGAGTCGTTGCGTTATTATCTAAATAAATCCGTTCCATAGCGTAATCCTTATTGCGAGACAAATTTTCTCAGGCCAGTGAGTTTATGGGATGGAGTATGTATGTTTCAAGGATTATTTCAACACTTCCCTACTAAATAAGTAAAGAAAACACGCGGAAGCGTTTGTTCCTGCGTGTTTCAGATTTCATGCAAATAGCGTCACTGTATAGTCTATAAGATGGCAGTAAGCACTTTAAAGACAACAATGCTCATCAAGCCCGCGGCAGGTAATGTGATAAACCAAGAGAGGAAAATTCCCTTCAAGACGTTCATATTAATGCTGCCGATACCACCTGCTAATCCGACACCGATGACGCTTCCCACAAGGGTGTGCGTTGTTGAAATCGGCAATCCCATTTTTGAGCAAATAAGCACGGTAGTCGCTGCGCCAAAAGTTGCTGCAAAGCCACGCGACGGGGTTAAGAGGGTAATTTTAGTTCCGATAGTTTCAATCACTTTGTAGCCCATAGTGGCAACGCCGAGCACAATACCCGAGCCTCCCAAAACGAGAACCCAGAAGGGAACTGCTACTTGAGTTTGCAGAATACCCGTTTGCACCGTGGTAACGATGGCAGCCAGTGGCCCGATAGCGTTGGCCACGTCATTTGCTCCGTGCGCAAAGGCGACATAACAAGCGGTCAAAATTTGCAGATAGCTAAAGATTTTTTCAACAATAGTGAATTTAACGCCAAACCCTTTGCGATTCAGGGTGTCATCGGGAATTTTATTCACCAGATTACGTGCAAATAATGCCGCTGCCAGCCCCAAAAGTGCGGCAATTACCATCGCCTGAACAAATGTCAAATACAGCCCAAGATTATTTAAGCCCTTGTAAGTAAATGATAAGCAAAGAATGACAACAACAAGGAAGGTAAGATACGGCGTAACTCGCTTCGCCTGACGCACCGGCGATTCGCTCGCAAAAACGGTGCGCTGAATAAACATAAACATCACCAAACTGATCAACAAACCAGCGATTGGCGATACAAACCAACTGGCGACAATCTGTCCAATCCGATTCCACTGAATGACATCAGGACCACCGGCAATCAGCCCAAAACCGATAACGGCGCCGATAATCGAATGGGTCGTCGAAACAGGCCATCCTACAATGGTTGCCATTTGCAACCAGAGTGCAGCTCCGAGCAAAGCCGCCAACATGCCATAAACAAAAATCTCAGGCGAGTCCGCAAAAAAATTGATATCAACAATACCACGCTGAATCGTTTGCGTCACCGAAGAACCAACCAATACCGCCCCGAGAAATTCGAAAATAGCCGCGACGATAATCACCTGTCTCAGCGTTAAAGAGCGCGATCCAACCGAAGTCCCCATCGCGTTGGCAACATCATTTGCTCCGATATTCCACGCCATATAAAAGCCAAAAGCAACCGCAAGGGAATAAATGACAACCAAAGAATCCATGAAATCACTCCGTTATGAAGGCATATTAGTTGGCAAGGATTAAGCTGAGATTTTTCGCGGTCTGCTCCGCTGAATTCGCAATCGAGCCAAGCTTTTTGGTAATCTCTGCAAGCATATAGATCGTCACCGGACTGATTTCATTCTCAAGCGCATAAAGCTGCTGCGCAAACTTATAAAGCCGTTTATCGCACTCCCATTCTTGGAACTCTATCGCGGCAATAGACTCACGGAGACTAGCCTTATGGATCTCACTAAAGCCGCTTTCAAAGAGGGACTGAACATCATCGCTCATCCCGAATGTGAGCTGTAAAATATCCCGCACACGCCCATAGAGTGCGTCGAACGAAACACGCAAACCGGAATGGAGCACCGTTTGGCGTACTGTCAGGATAAACATTAAGTCTTCCACCTGATCGGCAATGCTGTCTTGCGAGCGGATCAGCTCAAAATAATTGCTCCGTTTAATATTCAGGAAAAAAGAGGAAGGGAACGAGGTTTCGCTGGTAGTTTTAATGCGATCAGCATCATTTTCAAATTTCATCACTTTCTTGGCAACAAGCTTCAGTTGCGCAAAATCCTCATTAAGCCAATGCTCAATGGCCGGATCAAGACAATCGATACACTCCTTGACCGCACGCATGTGCTGGGCGATAAAACTCGACGGATCAGGACCCCAGAGTCCGGAAATCGAACGCATACAAGCTCCTTCAGCCCCGAAACGGGGGAGAAAAAATTATTATTCGCAACAGACTTCATGTATGATCGGCCAAGTAATGCGGCGCGACATGCGCAAGAAGTCGAGCCGTGTTTAGCATAGTTTTTACGTTTTTATAACAATTCTCTCGCATGGTGCGAAATTAATCGGCAAACCCGCAAAATTCGACAGCGAGAAGCAGATCAGGGAGGTTTTTATGTTTATCAATGAGTTGCAATCAGGAGCGGCAGTACAAAGCGACTTTATGATTGCGCAACACAGCGTAAAACTCGCCAAAAATGGCAAACAATACCAGTTCATTAAGCTGCAAGACCGTACTGGTCAAATTGATGCTTTCAACTGGAACTACCAAGATGGCCAATACCTTTTTCAGGATGGCGAAGTAGCCACCGTCAAAGGGTCGGTCGTTGAGTTTAAAGGGAACTTGCAGGTTTCGATTACCTCTATCGCCCCTTCTGGCGCCGCGTTTGATCGTGCCCGCTTTCTCCCTTCAACCAAATACAATATCGATGAACTGTTTGCGCGACTGGAAAAAGTGATCGGCAAAATCAGCGACTCCCACCTGAAGAAACTGCTTGTGACCGTCGCTTTCGATCCTGAAATTCACGCGAAATTACTCGTGGCTCCCGCCGCAAAAGGGATGCATCATGCCTATATTGGTGGCTTATTGGAACACATGGTTTCAGTCATGGAACTCGCGCACCGCGTTTGTCCGCACTATCCCCACGTCAACCAAGATATGGTACTGGCAGGAGCCTTTTTCCATGACCTCGGAAAAATTTATGAGCTCGAATACGACACCGCTTTTGGCTATTCTACCCCTGGCATGTTGCTTGGCCACCTCTACATTGGCTGTGAAATCGTCGAACGATTTATCCACAAGATCCATAACTTTCCGGAAAAGCTGGCGCTCGAACTGAAACATATCATTCTGGCACATCACGGCGAATTGGAATATGGCTCGCCCAAACGCCCCAAAACCTACGAAGCGCTCATCGTCCACCACCTTGACGACCTTGATGCCAAACTTCAGGTTATCGAAGCCTCTTTTGTCGGCATTGAAGGCGAATGGAGTGATATGCACCGCCTCATGGGTCGACGCTTTTATCGTCCCTCCACCAGTACTCCCCCGAAAGAAACTCCGCTAGCACTCAAAAACGAGCCACCCCTTCAGAAAACACCGCCTAAAGCCGATACGTATGGTAATACCCCTTTCAAACAGATAGAGGGAATACTCCCGTTTGAAACGGAAGAGGAGGTGCCTCGTGAATAAAAATATTATTAAACTCATTGTTATGCTCGCAGTCGCAGCGGGAATCCTCGCCGTACTGGTGATGGTAGAGCAAAGTACAGAAAAAAATTACGGCTACGTCCGCACCGTCAAAGAAGCTCAGGGAGTGGAGATGAAGTGACCAGACGGCTCCGCTACTGGCGCGCCACCAGCACCAGTGGCGAATATGTTTTATACTGGATGCAGGCCGCCCAGCGGGCATGGCAAAACGCAGCGCTGGAATACGCGCTGGAGAGAGCTCGCGTGGCCAAACTCCCGTTGATCGTAGCATTCGTCCTGAACCCTCATTTTCCCAACGCTAACCAACGCCATTTCAAGTTTCTCCTCGAAGGGCTGGCAGATGTCGAAACGGGACTTGGCGAGCGCGCTATCCCGTGGCACCTCGCGATAGGTGACCCTATCGAAATCATCCCGCATTTGGCACGCCGCGCCGCCCTGCTGGTTTGTGACTGTGGTTACTTGCGCCTGCAGCGCCAGTGGCGTCAAACCATCGCGAATGCACTTTCATGCGAGATAGTGGAAGTCGAAGGAGAGGTCGTCGTCCCTGTGACCACCGCGTATCCTAAAGAGGCCTACACGGCGGCTGTGCTACGACCGAAAATCCATCAGCTTCTGCCGCACTTTCTGCTCCCGCTTCACGAGCGAGAAACCCCCGCCGTGGTTGCTGGCTTCCGTCCAGACCTTCCGGTCACCACCGTGGCCGACGCACACACTCAGATTGGCAAAATAGCTTCCCTTGGCGCCATTGCCCCAATTCCCTCCATACGCGGCGGACAACGCGCGGCACGAGACAAGTTGAGCGCTTTTATCGCGACAAAACTCGACCGCTACGCCACCCAGCGCAACGACCCCAATGCTGACGCCACCTCCGGCCTCAGCCCGTACCTCCACTTCGGCCACATCTCGCCGCTTGAAATCGCATTAGCGGCACTCGATACCGGCAGCGCTGGCACCACCGTATTCCTTGAAGAACTGATCGTACGGCGCGAACTCGCCATGAATATGGCGTGGTATAACCCCAAGTATGATTCACTAGACGCCTTGCACCCATGGGTACAGGAAAACTTTGCGCGTCATACCGACGACGAACGCGAAATGATTTACACCCGTGAAGAGTGGGAGGCCGCCACAACGCACGACCCTTACTGGAATGCCGCCCAACATCAATTGATTCGCAGCGGAACCATCCACGGCATGATGCGCATGTACTGGGGGAAAAAGCTCATCGAATGGAGCACCACCTATCAAGACGCCTTCGCCACTGCCGTGCACCTCAACGACAGCTACGCCCTTGATGGGCGCGATCCCAACGGTTATGCCGGGATTCTCTGGTGCTTTGGGAAACACGACCGCCCGTGGCAACGCCGCCCAGTCTTTGGCACTATTCGCTATATGAATGCCGCCGGATTAAAGCGTAAATTTGACGCAGAGAGTTACGTTCGTCGCTATTCTTAGAGTGGCATACAATATGCATGTATTATGTGAACAAAAGCGATTTTTGTATCGTGCCGCAAGCGAGCCTGGATGGCGAGCGGTGGGCATTCGAGAACAGGATTGTGGAGTATGCCCAAAAGGGACGATACAAAAATCGCTATTCTAACCCAGAAAAGGAGGGACACCACCATGACCACCTACCACAACAAAGCCAGCTCCCTCTACAAAGAAAATAGCTTTGGCGTCCAAATGAACCTCCTAAAAACCAAAGCCATCGAACTGTGCGACAAACTCAACATCACCCAAACCATCCATCCCGATAACCTCAACGTCCAGTACGAAGAGGTGGAAACCTTTCGCCGTCTTCTGAGCCGCATGGAAGGGCTCCTGTCCGAAATCGAATCCGTGCGCGAAGATCTCCGCGAGCAACGGTTAGAATACAAACAGCTCGAAAAAGAAAAACAGGAACTCGAAGTGCGCTCAGCACACTACCACCAGCGCGCCAAGCGGTTGTCGCACCTTTTCAAGGAAACCCTGCTTGACGACGAATAACACCACCCCCGTCGGGATCGACATCGGCGCCACCACCACAAAAGTCAGCTATCGTGACGCCGATGGCGCGTGGTGCACCGCCAAAGTGCCCACAAATTACACCGATATCGCCACACTTACCGCAACACTCGGCCTCGCATCAGCCCGCGTCGGCTGCGCTATCCCAGCGCCAGTCAAAAATGGCCGCTTGGCCGCCGCCGCCCCCAACCTCGCCACCCTGCCAACCATTCCCGCCGGAACACCACTGCTGAACGATGGCAATGCCGCCGCCTTCGGCGAGTACATCGCCCGTGATTTAACGCACCAATCGCTCTTTATGGCGAGCATTGGCACCGGACTGGGCGGAGGATTTATCAGCCACGGAACCATTTTCGAAGGGGCAAATGGATTTTTTGCCGAAGCCGGACACTTTACTCTGATGAGTGGCGGCAAGCCCTGTAACTGCGGCGCCCGTGGCTGCGCCGAAGGGTACACCTCCAGCCAATTCTTTGTGCCTCACAACGATCAGGCGACTATCGCCCACCACTTTGCCGAACAAACCACCCTGTTTCAGGAATTTCTCCACCATATTGCCGCCATGCTGGGCAGCATCACCAACCTCTATGACCCCGACATCATCGTGATTGGCGGTGGCCTTGGCTCCCTACTGCGACCGCACTACAAACAGCTCTGCCACCTTACCGCACAGCAAATGTTTCGCGGTCGCCCCTTGCCCGCCATTGAGCCCAGCACACTGGGTGAATTTGCCGCCGCACGGGGCATGGTTGCCCACATCGAGCGACTGGCTCGCGATCCATTCGTGCTATGAATCCCGTTTCGTACCTGAAAAAAGTCGGCCCGCGCCGTGCGACACAGCTCGAAAAACTGGGTATCACGTCCGCGCACGACCTGCTGTGGCACATTCCACGCGACTACCGTCAATACGCCACCGACCTCCGCGCTGCCCACGAAGGGGAGCACCTGCTTGTCAGCGGCACCATCATCAACCTTGAGATGCCCCTCAAACCACCCCTGCGTGCCACGCTGCGTACAGCTCAGGGTGATGTCGGCCTCGTCTGGTTCGGCGCGCAACGCAAGTATATTCAAAACACGTTTGCGGTAGACACCACGCTCTGCGTGGAAGGGGAAGTACGCTTCTTTCAGGGTCGACCAACCATCGCCCATCCGCACGAAACCAGCCCGTCAGGCGGCGGTATTGTCCCGCTCTATCCTCTTACAGAGGGGATTACGCAACGGTTGCTCCAAGAGATTTTTCAGGCCAACTGGCCTCGATTGCGCAGTGAAATCGACGAAATACTCCCGCCAGCGCTGGTGGCGAAATACCACCTCCCTTCGCTGGCTGAAAGTTTCGAACGCATTCACTTCCCCAAAGCCGACGATCTGGAAAAACTGCGTAATGGCACCAGCCGTTATCATAAGCGGCTTATCTTTCAAGAATTTTTTTTACATCTGCTGGGAAGGCACCTTGCGGGAGCCGCACAACTCCACCGCCCTGGTATAGCCTTGGCTCGAACCACCACAGCAGAAGCCATAACATTTGCCCACTCAACACTTGGCTTTACGCTCACTGAAGGGCAACATGCCGCGATCGACGACATTCTTGATGACCTTGCCGCACCGCGACCCATGAACCGCCTTTTACAGGGCGATGTTGGTTCTGGCAAAACCGCCGTAGCAATTCTGGCCGCGTGGGCCGCACTCCGCAGCGGCGTACAAGTCGCCGTGATGGCACCAACTGAAATACTGGCGCAACAACTCTGGCGCCACCTGAGCGAAGCGCTCGAGCCAGAATATTGCGTCGCGCTCCTGTGCGGTTCGCTACGCAAAAAAACCAAAGAAACCTTGCAAAACAGCATTGCCGAAGGGATCGTGCACGTCGTCGTCGGCACGCATGCCCTTGTACAGGAAGGAGTCGCGTTTCAGCGACTCGGGCTGGCGATTATCGACGAACAGCACCGCTTTGGCGTGGAGCAGCGCACCACGCTGATGCACCACACACCGGGCATCAATCAACTCTCCATGAGTGCTACCCCTATTCCGCGCACACTAGCACTCACGCTCTATGCCGATATGCAGCTTTCGACGATCACCACCCTCCCGGCAGGGCGTCAGCCGATTAAGACTATCCTCATTGAGGGGAGCAGCGATAAGCGGATGATTGAACTCGTGCGCCAACAACTTGCCAGCGGTGCGCAAGGGTATGTTGTCACCCCGCTGATTGACGAAAGCGAAAAAATCGACCTACAAAATGCGGTCGCTACACATACTCATTTGTCACAAATGCTGCCGGAATTTTCGGTAGAACTGCTGCACGGAAAAATGAGTGCGGAACTCAAAGAAAATATTATGCAGCGCTTTATGCGGCACGAGACTGCGCTGTTAGTTTCCACCACGGTTATTGAAGTCGGTGTCAATAACCCGAACGCTACCGTCATGGTAATCTACCATCCCGAACGGTTTGGCCTGAGCCAATTGCATCAGTTGCGCGGGCGCGTCGGACGGGGCGCACAAGCGAGTATGTGCCTACTCTACGCGCCACAAAAACTGGCCGAACCAGCACGGGAACGGATAGCCGTGCTTTTACAATCGCAAGACGGCTTTGAAATCGCCCAACGCGATTTGGAACTGCGCGGCCCCGGTGAAATGTTGGGCGTACGCCAATCGGGCGTCCCCGCCTTTCGTGTCGCCCACCTCGGACGCGACCGCAAAGCCCTCGAATTTGCCCATCAGGAAGTGCGCGAACTGATGGCGCGTGACAGTGGCCTTACCCTGACGGAACACCGTGGATTACACACGTATTTTACCACCGGCAAGCTGGTCGAACGGATTCACTAATTCTTTGAGACTACGCCATATGTTTTGATTGCAAAATAGCCACTTATCGGTAATAATTCCGCCGATTTGAGAACGCCTGACAATCACACAGTCGGTCAGGGAGGCGGGAGTCTCTATGCAATTCCCCACATTTTTAGAGGGCTTTTTCTGGATTATCATTGCCAGCATTGCCTGTTCGCGTTTGGTGCATGATCGTCACCAACTTTGGCTTTGGCTGGTGGTCGTCGCCACTGCACGCTCCAGCGGAGAGTGGTTACAACTCCTTGCCCCTGGATTCGCGAGCGAATCAATGGTTTCCGTCGCCTCTAGCGCTACGATTCTCAGCTACGTTGCCACTGTAGAATTTGGTCGCCAAGCGCTTATTCGTGCGTTTCCTTCCGTAAAATCACTGCCATTACTCTTTCCACTGTTTTCTTTGTCCTTAGCCGCAGCTACCCTCACGGTTGGGGGAACATGGATCCAAAGCGCTCTTCTTGCCGGTGCGATCCCTGGGTTTGCCGCCGCTACCATTGCCTTTGGCTGTTTTTTTTGGGTGGGAACTTGTGCAAAAAAGTTCTTTTTACTTCTCACAACACTTTCCCTATTGGCTCAAGTGGGTCTTTTAATTGCACATATGTTGAATATTGCATCCAGTCCCCTTTTATCAATCATCGTCTTACTTCTCTTTACCATCGCACTTGCAGGAGCTTTCTGGGAGGCGCAACAGTGCCGCAATACTGCGCTCCAAGCAGTGGTTCTCCCCCGTTGGCTCCTCTGGGCTGCCCCAACCGGCTACATTCTGATTGCCCTCTGCTCGTGGTACGGTGCGGAGTGGATTGCAGGTCAAGCATTTCAATCGGTTGAGCGCAAAGCACACGACGAAAGCCATACCCTCGCCCGTGCGCTGAACATGCGCCAATTGCAGCACTTTCAGTACCGTGCAAATGACATGAACCTTCCACAATTTTGGCGTGCTTGCGAAATGCTCAGTAGCTACCATCGAGTCCATCTTGGGCTGCAACAAATATCAATGGTCACTCTGCGCGACGACCAGTTAGTCAGCGGCGTTGCCAGCATGAAGCGCGACCAACAACACTGTGATGCCCTACTGGGGCAGACCGCAGAAGTAGACCCCGCCGCCCGTAAAGCTTGGCAAGAATTACATTCGACGGAGGCTCTGCGTAAAGAGCAAAAGGTCTTAACCATTTATACCCCTCTACTCATCCCCAGTAGCAGGCAAGTAACCGCCCTCCTGCGAACCGACTTCGATCTCCACCAATTGCACCGACAGATATTTCGACAACAACTCTATCTACTCATACCTGCCATGGGGCTAACGCTCGTACTGGCTATTGGGACAATAATCCTTACCGTGCGCCGCTCGACGGGTAAAAATCAATACTGGATTGAGCCGACGATGGTACTCATTGCTGGCATCGCCCTCAGTTTTTTTGCTACCTTTTCGACAGCCAGTTACGATCACCAGCACCGCTCGACCCTGTTCCAGCATTGGGGATCGCAAAAATTTCGTCAGGCACAAAACCACATGTTACAATTTGCCGAGTCGGTTTCGGTAATCGAACAACTGGTGAAACTTCCACGAACAATCAACGATAATGAATTTGCGTTACTCGCCCAGTCGCTAGTTAACCGTACCGGCATTGAACTCTTAGCTTGGGCACCGGCCAGCACTCCAGAACGCAATACGACAACCTATACTATTGCGGCAACATCGAAGACGTTAGAAGGTCGCATAGAACTCGGCCATAACCCACTGCAAACGTTACCAATAGCCATCGATATCCACCAGCTTTTCCGCCAGCCACTTCCCACGATGACAAAGCCCTTTTCGTTGCCAGAACAGAAGACACCAGACGGCTGGGTGGCAATTCTGATCCCCGTGGTCGCCAGCGAACAGAGTCCAAATCATGGCGTGCTCTTGGTGCTTATGAATGTTCCCATGTTCTGGCAGCAAGCGCTTGAAAACGGTTTGCGCCGCAACCAAGATGTACTGCTCGATATTAGTATGCCGAGCGCTGACGGTGCAATGCAGCATTTCCCCGTCTTTGATAGTGAGGTGCCCGAAGGGGCTGGCAGTGCGACATTGATCAATAACGCAGGGCTTGATGATGCCGAGTTTACCACCTACTATCCGCTCTTTCGTTATGGTCAGTCGTGGCTCTTTACCGCTACACCAGGCCCCCTGTTCTATCAAGCATTTCCGAAGCGACCCGACTGGATTATAGGAGCCTTTGGCCTCGTGATTACCCTCTGCATTTCTCTGCTTGTGCTGTGGCTGACGCGGACGAATACAGTAGTGCAGTCGGAAGTTGACAAAAAAACAGCCGAACTACGCCAACTGCTCGCCGAAATGCAGCTACGCATTGATGCCGCAATTTTAGAAAACCGCCAGCAAGATGCTATTATTGAGGAGCAACGGCGGCGCCAAACATTGGCGGAACTGCTGGTGAATCTGGCTCACCAATGGCGCCAACCACTCAGTGTCTACGGCTTGGTGCTTGAAGAAATTTTAGAAGATTTCCGCGATGAGACGTTGACCATAGAGGTACTCGAAAAGCGGGTGGAAACCGCCTTGCGTCAGATTACATCGCTTTCGGAAACCATTTCACAGTTCACCGAAATTTATCAGAACCAAGATATCCCGATGCACGAATTCTACCTCAAAGCTACGTGGGATATGGCAAGCAAGATTATGAAAGCCAATCCCGTGTATTCGATTCAGGCCGAATGTATGCTTGAGGCTGATCTCTCCTTCTTTGGGAATAAAGGTGATTGTATCGAACTGTTCACCGAGCTTTTGCGCAACAGCGACGAAGTTGCTCGCGAGCGCAATCGCACTGATGTGCGGGCAACGATGCGGGCTTGGAAGGATGGAAATGGCGAACTGACCATCGTGTTCGAAGATAACGCGGGGGGAATTCTCTCCGAAATCTTTCCTGTTGTATGGGATCCTTATACCACCACGTCGTTTAAAACGCCAAATAAAGGGCTGGGGCTCTATACCCTCAAGCGGGTGGTTGAAGAACGCTACTATGGGCGGGTATACGCTGAAAATACAGATGTTGGGGCTCGTTTTACGTTCGTTTTTCCCCGTCCGAAGAAGCAAGGATTTGTGACTCCAAATCGCCTGCAAACCAAAAATATTGTTGAGGAGTAAGATATGAAGAATCTTTCAGTTGGTTATCGGATGTTAGCAGGCTTTTTGTTTGTCGCATTATTGTGTGTGGTTGTTGGTGCGACCGGCTGGTTCGCACTTGGGAAAATGGAACAAAATATTCTCGAAGTGGGTGAGGTGCGTCTTCCGAGTGTTTCAAGCTTACTGGAACTCAGTAATGCCGCAGCCAATATCCGTGTGGCACAGCGAACACTTTTGAATCAAGCCCTTTCGAACGAAGAGCGCGAACGTCAGTTTGCCTCGATTGCTGCTGAAGAAGCCAACGCCAAGCGGGCATGGGATAAGTTTGCCGCTCTTCCCCAGAGTGGCGAAGAGGAAGTGCTCTGGAATGCCTTTGTGCCGCTGTATGAGGATTATCTCAAGGAAAATGCACACTATCTGCGGCTGATTCGCGAACTGAGCAATTACGGTGTGATTAATCCGCAAGGGGTCATTGCCTCATTGCAACAGTTTCGTGGTGATCACCTGATAGTAATGGAACGACTTGATACAGCCTTACGTACAGGGACAGACTTCCCTGGCGGCGATAACCCAACCCAGTGTAACTTTGGCCGTTGGCTGGCATCGTTCCGGACTTCGAATTCGACACTTGCGGCATTAATCGCCAGCGCGTCACAAGACCATAACCGTTTCCACGAATATGCAGGGCAAATTAAAGAGTTAGCCAATCAGGGAGAAGTAGCGCGTGGGCATCAACTCCTGAGAGGTGAAATGCAACAAGCGGTTAATGGGGTATTTGCCACGTTTGCCAAAATGCTCGACGTCGTTGAAGAAGTCAATATGCTGTACCAGGAAATGGAATTTCGCGTATTGGTTCGACAGGCGGAGCGCCAACAGGAAATGTTGACGGCGTTGCAGAAGATTATCGAGCTGAACGAGTCGATTGCTGCTGATTCGGTTCGCTACTCGATGGACGATGTGCAACAGGCGAGCGTGACCATTATTATGGTCGCGTTGGTGGCGCTGGTTCTGGCGATAGTGCTTGGTATATTTCTCACACGCAATATTACACGGCCAATTCTTCAGGGTGTAGCGTTTGCCCAACGAGTAGCGGACGGAGATCTTTCGCAAAAACTCGATCTTGATCAGAAGGACGAAATGGGGAGGCTGGTCGGCGCCCTCAACGCGATGGTAGAAAGCTTACGCCATACTGTCAGCGACATTCAACTTTCAGCCGATGGGGTAGCTTCAGCCAGTGAAGAGCTTGGCAGTTCTGCCAGTCAAATGAGCGCTGGCATGGATCAGCAAGCTGAGCGGGTGGCGCTGATAGCTTCGGCGTCGTTAGAGATGGCACAAACTTCAACCGAGATTGCCCGCAACATGCACACCATTCAAGACAATGCCGCGAGTGCGCTGGAGCAATCGCGCAAAGGGGGCGATGTGGTGCAACAGTCTGCTATCGAAATGGTTGCGATAGCGGAGCAGGTGGTGAAGGCGTCGAGCTCGGCGGGAGAGTTGAAGCAAAAAGCGGATAAGGTACAGCAGGTTATCGAAGTTATTAACGGTATTGCTGATCAAACAAACCTGTTAGCACTCAATGCTGCCATCGAAGCAGCTCGTGCCGGCGAAGCTGGGCGTGGATTTGCCGTGGTAGCCGACGAGGTGCGCAAGCTGGCAGAACGAAGTGGCTCTTCGGCGCACGAAATCAGCGAAATCATCAAAAGCATCCAAGAAGGTGTTACGCATGTAGTGCGGGCGATGGAGCTGGTGACGAGCAAGGCGCAAACAGGCGAAGCCCTTTCCAAAGAGACAGATAAGGCATTTATGATAATTCTCGCTGGCATGGAAGGTCTGCAAGATTTGATTACGCAGAACGCGGCTGGTGTTGAAGAGATGTCAGCCACCGCCGATCAGATAACCGAAGATATCCAAACGATCTCATCCACGGCTGAAGAGACCGCCTCCGTCGCAAACGAAGTAGCCCATGCCGCTGAAGGGTTGGCACAACTCGCTACCAGTGTTCAGCAGAGTGTTTCTGGTTTCCGCTTAGAAAATGCGCGACCGTTGCTGTCGCCACGTCAGTCATAGGAATTATGAAAATACGCATTCCAAAACCACTTCTCTTTTTTGGCGTTGTTGCGCTTGCGATGTCGGCAGTCGTGTTTTTCCTGTTGGTGCATAACTATGATTCCCAGCAGCAACGAACTGCCGCCCAGCACGGTGCGAGCGTTGATGCGGGGTATCGGGCTACGCTCAACATGTTCCGCCTCAACGCGGACACTCATTTTCAAACGCAACTCAATACGCTACCCATTGTTGCGATATTAGAGCAGGCGATTGAAACGGAGGATCGTGCTCTGCGCGATATTTTACGTAAGCAGCTCCGTCAATTGCTCGACACGGAATATCAGATTATGTTTCAGCAGGGGCTTAAAGGGCTTCACTTTGTTTTTCAAGATGGAACCACTTTTTACCGCTTTCACAATCCAAGCCAGCATAGCGACTCCATTTTTGCGATTCGTCCTGCTATGCGTCAGGCAATCGAACAAAACACGATGGTGGTTGGCATGGAAGGGGGGCGGTCTTGGCCGGCGTACCGTCACATTTACCCACTGCAAACTCCTGAAGGAAAGCGGTTGGGAATTATCGAAATTTCACTCCCTTTTGATATTATTCAGCGCGAACTGGTCAAGATACTTCCTGGCTTCGCGATTAACCTTATCCTCCACCGCAACGAGTCGTTTGATAAGGTGTTCACCGAGCGGCAAGATCTTTTCACCCCGTCGCGCATTCACGCCGATTACTTTTGCGAAAATGAGCATGTTTCGCAGAGCACCCAAGCGTTTACTCATTCACCACTGGCAGAGCATTTAAGCTACGCGTTGGCCAATTCGCCAACCGCTCGGGCACGAATGGATCAGCAACAGAGCTTTTCCTTGCCCATTCTTGAAGCCCAAAAAGGGTATATCGCTACGTTCCTCGCTATTGAGGATCTCAATAGGACGTTTATCGGGTATGTTGTCGCGCTCAGCGAAGCTCCTATCCTGATTGAACAAAGACGCGTGGTCTGGGGGCAGTTTTTTGGTGGTTTACTCTTGGCTGTCATGAGCGCCATTGCCCTGTGGTTTGTAGGGCGTAGTTGGGAAACGCTGGAAAAAGAGCGGCAAAAGCTGGCAGTGATTACCGATACGATTCCCGATGGTCTCTGTGTTGTGGAGCATAGTCGCGGTACGGTGACCCTTTGCAACCGCGGGGCGAGCGAAATTCTGGGCTACCCGCCTGATATGATTATCGGGCAAGTGGCGCACGATCTTTTTCACCGTCATTCCCAAAATGATGTGACTCTAGAGAATTGCCCCATCTACCAAGCCACTCATCAGGGGGAGTCGTTTCGCGGTGAAGTGGAGTTGGTTAATGCCGCCGGTCACGTATTTCCCGCCGAAGTTGCGAGCCAGCCGATCTATAATACTGAGCGAAGTTCGGTCTTAGTGTTTCGCGATATTACGGCTCGTAAAGAAGCCGAAGAGAATATTCGCCATCTGGCGTTTTACGATGCTCTTACCAGCTTGCCGAACCGTCATTTACTGCTTGACCGTTTGGGGCACGCAGCGGCGGGCGCAAAACGGAATAGCCAGAACTGCGCGCTCCTGCTTTTAGACCTCGACCACTTTAAGAATCTCAACGATACCCAAGGGCATGCCATTGGTGATCAATGGCTGGTCGAAATCGCCCGTCGTTTTTTACAAACGATGCGCAAGTCCGATACGGTAGCGCGGTTGGGGGGAGATGAGTTCGCTATTCTCCTTGAAGATCTCGGCGCGGAACGGGAAGAAGCAGCCCAGCGTGCGGAACGGACGGCGGAAAAGATTCTCGATCAACTTGATATCCCTTTCACCTTTCATGGCGATGCGCAAGGAACTGATGCCGCTAAGGTTGCGGCTTACCGTGGTGCCGGAAGCATTGGCATTACCCTTTTTTCAAGTGATGATGAACAGGGTGATACCATTATTAAGCACGCCGAAATGGCGATGTATACAGCAAAAGAGTCGGGGCGGGGTACGACGCGCTTCTTTGATCCAACAATGCAGACGACGCTGGAGCTTCGCGCTGCGCTAGAACGCGATCTGCGGCGAGCCATCGATGCGCAAGAGTTTCTGCTCTATTTCCAGCCACAAGTGAACGAAAATGGGGGAGTGATAGGGGCAGAAGCCCTCGTCCGCTGGCAGCACCCCACGCGCGGGTTAATATCGCCCACGCTGTTTATTCCGATTGCAGAAGAAACGGGCTTGATTGTCCCCATCGGGCGTTGGGTGCTCGAAGCGGCGTGTCAGCAATTGCGGCGCTGGCAAGAGTGCCCCAGTACGCAACACTTGTTTCTTTCGGTGAATGTGAGCCATCGTCAATTTGGTCAGCCTGATTTTGTGGAACACCTCCAGACAGTGGTGCATCAAACTGGTATTGACCCCGCCTTCCTAAAGTTAGAGTTGACCGAAAGCATGGTGCACCGCGAACTCGAAGCAACGATTGAACGGATGTACGCGATTCAGGCGATGCAGATCAGCTTTTCGATGGACGATTTTGGCACGGGCTATTCATGCCTGAGTTCGCTCAAACGACTGCCACTCAATCAACTAAAAGTTGATAAATCGTTTGTCGATGATATTCCGCACGACCCCAACGCCGCCGCCATTGTCCGTACGATCGTCAATATGGGGCAAATTTTGGGGCTGGAAGTTATCGCCGAAGGGGTAGAAACGGAAGAGCAACGGCAGTTCTTGCAGTCCATTGGGTGCCGCGCGCATCAAGGGTATCTGTTCGGTAAGCCGCGCGCAGTGATGGAGCCAACCGATATTTTAAAATGATGCGCAACCGCTGCTGTCGCCAGTGAAGCTCATCCAGTATTACGATCCATGATTGTATTCCAAAGCGAAAAACACCCCACTCTAGCTAAAGCGCATCAACAACTTCCACTCTATTACGCCCACCGCCTTTGGCAAGGTAAAGTGCTTGGTCTGCTTTGCCCAGCGCTACCTGCATTTCCCGGTCACTCGGATTGCGCAACGCAGCCACACCGAGACTAATTGTAATGGCTAACTCGGAGTCATTCCACACAAATGGATTTTTCTCTATAATACCCCGTATACGTTCGGCAATAGCCCGTGCCGTTTCCAGCGTTGTTTCAGGCAAAACTACCAAAAACTCCTCGCCACCAAAGCGCCCGAACAAATCGCTTTCGCGCAACACAGAAGCGATCCGTGCACACACCTCTTTCAAAACAAAATCGCCTGCCTGATGTCCGCAGGTATCATTCACTTTTTTAAAATAATCAACATCTATGAGAATAAGGCTGTGGGACGCCAACGAGCAGGTACCATGCTGCCCATTACCATATAGCGAAAGCCGCTCACGCGCTTGGGTAAGCACTTCGTTACGCACAAGGACACCTGTAAGACCATCAATCGTAGCCTGTTGCTTGAGTTGACGCTGTGCAGATGCCAACCGACTTGTCAATATACGCACAACTATCATTGAAGGGGCAAAAACGAGAATAAGAACAATCCCAAGAAGCGTTACATTCTCGGCTATCAGATTTTTTCCTGCCTCCGCGTAACGGGTAACGTCCTTATATATCTCAAAGGCACCAACAACCGTACCATCTGCTGTTTGAATGGGAACATATGTTTCAACCACATCGATACCAAATACCTGCTCACCCTTTAAGTCAACCATGCTGCCCTTACGCTTCATAGAGGCATCGACTTCACCAGCCAGAGCACGCTGCAAGCGCGGGTTGTCGCTATCTAACATGCCAATAATAGCAGAGTCGGTGCTGTAAACCACCCGACCAGACTGATTGAATATCTTGATCTTATGGATCTCAAAGGGAAACAAGAAGCGACGGATGGTATAATCGAATTCCTGCGCCTGATCACTTTCAATGTAAACCCGAGTCTGATCGTTTACCTGCTGCTGCAAAATCATGTCAGAATAGGTTTCCAACAGCGCTTGCGCTACATGAGTCGCATCATCCTGAGCATCGACAGCAATTTGGTTCGTTATCGTTTTTTGCATACCATACGCTGAAAAAAACGCAATCATGCCGATAGATACTATGCCAAGTACAACAATAAGCGCAAAGAAGTGTTTGACAGAATCAGCAGGATACAACACGGCAATACGCATAAAAACCCCTTGCACGCTAACAATAGCGTTAGCACCAGCCACTCAATGGAACGAGCATAAACCTACATCACGTTCCAAAATCGCACAAGCACTCTATCACAAGTATTGTTATGAACGTCGCCGTATTGATTCCTTCATGTTCAATGAAAATCCCCGCTTACTAAATAAAGCAAGCGGGGATACAAAGCTATTGCGCTAAATTAGTAACGGAATTTCATTTGTAGATAGAAGTTCTGTGCTTTGTCGACGACTGGCATAAACGTATCGGCCACTTTCATGCTGTCGTTAATTTCGACCGGAGCGCCAAGCTGTGAGCCGGATCCAGTGTATTTGTAGTCATACAATTGAGCGCCGAGCTGTACTTCGAGATTCTTAAAGAAGGTGTGGGCGTAATAGCCTTCCCATACTTGACCGCGTGCCGCCAGTTTAGAACCAATCGTATCATCCGCTGCACCAGTGAAGCTCATCCAGTATTGCGACCCCTGATTGTATTCCAAACCGACTCGCCCTTCCCATGGCAGCGCATACGAACCACCAACATAGATGGAGTGACCGGTACGTGATTTGGTGAGTGAAGAGTAGTCGGGATTTCCCATGGCATCGAAAGCAATATCATTCAGCAGGCCAACTTTACCGGTCATCATAGCAAACGGATTGCGGCTATACTGGCCGTTAGGGCGAGTTTTAGAGTAACCGTAGTTGACAAACCACTTGAGGCCGAAGTTGTCACCCTGAAACAGTAGCGATGCCATGTCGAGATCGCCAAGGTGCTTGGTCGGCTCGATGCGTGATACGAAGCCATCCCAGTTTTGCGTTATGCCGGTAATCGTATCGCCAAAACCACGTTCTCCATCGTTATTGGTGTCCTGGAAGTTTACGATGTACGGCATCACGGTGGTGCCGCTAAAGCCATCGGTCACCTCAAAGGCACGCGCGTAACTCATGATCGCTTTGTACTGATGATCGTCGTACGCTTGCAGGATAATACCAAAGAGGTTGACGTCATTGAGTTCTGGCACAGCCGAACCATTCGTCGCGCTCATAGCATTGCCATTTTGGTTTTCAAAGCCAATACCGTAGCAGAGCTTCAGGTAGAGACCGGGAATTTCGGTTAACTCATCGAAATTCAGTTGATAACTGAAGCCGTCAAACTCCCACTGGATCATGTTTGCCAATGGCGACCCACCAAGCGGAGTCCCTTTTTTGACTTCCAATGGTGCCCCTTCCGTTGATGGGCGACGGCCAAAGCTAAACGTTGAAGGGATGGTAAACGTGTCAAAGCTGGCGGTCACAAACGCCCGCTCCACGGAAAGATCAACACCATCTGGCGACGATGATTTGACACCATCGAATCCCATAGAGCCGGGAGTTCCATTCATCCACTTCACGTTAGCGCTATCGCCAAATGCTTTGTACATGGCAAGCGTTGCGCCGAAGTGAAGGTTAGGATTTGGCTTGGCATCAACGTGCAAGCGAAGTTTATTTTTCAGGAGAGAATCGTTGTCGGCATCGAATTTGTCGAGTTGGTTAGGATTCATGCTGGCGAACATGCCATTAGCAGCCGCATTTTCAGCAGCGCTTAACGTTCCATCAACGGTATTCTGGCCAGAACGCTTCTCAATAAAATCTATGAGAAATGGATTACCAGTGCCGCCTAACATCACGGAAGTACCATTACCAAGTGCTCCACCCATTTGCGCAACCAGCGATTGAGGCTGAAAACTCTGCGACATCGCACCCATATTGGCGAATGTCATATTACCAACAACCCCTGGCATTGCCATCAACATATCCATTGCCGGTTTTTTAATCCCACGCAAATCTTTGTACTTTTGCTGCTCAACGTACGTGGTAAAGTCGACACTCCAATCCAGTTTATCGGTGATCGACTTGCGTTGCGCTTGGCGGAGTGCCCGCTCCATAGTTTTGCTTTGGTCGACTTGCTTTTCTTGTTGTACCTTTAGCTGCTCAACTTGCTGTTCTTGTTGTGTTTTCAGTTGGAGCAACTGTTGCTGTAATTCATTGATCTGTTGTTGCAATGCATCAATATTGACGGAAGCAAACGAAGGAACGCTCAGAGCAGCGACCGCGAGTGCGGCCAAAAGTACCTTTTTCTGTCTCATAATTTTCAACTCCTCAGAATAATATTTACTGTTTTACCCACAGGTCGCAGGTTGTGGCGAATCAAGAGCGCCGTCGTGCAGATAACGGTAAATATTTTTCAAATCCTGCTCTTTGACTTTCTCTTTCCACTCCGCAGCACAAGGCAACGCCATCATGTTGTCAAGGCGCTCAATCCACTGTTCCATCGTAAAGGTGTTCGGATTCATATCACTTGCTTTCGCGCCATCATGACATGTACGGCATTCTTTCTTGAACACGAATCTCCCGCGTGGCCCCTTGCCATCTTCTGGTGGCGCAGCGATAGCTGATACTGCAAAAAAAACAGCAGATGCGACAATTGCTCCAGTTAACAGTGCTTTGAGCTTCATCTTCCATCCTCCAAGTAACATTTCCCGTCGTATGACAGGGTAGCATCCCATTTTGACCTAAGATTCACATAGCAATATCCACCTATGGGATTTGAAAACAATTACTACTTGAGAATCTGTCCATCTAATTACAGGGATAATTGTGCATATAATTCAACAGAAAAATTTCAGCAAGTGATTTTTTCTACAAAACTTTTCGCATAAGAATTTACCCGTAAAACCAAACTTATTAATGGCGCTTTGGCAATATGGCAAAACCTACAATAACTGTAGTGCCAACGAATTACCAAGGGGTTATTAACGCTCGTTGCGTCCATAGAGGTGACCGCGCTATAGATAGAAACACATAAATATAATATGAATAAAAAATATCTTTATATCTTCTAGAAAAAAGATCCCATCGTGCGCAAAGTTTACCCACAGCATCACCACTTCACGCTCAACAAAACCCACGGTATACATCCCGCTGGTGCTCACATGGAATGTTTCACAAACGATTGGCTGACTTTTTGCATTTTAACCATTAAACTAAAAATAGTGAATCCTAGCGCCGCAGCTGCCCGCTTGATGCGCTTTACACGATGTACAATGTTCCAATTTTAACCTATGAGGTGCTCCATGTCGAACAGACCAGCTTCCACATTCCTTATGCGCCGTTTCACTTCGCTTTTTTTGGGCTTTTGCGCACTCGTCTCGCTCGTTTCAGGCTTTGTATTGTATGTCGTCCCTGCAGGTCGCTTGGCGGACTGGAATGGTTGGAGCTTGTTTGGTTTGAGCAAAAGCGAATGGGGAAGCTTGCATACGATCCCAAGTTTCTTCTTTTTCGTGCTGCTTCTGTTTCATCTCTTTTATAACTGGAACGTGCTTATGGCGTACCTAAAAGACCGCATTTCGCGCTCATTCACCCTGACGAAAGAGCTGGTAATTGCGGTTGTTTTGACACTGATAGTCATACATGGCTCCATCGTGCAGTATCAACCATTCGGTGCAATAATGCATTTTGGCGAATACACAAAAGGACTTTGGTATCAAGGCGAAAAGCAGAATCCCCCGTTCGGCCATGCCGAGCTTGCCTCAATGAAATCGCTTAGCCAGAAGATGGGATTTAAAACAAAATCGGTCTTACTTCTTCTACAAGAATCAGGGTTTCCTGAAGTAACACCTGACACGACGCTTGCGGATCTTGCACAGCAGTCGGGAAAGACACCCGCGCACATCTTTGACCAGATCGCCAATGATGACCGCGCGTACGAGTAACACGCACTCTACCGGGAGAACTGCATGTATCTGATTATTTTTGCCATATGCCTGAACGTGTTTTTGTCTATAAACGCACTGTCGGCTTCACCAATGCCGCCGATGCAAGTTGTTGTTGTTTCTATCGATGCGCTTCATCCCAATGCTCTTACCAAAGAGAATAGCCCGCATCTTGTGGATATTATGCAGCGCGGCCACTACACGCTACGTGGCACCAGCACGCAGCCACCAAAAACACTCATTGCGCACAGCGCCATGATAACTGGCCATGAACAGCGGCAAAACAATGACTGGAAGCCGGGCGAGCCGACTATTGCCGGATCAACGATTTTCGATTGGGCGAAAAGCAAGGGGATGGCAACCGCCTTCTATTATAGCAAGCCAAAATTAGGCTACTTGCAGAGCCGTGCTGTCGATAGTGCGGCTCTCAGCCCAGATGACGCTCAGGGTCATGCCGAGCGGTTTCTCGCAAAAAATGCACATGCCTTTGCCTTCGTGCACATCAGCGGCCTAGATTGGCAAGGGCCGGTGACCGGTTGGCTTTCACCAGGCTACAACGAAGTACTCCGCTTTATTGACAAAGAACTCAAGACACTTATTGATAGTTTGGCAGCACGAAAAAACTTTCTTTTGATTGTCACCAGCGACCATGCTGGACACGGCAAAATTCACGGCTCTGACCATCCTGAAGACGACAAGCTCCCGCTGATCGCATGGAGCGACACGTGCAACACCTCACACGTGACTGATAAAATATTTCATGTCACCATGCTCGCATCAACTATCGAAAGCCTCCTACGGCAGTGCGTGCTGCCGCCAAAATAGGCGTTCCAGCAGCTCTGGCAAGAGCTTTTCCACTATGAACCCTGCAATAACTGAGGATGCACGCGGCGCAGAAAAACGATCAAGAGTCCAGTCACGACCCCTTCGGCAATAATCAGCGGTGCATGAGCCATCATAAAAAACGTTATCGCCGTACGCTCGGTGCTGCCATGAAGTGCTGCAGGAAGAAAACCGATAACAATCCCTGCAAAAATCAGCACCGCCAATGCAGCTCCAAGCGCTCCAGCAAATCCACCAATAATCAGCGCGCACCTTTCTGACTGACATTTCGCGGTTCCTATCCGAAAGAGCATCATGGCTATGAGCGCCGGAGCACCGAGCATGATTCCGTTCACTCCCAATGTTGTAATGCCACCATGCCCGAATAGTATGGCTTGAAGAAAGAGACCGATAAGGATTGCCGGAACCGCATACACACCCAACAACACGCCAAGCATACCGCAAAGCGTCAGGTGAACGCTGGCGGGAGGGATAGGGATAGCGATGGAGCTCAAAACAAAAAAAGCGGCACTGAGCAGAGCGGCTTTTGGTATTCCGGCACGAGGATTGGAGGAACGATTGATCTGCCTGAGCGCGTACCACGTAGCAATACCTGTAGCCACAAATCCGCCAAGAACTGCGGGAAGAGGAAGAAGTCCATCAGGTATGTGCATCAGGCGCTCCGCCGCTTAAAGTAGAGCGCCGTGCCGATGGAACCCCACACAACGCACAACACCATCACCCCTTTTTGCAAGGATGAAAGCTCGTTACTTGTTACGGTTATGTTCTGCTGGGAGCCAATTTCAACGTGCACCATAGCACCATGCCCTGCTTGGCGAATCTGCACCCCCCACTGGCCGACGATGGTATGATCCGGCACGAAGCGAAATTCGCCAGAATCATTGGTAGTACCGCGCAGCCACGGTGTGCGAGGATTGTCAGGTGCGTATACGTTCACTTGCGCGTGAGCGATTGGGGTAGCGTCGTCGTAACGTGCACTCACGGTGACACCCGTACTGGTCACTACCCGTGTTACCACGCCATGAGCCTGCGCGGAGAAAACAGCAATTATCACTACCAAAAGCGTACGAAGCGCGTGTTTCATTGACATTCGACGTCACAATATCCTTCGCCAACGTCTCCAACATGCCGTCCGCGCCGTGAAACGGTTTGCATTTCATTCGTTGCGCTGACAAACGGAGTAAAACCGAGAAGGAGTGAAAAAGCGCGACGAGAACCTGTTTTCATGGAGCCTCCGAATGGTTTAGAATGTTTCTGGTTCGTATACGTGGTATTTTTATACGAACATTGCGTCCATCACAAGTCATACATACCTGCGCTGGTGCTCAGTTCTACCGATTACCGCGCAATACGAAGGATCATCAATTGCGTAATATACTCTGTCAATTCTCACTCCACCAGTATCTCTATGGTACGGGTCTGTGGCGCATTCCTCGCGTCCTACTCCTGCCGCTGGCGTGGATCTATCCTACCGTCAGTTGGCTTCGCTACCATGTAGCTCGCCCCAAGCACTTCCCCTTTTTTACCGTTGCCATTGGCAATCTCGTCGCTGGCGGCACCGGCAAAACCCCTCTGACACTTTTTTTTGCGCAACATTTGCAGGCAAAGGGGTTCAAGGTAGCGATTCTTTCGCGCGGCTACGGTGGGAAATATAAAACCCCTTTTGCCGTAATTACCCCTGAAACGACTTGGGAAGTTGGAGGCGACGAGCCACTGCTGTTGGCGCTACGCTCTGGCGCAACAGTCGTTGTGAGCCGCAACCGTTTCGATGGGGCGCGCTACCTTGCAACGCAGGAAATAGACGTGGTGATTCTTGACGACGCTTTTAGTAATCATGCACTGCACAAAGATTTTGAGTGCCTTTTGCTGGACGCAACCACACCATACGGCAATGGATGGCCGATTCCCAGCGGCACGTTGCGTGAATTCCCTTCACAACAGCAGCGTGCCGATACCGCACTCTTAACACGAGTTCCGCTGGAGTATACCGGTGCGCACCCCGCATTTCATTTCGCCTTACGCCTTGCGCTCCCAACAGGCTGCGCCATCGCGTGTGCCAGCGCACTGGGCGACAATCGGCAATTTCAGCAAGCACTGCGACAAGCAGGATTTATTATCGAAAAAACCTGGGAAGGGTTGGATCACCACCCAATTCCCGCCGCAGTTATCGAGGAACTTGCCTCACACGGGCTTCCCGTGGTAACTACCGTAAAAGATTTCGTGAAGATTCCTGCGCAGCTCCGTTCGTTGGTGCATGTCGCAGAGTTGGAGCCAATCCCTATCAATGTACACGAGGTTCTTGATTCCCTTGAAAAACGCATTGACCTATTTTTCACTCAAAATAATCGCCAGCCTCTTTCGGCTCCTTCCCGCCAAAACAGCACTTTCGCTGGGACGGATGATGGGGAAAATCGCCTACACCTGTAATCGCCGCCATCGTGCAATTGCCGAGGAGAATATTCGTTGTGCCGGATACGACACGGACTTCACTCCCGAAGTCTACGCCCATCTCGGTGGCATGCTTGCCGAATGTTTCCGCCTGCCACTGATAACACCACATAATTTCCAACATGCGGCGCGGGTCGAAGGGTGGGAACACTACCAGCAAGCGCGTCACAATGCCGGACGTGTGATTCTGGTGACGGCTCATCTGGGAAATTGGGAAAAACTCGCTCTCCTGCATTCACTCCATGCTCAGGTGGGTTTTGATATTGTCGGGCGCAAACTTGATAACGATGGCGCTGACCGTTTCGTCCGCGAAATGCGTGGCCAGGCCGGATCGGTTATTGACAAGCAAAACGGCTTACGTCAGATGCTTAAATCGCTCCGCAGCGGTCACGATCTTGGTATTTTAATCGACCAAGCCCTCCATCCTGACCAAGCCGTTCCGGTGCAGTTTTTTGGCCGCCCCGTCACAGCAGTTCCGGTCGTAACACTGCTGGCGCAGAAAACTGGCGCCGCCGTTGTATGCTGTTTTATCGGGCGCGAGCCTGATGGAACCGAACTGGTCACCTACTGCCCGCCTACTCGTATCACTGGTGACCAGCAACGCGATTCACAGGAGCTTACTACAATAATCGAAGCGTTTATTCGCCGTTATAAAGAACAATGGTTTTGGGTACACCGCCGCTGGAAACATAGTCAAGAGCTGAGCGAACAGGAAATGCAGCCGTAAAAAGTATCACTCAGCAGCGTATATTCTGATATGCTACTGCCAAATCCCTTGCACGAAAGAACTCCGAAACAAGCAGGTGTAACGTGAATGTCTACCGGGTAAGTAGTTGGAACGAGCTACAAGATCAACTCTTCGCTGACTCCTGGAGCGAGCAACTCGGTCGCTTTCGCTCGCGTTACGCCTTTCGTGGCCTTTCCGACGCCTCTTACCCATTATACACCACACTACAACGCCTCGGTGGTTCCTACGAAATCCTCGAGCAACACTTGCTACGCAACTTTCGCAAATACGCGCACCGCTCGATGGTGCAACGCGATTCGCTGTGGCACTGGCTTTCCGTTGCACAACACTACGGACTTCCCACTCGCCTGCTGGATTGGACCTATTCGCCCCTGATCGCGCTCCATTTTGCCACTGCCAATATTGAGCGATTCCATACTGATGGAGCAATATGGGCCGTCAACTACGTAAAAGTACATCAGCTTATTCCAGAATCGCTGATATCAATCCTTTCGAAAGAGGGTGCGAATGTCTTTACCGTTGAAATGCTCAGTGCCGAGTTGGGATCCATGGAGGAATTTGCTGCACTGAGCAAAAACGACTTTGCCCTGTTTTTTGAACCCCCTTCGATAGACGACAGAATCGTCAACCAATTTGCCTTCTTTTCGCTGATGTGGCGTATCGACGCAATTTTTGACGAATGGCTGGCAGACTATCCCGACATCTGGCGTAAAATTATTATTCCCGCTGAATTAAAGTGGGAAATTCGCGATAAACTCGACCAGTCAAACATTACCGAAAGAGTGCTCTTTCCGGGAATGGATGGACTCAGCTCGTGGCTGAAAAGGCATTACAGCCCGAAACACACTTTTACCGAGGTAAAAACATGAAACGAGATATCCGCAGTCAGAAACGCTGGAACCTGCTCTTTTACCTACCGGTATATGACAGCGAAACGGGCGAGCTCCACGGGCGAGTGGTCGACTTGACGACGCACGGCATTATGCTGGTTCACGACACGCAGATTCCGCGCGAAACGATTTTAGATGGCTACATTCAGGCACCACCCGAAGAAGGAAGTGACGAGCCATGGATTGTGATGGTTCGCGGCAAAGCGATGTGGTCGCGCCCCGATATCAACCCCAACCTGTGGGTAACCGGCTACCAATTAATTGACCCACCCGCCGCCGTACAGCGCGAAATCACCCGCCTTGTTGGCGTCTATCCCTTTCATAGATAACATCGGCACTCCACCGCTTGACTTGTGTACCGCGCCACCAGTAGTATTCACCCAAATTCTGTTCAGGAGTAACGCATGGGACAAACCATCGCCCAGAAAATTTTCGCCGCCCACTTGCGCGACGAGCCATTTCCCGGAACCAAAGTTCTTTCGCTTGATGCCGTATTCTGCCACGAAATTACGACCCCGATTGCTATTGACGACCTCAAAGCGCGCGGCAAAGATCGCGTGTTCGACGCTAGCAAAATCAAAGCCGTCATCGACCACGTCACCCCCGCCAAAGATTCGAAAACCGCCATGCAAGGGAAAATCCTGCGCGATTGGGCGCGTCAGCACCAGATCAAGGACTTCTTTGACATCGGCAATAACGGCGTCTGCCACGCCATCTTCCCCGAAAAAGGGTTCGTTCGCCCCGGCTACACCATTATCATGGGCGATAGCCACACCTGTACCCACGGCGCTTTCGGCGCCTTTGCCGCTGGTGTCGGCACCACCGATCTCGAAGTTGGTATCCTCAAAGGGGTGTGCGCCTTCCGCGAACCAAAAACCTTCCGCATCAACGTCAGCGGCACCCTGCCCGTCGGCGTGTATGCCAAAGACATCATCCTTGACATTATCCGCCGCATCACCGTGAATGGCGCAACCGACATGGTTGTCGAATTTGGCGGGACAGTTGTTGCAGGACTGTCGATGGAATCGCGCATGACACTCTGCAACATGGCCGTCGAAGCTGGAGCGACCAGCGGTATCTGCGCTCCTGACATGGTCACAGTAGAATACCTCTGGCCGTTCATCAAAAGCGAATATGCCTCCAAGCAAGCCGCACTCGAAGCCTTCACCAAGTGGCTTCCTGATACCGATGCGGCGTACGAAAAAACACTCGACGTCGATGCCTCTACCCTCCAGCCAATGTGTACCGACCAATTTAAGCCGGACTGCGTTGTTCCGATTGCCGAACTTGGCGACCGCCGTGTCGACCAAATCTATATCGGTTCTTGCACCAACGGACGGATCGAAGATCTGCGCCAAGCCGCATCCATCCTCAAAGGGCGCAAACTCGCCGACCACGTGCGCGGCATTGTTTCCCCAGCTACCCCTGATATCTTCAAGCAAGCCAACAAGGAAGGGATCATCGATATCTTTATGGAAGCAGGATTCTGCGTTACCAACCCCACCTGCGGAGCCTGCCTTGGGATGAGTAACGGCGTACTGGCCGAAGGCGAAGTCTGCGCTTCCACCACCAACCGCAACTTCAATGGTCGCATGGGCAAAGGGGGCATGGTGCATTTAATGAGCCCCGCCTCCGCCGCCGCTTCCGCCGTTACCGGCTACCTCACCGATCCCCGTAAACTTCTTGCAGAGAGTGTGAACTGATGAAAACATTTGGCGGCCCAGTCCTGTTCCTTGATCGGGACGACATCAACACCGACGAAATTATCCCCGCAAAATACCTGACCGAACTGACCAAAGAAGCACTGAAGCCGTACATTCTGGAAGACCTCAAACTCCCCGGCTTCGACCAAAAAGGGGAAGCTACCAAGCAGGCACGCGTCATTGTAACCCGCAAAAATTTTGGCTGCGGATCGTCGCGCGAACACGCCCCGTGGGTCTTTGAAGTGAACGACATTACGGCGGTCATTGCCGAAGGGTACGCCCGCATCTTCCGTCAGAATATGTTCAACGGCGGCATGCTGGCTATCGAACTCCCAAAAGCCGATATCGATGCCATTTTTGCCTACGCAAGCGTAGCCGGAAGCGCTCTCGCGATTGACATCGACAGCAAAAAAATGTGCGTCAGTGGCGGCGGCAAAGAAACCGTCATCGACTTCACCCTCAGCCCGTTTGACGAAGCCCTCGTCCGTGCTGGCGGTTGGGTTGAATACGCCGACGCCAAATACTAAGCGACGGACGAGACCCGCCGCGTGAATCCCATCCCCATAGCCCTTACTATCGCCGGTTCCGACCCTTCGGGGGGAGCCGGCATTCAGGCTGATCTCAAAACATTTCTGGCACTCCGCGTCTATGGCGCGGCAGTGCCAACCTGTTTAACCGTGCAAAACACCCAAGCGGTCGCTGATGCCATGATGCTCCCCGGCGAATTCGTCGCCGCACAGGCGCAGATGGTATTCGATGATCTCTCCGTTGGGGCATTGAAAACTGGTATGCTTGGTAATACTGACATTGTGGAAGCGGTCGGTCGTGTTATCGACGGAAAGCCCAACATTGTCTGCGATCCCGTCATGGTTTCCACGAGTGGCTATCCGTTGCTTAACGAAGCCGCCCGCGATGCCCTATGCCAGTGCGTGATCGCCCAGGCGACTCTCGTCACCCCGAACGCACACGAACTCAAACTCCTTGCCCCAGATATCCCCAACTCAACCGAAGCGGGCTACCGAGTGCTGCAGCGATTCCCCGAACTGCGCGGCATCCTGATTAAAGGCGGCCACTGGGACGAAACCGGTCATACCGTTACGGACACATTACTGGAACGCACCGCTGATGGGGCGATTGCCACCCATCACTTCCGCCATCCACGCTATCAAACCAAAAACACCCATGGCACCGGCTGCACACTGGCCGCCGCCATCACCGCCGGACTGGCCCGCGGGCGGCACCTGAGCGAAGCGGTGAGTGCGGCGGTAACATTCGTCGATGCCCTGCTGGGAATATCTGCCGAACACAGTGTTGGTAAAGGGCACGGGCCGTTGCTACATCATCTGCATAGGAGATAGCAACTATTCAGTATCGCATCCCGTCATTAGATTTCTCCTCGCTTCGCTCGTTCGAAATGACTGAGTGATACCCTGAAGAGTTCCCTTTGCCCTACAGCGACGCCTCATACAGTTCGCACAGCTCATCGTCGCTTAACGCCCGCTTGCGTTCATTTGCCAAGCGGCGGATCTGCGGCATAATTCCATTCACCGAATGGCGATCCGCAACAACCCCCCGCTGATGCAGTCGATGAATCACTCCCTGCGTTCCGCTGTGCGATCCCACCACAATATGGCGCTGCATCCCGAGCACTTCCGGTGGAAATGGCTCATAGTTCGCTGGATTTTTCAGGACGCCATCGGCGTGGATACCTGATTCGTGCGTAAACATCAGTTCGCCAATCACCGGGCGATACGGCTCTATCGTCCGGCCAGAAGCCGCCGCCACATACTGTGCTAACGAGCGCAGATCAGCAGTATTGTACGTTACGGGCTGCTGATACACGTAGCGAAGCGCCATAATAATCTCTTCGAGTGGCGCATTTCCCGCCCGTTCACCCAAGCCAATAACAGTGGTATTGATGTGCGTCGCTCCGGCTTTCACTGCCGCCAGCGCATTGGCTCCCGCCAAACCAAAGTCGTTATGCGTGTGAATTTCGACCGCCAGCCCTGATTCGGCAATCAAACTCTTCACCGCATCATAGGTAGAGAACGGATCGAGAATACCGACGGTATCGCAATAGCGAAAGCGCGCTGCACCGTGCTCCTTGGCGGCCTTAGCATACGCAATGACAAAGTCAAGCGGTGCCCGAGACGCATCCTCTCCGCCAACGGAAACATACAGATTTTTCGTCGCACAAAAATCGAGTACGCGCCGCAGTTGGTCAATCACCCACGGCGGTGTTTTCCCAAGTTTCGACGATATTTGAATTTCTGAAAGCGGCAGGGATATCTCCACCGAGGTCGCGCCAGCATCGAGTGACGCTCGAATATCACTGATAACCGCGCGATTCCATGCGAGCAGTCTCGCTTTCAACCCCAAATCAGTCAACGCGCGAAAGGCTTCCTGCTCATCATCACCCATCACGGGAATACCTGCTTCGATCTCTTCCACGCCAATCGCATCAAGGCGACGCGCAATTTCAAGTTTATCGGCAAGGCTGAAAGCTACGCCTGGGGTTTGTGCCCCATCGCGGAGCGTTGTATCGTCGATAGTGACCGGACCCATACCATCTCTCCTTGGTGAACGAGTTCTTATGGAAAGACAATACAATCCCCATGCCACGAGCTATCCTACCTAGATAGACTACGTTACAGGAAATTCAATTACGACATATCCAACATGTCATGTCAATAAACTGACAATGCTGACACGAACAACGCCATTGTCAGCCTCGCGTCCACGACAGAGATCCATCCAGCGACCAGCAAACTACGATAATAAAAAGGCGTAAGCCAGATGGCATTGCCGTTGCTCTACTGCTTCGCATCCTGTTACCCATTGGAGGTTTCCATGCAGCCAGTTCTCCCACAAGATGCCGCCGCGATTGCCGAGCACCAGCGGATTCGCGCTCAGATAGAAAAACACCCCTGTTACTGTAAATCAGCGCACACCAAATTTGCGCGCATCCACCTGCCGGTAGCGCCGCGCTGCAATATTCAGTGCAACTACTGCAATCATAAGTACGACTGCTCCAACGAATCGCGCCCCGGCGTCACCAGCTCCATTCTCTCGCCACAAGCCGCCATCGAACGTCTGAAAATGACGATGGAGCAAGTACCAAACCTCAGCGTTGTCGGCTTTGCCGGCCCCGGTGATGCCCTCGCCAACCCCGAAGAGGTCTTTGCCACCGCCAGCATGGTACGAAGCCTGAACCCGGATCTCATCCTTTGCCTGAGCACCAACGGCCTCGCTCTGCCAGAGCTGGCGGATGAAGTCATTGCCCAGAAGTTCGGCCACGTTACCGTTACCATGAATACCATCAATCCAGCGATTGGTGCTGACATCTACCGTTGGGTCAAAGATGGCACTATCACCTTGCACGGCGAAGAAGGCGCAGCGCTCTTACACGAACGGCAACTCGCTGGCATTCGCCGCCTCACCGCCGCTGGAGTACTCGTCAAAGTCAACACGGTTATGATTCCTGGCATTAACGACACCGATATCCCCAACGTCGCCAGCACGATTAAAGCCGCTGGCGTCTTCATCCACAATATCATCCCACTGATTTGTCAACCGGAACACGGAACCGTTTTTGGCGAAATGGGGATTCGCGAACCGCAACATCAAGAGATTGTGGCCGTCCGCAAAGCCTGCGGGGTTATTATGGGCGGGGCGGATCGCGTGATGAGCCACTGCAAACAGTGCCGTGCCGATGCCATCGGCATGCTGGGAAAAGATATTACGCTCAACCAACCCGCCGCCCATGGTGGCTGCAAAAAACAAGGCGATCAGAAGATCGCCGGATAATCACAAAGGGAGAAATGACCATGAAAATGCACAACCATCACCTTATTCGCGGCACCGTTGAAGATTTAAGCGTAGGCCATGCCATGGCGAGCGTTACTGTCCGTTCAGGCAAACGACTGATCCACATGATGCTCACCACAGGCGAAGCCTTCCGCGCCGGCGTCGAGTTAAACCGCGACATTTACTGCCTGATTGAAGGGAAAAGCGTCACCCTTTTTCGCGATGCCAGCGAGTACTTTCGCCTCTTTGCGCGCAACCACCAAGTGCTGGAATGCTCCGTCGCTCACGACAAAGTGCACAGTTTCTAAGCGAATTGTCACAATAGCGACACCACCACTGTCACAGAGCGAACAATCATGTACGTAACTATCTCATGAATAATACGATGCGAGTTTCGGTTCACTCATTGCAGTTTCGTAACGACACGGCACTTCAGAAAGGTGAAACCATGGAAACACGCAGTAATTACTACAAGCTGGCACTCGAAACAGTGTATGAAGTCAGCAAAGTGCTCTCATCGAATTACCAATGCTCAACAACTATGCAAGGCGTTCTCAGCATTGTCTGCAATAACCTGAATATGCGACGCGCCATGATTATGCTTTACGACGATGAAACGCGTGAACTTACGCTGAAAGCTTCCGTTGGCCTTTCAACGAATATGATCGGCGCGCTACGCTACCGCTTGAACGAAGGGGTGGTCGGTAAAGCATTCCGCCACGGCATGTCGATTCTTGTTCCCGATATTTCCGACGAACCAGGCTTTTTAAACCGCGTCGAACGCGAAATGAGCGACGAAAAACTCAGCTTCTTGGCAGTTCCAATCAAAGAAGGCTCCAATGAGTACGGCGTTTTGACTGTCGACAAACCAACTGCCGAAATTTTCAGCTATTCAACAGAGTTTGACATGCTAAAAATGATCGCAACGTTGATTGCCTCGTTTTTACGCAAGTCAAATTTTATCACCCATGAATGGCAACAAATCGGCGCCGAGCGCGACCGCCTCAGTCAGGAAGTACTCGGGCGCTTCCGTATGAGCGGACTCATTGGGCGCGGCAAAAACATGCGCAAAGTGTTCGAGCAGATTCAACTCATGTCGCGCAGCCGCTCCAACTGCCTGATACGCGGCGAATCAGGCACCGGCAAAGAGGTGGTCGCAAAAACTATTCATTATAACTCTGCCCGCTCCCACAAACCGTTTGTTGCCATTAACTGCGCGGCTATCCCCAAAGAACTCTTGGAAGCGGAATTATTCGGGCATGAAAAAGGGGCGTTTACGGGAGCCTTAGCGCGTCGCAAAGGGAAGTTTGAACTCGCTGACGGCGGCACACTTTTTCTCGACGAAATCGGGGATATGCCGCTCGATGCGCAAAGCAAGCTGCTGCGCGTCCTTCAGGAAAAATCACTGGAACGCGTCGGTGGTAACGAAGTGATCCCCGTTGATGTCCGCGTCATCGCTGCCACCCATAAGCCACTGGAAACCATGGTGCAAGAAAAAACCTTCCGGCTCGACCTCTACTATCGCCTCAACGTCCTGATCATCGAACTCCCCCCACTGCGCGAACGGCGCGAAGATATTCCCCTACTTGCCCAACATATCGTCGATAAAATTAACAACACCTACGAAATGCAGCTCAAGATCGCGCCACAACTCTTTGCACCGCTGAGCCGCTGCTGCTGGCCGGGCAATATTCGCGAACTGGAAAACTGCTTGGAGCGCGCTGCTCTCAATGCTACCGATAACATCATCCGCACTGCCGACCTGCTCTGTGGCCGACACGAACCATGCCCTTCGCAGATTATCGGCCATGCCACGAATGATGCCATCGCGCCGCAGGTGGCAACTCTAAAGCACAGTAATGCCATCAGTGCTGCTAAAAAAGTTGATCATAGCGAGCCAAACCATGAGCGGATGCGCTTTGAACAAGGTGACGAAATAGAAGCGGTCAGCCTCGCCCTGCGCCGCTCAGGGTACGTGCAAGCCAAAGCCGCCCGCACCCTAGGTATAACCGTCCGCCAACTGCGATACCGGATTCAAAAATACTCCATCGAAGTGAAACGCTTCTAAAGACTGGCGATTGCCTCCTCGTACTATTGGTGCTATTTTTGTCGCATACCAACGCAAGGAGAGCAGCATGAAAGTAGTCGCGTTCAATGGAAGTCCGCGCCAAGGCGGGAACACCGAAATACTGCTTCAGGCCGTATTGACACCCATCAAAGCCGCCGGCATTGAAACAGAACTCGTTCAAATCGGCGGCCAAGCCTTACGTGGCTGCGTGGCCTGCATGCACTGCCGCACCAAGCACCCCGGACGCTGCGGCATCACCAACGATCAAATGAACAGCTATATCGAAAAAATGCGCGAAGCCGATGGCATCCTGCTCGGTTCGCCGACTTACTTTGCCGATGTGACCAGCGAAATGAAAGCATTGATCGACCGTGGCGGCTACGTCACCCGCGGCCATAACGCCGAGCTGAAACGCAAAATCGGTGCTGCCGTCGTAGCCGTGCGCCGCGGCGGTGCCACACATGCCTTTGACACCATGAACCACTTCTTCCAAATCTCACAAATGATTATCCCCGGATCAACCTACTGGAATATGGGCTACGGATTGCACCCCGGCGATGTCCTCGGCGACAGCGAAGCGCTCAAGAACATGCAGGATCTTGGTGAAACTATGGCGTGGCTGCTGAAAGCTACCCGGTAAGCGGTAAAATGTAATGGGCAATGACCGCTACCTGAAGCGAGGGAGGTGGATTGATGCCAAAGAAGCTACAGAATGATATTGATGGGCACAGGCAAAATAAAACCACGCAAGGCCAAGGGCGGAAGCGGCGGGATAATAGCAAACACCAAGGGGTGATTATGCCGGTTCCTGTTGGTTCTGTGGAGTTGCCGGATGACTATATCGACCTCTTGAAACAAGTTAAGCAACGGGTAAAGACCGAACGGCTGAAAGCTGTTTTGTCTGCTAATACTGCTCAGATACTCATGTATTGGGATATCGGACATGATATTCTGCGCAAGCAGGATCAGGCGGGTTGGGGAACGAAGGTTGTTGACCGGCTTGCGTGTGACTTGAAAGACGCTTTTCCGGAGATGAATGGATTTTCTGCTCGCAACCTCAAATATATGCGGAAATTTGCAGAGGAATGGCCGGATCGTGCAATAGTGCAACGCACCGTTGCACAAATACCCTGGCGCAGCAATTTAACCCTTTTGGAAAAAATTAAGGATTCGAAATTACGGCTTTGGTATGCTGAGCAAACCATTACAAATGGCTGGAGCAAAAATATTTTGGCTGTGCAGATAGAAACAAAGCTGCATAAACGAACCGGACAGACAGCTAATAATTTTCAAGCAACTTTGCCGCCAGATGATTCCGATATGGCGAACCAGATATTTAAAGATCCGTATCTGTTTGATTTTCTGGGAACTGCGGAGGTACGCAAAGAGGCCGAGCTGGAAAATAAGCTTATCGAACATCTGGAAAAATTTCTACTGGAGCTTGGTCAGGGATTCGCTTTCGTTGGGAGACAAGTCCATATGGAAGTGGGTGGCGACGATTTTTATATCGACTTGCTTTTTTATCACTTAAAGCTGCGCTGTTATGTGGTGGTAGAACTAAAAGCCGGAAAGTTCTGCCCTGGCCATGTGAGCCAATTAACTATGTATATGAATATTGTCGATGACTTGCTTCGCCATCCGGATGATAAGCCCACCATCGGCCTGCTACTGGTCAAAGAGAAAAATCATACCGTTGCTAAATATGCACTTACAGGCAATACCAAGCCTATTGGTGTCGCCGAGTGGGAGCAACACATCACCGAATCTTTACCGGAAGACCTTCAGCCGAGCCTGCCATCCATTGAGGAAATTGAGAAAGAATTGGACAGGGAGACAGAAGGCGGAGAAGGAGATGACCAAGTCTAAATCTCGACACCAAAATGCTCATTTTCATCTCACATCACGAACACAATATGATATATCAACACTCAAATTAACGCCCCACAGGAGCTTCGCATGTCACATCCTGTCGCCGATCCTTTCCGCCACAAACTCGAAGTAAAAATCCAACTGATGGCGGGCGGCCTGCTCCCCTGCTATGCCTACGAAGGCGATGCTGGGATGGACTGCTACGCTCGCCTGGACCGCGACCTGATTCTGACACCACTCCCTTGGGCAGCCAGCGCCGACCAAGGTGTTGCGCAAGTACGGCAATGGTGCATCGAAAGCAACATCAATCCCGACGAAATACAAATCGCGCTGAAATTCCCCATCCCACTCGGCTTTGCCGTTGAGCTTCCCGAGGGCTTTGAGGCACAAATCCGCCCGCGTAGCGGCCTCAGCCTGCAAGGGCTTTTCTGCCTCAACTCTCCCGCCACTATTGATAGCGGTTACCGTGGCGAAGTACACTTTATTGCCGCCAATATGGATACGCAACCGTTCTACATTGGTCAAGGAGCACGCATCTGCCAAATGCTCATCCTCCCCGTACCGCGCATCAATCTTGTTCTCTCCGATTCCCTTTCCGCCTCGCAACGCGGCACCAAGCGTTTTGGTTCCAGCGGCATATAAATGGCACAGAGCGCGTGTCACCACTGCCTCCTTCCTGTCACCACGGAAGCCGCTATTCACGAAACCGTTGATGGCGAAGAGCGGCTTTTCTGCTGCAAAGGGTGTCAAGGTGTATACCACGTTATTCACGATGCTGGGTTTCAGGCTTTCTACGCGAAGCGGAACGACTGGCAACCCGGCCCGCCGGAAGAGGCTGGTGATATCGCCGCCGAGCTCGTCGCCCCTTTTATCCGCACCACCGAAGATGGCGAGCAGGAAATTGATCTGAGCATCGGCGGCATCCGCTGTGCCTCGTGCATTTGGCTGGTAGAACATTTCGTTGGAAAAACCGCTGGCGTTACTACCATTCGTGTCAACTACGCCACCCACCGCGCGCGCCTGCGCTGGAATCCCGCACTCACCGATATTCGCACCTTGCTACGGCAGATTTTTTCGATCGGCTATCATCCCGTCCCCTTCACGCAGTCTGATTACGAAGCGCGCTTACAACACGAAAAGCGCGACCTGCTGATCCGCTTCGCTTCTGCTGGACTCTTGACCATGCAACTCATGCTCTACACTTTTGCGCTCTACGCCGGATATTTTCAGGGAATGGAGCCTCTTTATCGCACGGCTATGGAAGTTATCGCGTGGGGACTGACCACACCAGTGCTGTTCTATTCCGGCGCGCCATTTTGGCAGAGCGCGTGGTCTGGCATGAAAAATCGCACCCTGAACATGGACTTCCTGATCGTCCTCGGCTCGGCCAGCGCCTACTTCTACAGTATCATCGCCGTGTTTGTTGGTCGTGAAATCTACTTTGATGTTACGTGCATGATCATCTCGCTCATTCTGCTGGGGCGCTTAATTGAAGCGGGAGCCAAAGGGAGCGCCTGCGACGCTGTGGCCTCGCTGTTTCGCCTGCAACCAAAAGATGCGCGCCGTTGGGAAAACGGTCAGGCAACACTCGTACCGCTGGAATCGTTGCGCGCCGGCGATCTGGTCGAAATTCTCCCAGGAAGTTCGATACCGCTCGACGCACACGTGGTCGAAGGGATTTCAGAAGTGGATGAATCAATGCTAACGGGCGAATCGATGCCCGTTACCAAACAACAGGGCGACGAACTGATTGGCGGCACCATGAACCGCTATGGCCGCTTGGTCGCGCAGGTGGTACGCACTGGCGAGGCCACCGTACTGGCGCAGATCATCCGTACCGTCGAAGAGGCACAAAACCGTAAAGCGCCTATCGAAACCGTGGCCGAGCGGGTCGTTACGTGGTTTACACCTGCCATTGTTGCCCTCGCCGTGCTGACTTTTGTGGGATGGTATTGGAGTGGCGGCGAATTTATCCCCGCCCTGATGACCGGCGTTGCCGTATTGGTTATTTCCTGCCCCTGCGCGCTGGGACTCGCTACGCCGCTCGCAATCCTTGTTTCGACCACTTCGCTGTCGCGCCGCGGCATCATGGTTAAAGGGGGCGATGTCATGGAAAGTGCCGCGCGCGTGCGCCACATCTTTTTTGATAAAACTGGCACACTGACCGAAGGGAAACCCCAACTGGTAGCGGCGCTCAGCACATCGGCCACACTCAGCCGCGAAGCGCTCATCACCCTTGCAGCCGCCGTTGAACGCTCGTCGGAACACGTTTTGGCGCAAGCTATCGTGCAAGCGGTTCCCGCAGGAAGATCATTCCCGCAAACCGAAGGCTTTCAGGCACATCCCGGCCAAGGGGTTAGCGCTACCGTGGAGGGAGCACAAGTACTGGTTGGCAAACGGGGGTTTTTGCAAATGTCAGGCATTGTTATCACGCAGGAACAGGCAGAAGAATGGAACGCTTTCGCCGCCACAGGGAAAACCACCGTTGGCGTCGCACGTTCTGGGATATTGCTGGGACTTTTAGCCATTGCCGATACGGTTCGCGCTGAAGCCGCCAGTGCCATCAGCCGCCTGCAGCAGCAAGGCAATCAAGTGGTCATGCTGACTGGTGATAGCGCACTGGTCGCTTTGCACGTAGGGGAATCGCTCGGTATCGCACCGGAAAACTGCCGCGCCGAACTGAGCCCACTAGATAAATCGACTCACATTCGCACCGCCAAAGAACGTGGCGAATACGTCGCGATGGTCGGCGACGGCATTAACGACGCCCCTGCGCTGATCGAAGCGCACGTTGGGATTGCTGTCGGCAAAGCGACGGATATTGCACTGGAAAGCGCCGATGTCATTTTCATGCGCCCAGATATTGCCCTGCTCCCACCTTTTTTGCGGCAATCGCGCCGCACACTCTCGATCATCCGGCAAAACCTTTTCTGGGCGTTTTCGTACAATGTCGTAGCGATACCGCTGGCCGTCACTGGATTTATCCATCCGGTTATCTCAGCCGCTATGATGGCCATCAGCTCGCTGATCGTGGTGGGGAACTCGCTGCGACTAAAAAGGAGCTGAAAACGCATCCTGACGATCAACGCAGCTGCAATTGAAGCGAAAGAGTGACGAAAGTTCGTGCACTATCGTCATCAACTCGCTCTAACGTTCCATCCATCAGCAACCACGGCAATGCCGCCAACTCCTCTAAGAACCGATACAGCGCCTCGGGATTCTGCACGTTGCGCAGTACCAGCACTAGCCCACCATTCTCCTGCCGCTCAATGTTTTCCAAAAACGGTTGCAGTCGGTGGTTCTGCACACGATGATTAACCTCATCCAACAATGACCGTGACTCCAACACGCCTTGCTGCCTTAATTCCAGATAACGCTGTGCTAGCCTCTCGACCTGCGTAACCTGACTGCGAAACTCAGCGCGTTCGGCATTTAGCTGCGCCGCCTGCCACGCAAAGCCACCAGAAACGACTACCGCAACGGCCAACAAAACAAAAGCGATACGCACTGGAAATGATACCTTACTCATCGCACACCCCCACTGCGTATAACCGTGCTTCTCGGCAGTGTGTCAGCCTCAAAACGCCATATCAAGCCTGTCTTCTCTTGTATTTCGTCAAGCAATTCATCGTGGACGCGTTCCGACGCAACGACGATTTCCCCCACGGCATTCTGATAGGCAATGCGCTGCGCCATTGGGAAATCGGAAAACTCCGCAAGGTTTTGCAGCAATGTCCCAAAATCATATTGCTTTGGCGGATAGCTCTCCAATGCCTGCTCGATGGTAGCCAAAGTTTGCAATGGTTCTTTTTTCTGCCCCGTCAGCGCTTCTGCCATCAACGCAAAACCAACCTGTTCCCGCTCAAACAAAACGCGCGATTCGTACCAGTAGCTCCCTTGCCACAACAGCAAACTTGCCGCTAATGCCACCAAACCAGCGGCGAGCAATTGGTCGTAATGCTGCTCTACCTTCCACTGCAAATGGCGACGCATCACGCCAGCCAAATTTGCCCCAGCAGGTACTTTCCGAACACGCGCCACATATTCCGCACGACTCGAAACCTTATGATCAAGAAATTGCTGACGAAGCTCCTCAAGTGTTTTCTGATGGCGTTGCCACAGCAAAAACACTCGCCCATCTTCCTGAAACAGGCGCGCGTACATTTTTTCTGAGATGTAGGCACAAGGAGAACTATTCGCCCCTTGCATTATCGGGAGCACCTCCCACAGCCAACATAAAGCCGGAACGGTTACTTTTGCGGGCAAAGGCGTCTCGCCACCAAGCTCTTCGCACAATTCCGCCACAGAGAAATTCACCCCGACTTCGTAGTCGCCACGGAAGCCAATCGAAATCAGGCCACTATCCAGATCGTCCGCTGGATACAAGCAACCAATTTCACGCAAAGCCGAAACATGCAGCCTTTGCCAAAACGGCGGCGCGCTCACAACACTCAACAAAACAAGGTGGTCAGGAAGAAAAAATATCGGTGATTCGTGCATACGGTATCGCCCTCGTAGGTGTCATACAAAATATTTTCAAAATATCCTTCAACTCATTGCCGCAAGATGCTCGTACCAGAAATGGAGCTTCCCGTCCGGATACATCAACCCTTCGTACCGGTACGTCCGCCCAGAAGGACGGTGCTGCACCGTAATATCAAGTCGGTACCATGTCACCCGTGTAGTAAAGATCCGCTCCAAATACTGGAACTGATGAATATCTAAGATTCCGATAGTATAGATTTCGCCCATTTCAAGATAGTGACGACGCGCGCGATTCGACACAATAACTTCTGCCACCTGCTGATTAAGCGCACCCGCCGTCGCAAGCACCAATGACGAAGGTGCCGTATTGATGTATACGCGCGACTCAGTTTCCGGCAATGCCGTAAAAAGCGTATAAACTCGCTCCCGTTGCGCTACGGGCAAAGAGCGAAAAGTAGGCGAAACGAGATCAAGCTGCGCCATTCGATCCAACGGAATCAAATCACCACGAGCGGAGCGGAGCACCTCCTTGACCTCCGCAAGCCAGCTATCATCAATCTTGTTCAACTTGCACCATTCGCGAAAAAGATCTTCCCAAAACATCTGCGTCAGATTGTTGATATTCCACAGACCATTTGCAGGAAGCAAGCTCCCCTTAACTGAAAATTCTTCATAACGATTTTCCCGCTCCCAATGATGTGGCCACTGTTGCCACGGAAGCGGCTCGAAAGCACTCAAATGGCGCAATAAAGTGGCCGAAGCCTGCTGTTGCGTCGCTTTGGCCAGCAAAAGCGCCTGCTGTTCCTGCGCTTCAAAATATAACTCATCCAAACCTTGTTGACGTTGTAAATAGAAAATATGCACGACACTCAGCAGCGCCGCACCAAGCACTAATACGTAAATCAAAACCGATCCCCGCTCAGCGCGGGATGACTTATGGCTTTTGGGGCGTAAGGGCAAGGACATACGGTGTTTCCAAAGTTTGGTAAATAGTTTGTGGTCGCAAAGCAGGTGAGACAGCTATTTGTAAAAATTCCGGGGGGGAATCACGACGCACATTCTCCGTTCGAGCCTGGTTCGCTACGGCAACAACCGAAAGATGCACCTCGCGAATAGGGAGTAACCACGTTGAAAGTTGTGCCGAATGACTCCCTTTTTCATGACGCACATACCAAAATTCCCCTGGCACCTGCGGATGCTCCTCAACACGGTAGGCCACACTGACCGTTTGCCCCGGAACAACTTGTGAATGAGTTGTTCCGAACGTCACCAAGAGCAATTTCCCCTGATCAGTCGTAAGGGCGAACGGAACATGCGATACCGCCATGCGAAAATCTCGCGCCAACCAGCGCACCATTCGATGCCCTTCAAGCAAACGATCCTGCTCACGACCCCGCTCGACAGAACTCATCAGCGATTGCGTCATACTCGCGCCCAGAGCATACAGAATAGAACTAATCGCCAGCGCAACCAGTATCTCGACTAACGTAAAACCACGTCCCGCCGTATGCCGTTTCATCGTTTTACCTCTACCGGCCAGAACGGATACGCAAGCATCACCCGATCACCACGGCGCACTTCCAAGAGCGGCATCCTCGGTGCAACTTCTCGCCCCGCTTTGCGCTGCAATCCCGCCGTATCGACCGTCCATTGCTCACCACCAATCACCAAGCTATACGCCGCAAGCTGCTGGCGCAACCGTTCATCATGCGAGAGAGCAATCGAAAGCCCATGGCTCTGCAACTGTGCCACAGCCAAAAAAAGTAATGCGCCAACGGCCAAAGCAATCAATACTTCGAGCAAACTAAATCCCTTCGCCGAGTGCCACAAAAGTCGCTTATTCCGCCGCATACAGCACCACCTCGGCGCGTAACGGGTAAAAATATGCGTAGTAGGCCTTCCGCGCCGGGGTACGAAAGGCAAAGGCGGCACTTTGCACCATACCAGAGGGATAGACCACTGTTTCCGCCGTATCACGCACAGCAGCCACGATCTGCCACCCGAGCGGTAATGGCACTTTACCTTCACCAAGCACGGCAACGATGCTAACTTCTTTCGAATCATACCGTAAAGGAACCGGACGATCCTGCTGACGAGCCGTCGCCTGCGCCTGCAACAGCAACTCAGTCAGCTGCTGCTCAAAACGCTCTTCCACACTGAGCGACTCCGGCGTATTGGCAAACATCAAACCTATCCCACCGATCGAAACCCCAACGAGCGCCAGCACCACCAACAGCTCAATCAAGCTAAAGCCCCGTCTTGCCATATCAGAAAACCTGATTCATTTCGAACACGGGCAACAAAACCGCCAGCACAATAGCTCCCACAACTACGCCCAAAAAAACAATCATCAACGGCTCAAGCATGCCCAGCAAAGAGCGCAGTCGTGTATTCACCTGATCGCCGTAATATTCTTCTACCCAAGCAGCCATCTGCGTAAGAGTGCCCGCTTTATATCCCATCGCCAACATATCACTGAACAGTGGCGGGAAAATCGTTTGCTGACGCAGCAACTGCCCAAGATCGGCCCCCTCTTCCACCTGCGCCGCAATCTGCAAAACCGTTTGACGGTACAGCGGGCTTCCCACCGTTTGACACGCTAAACGGAGCGCATCGACGACCGGAATACTCCCTTGCAACAACAAATGAAACGTAAAGGAAAAACGGGCAATCGTAATCTGCTGCCACAACTGACCCGCCAATGGGAAATTCAATAATCGCCGTTCAACCCGTATGCGCCGCTCTTCGCGCTTCAACCAAAAAGATCCTACCACCACCATCAAGGCACCACACAGCAGCACCAACAATCCCCAATGTTGCAAAAAATGAGAAATGCCCATAACTATCCGCGTGGGGGCAGGCAATACCGTTCCAGCCTTTACAAGGACATCGACAATGGTAGGGACAATAGAGGTCATCAAAAACAACACAATCGCCATACCAACCGCCAGCACCACCAACGGATAAGAAAGGCTTGCCAAAAGTTGAGAACGAAACATCAGTCGCTTCTGATAATACTGCGACAAAGAGTTACAGGCCAAGGGAAGCTGCCCGACCGCTTCGGCAGCGCGTATCGTCCGGTTAACCACGCTGGGAAAGAATGCGTGACGCTCTAACGCCTGCGAAAAGCTTTCGCCGCCTTCCATCCCCATACGCACTTTGCGCAAGGTTTCCGCTAATGACGGATGCGACGTATTCGCTTCAAGTGCTACCAGCGCTTCGCTCAAACTGATACCACTACTTAACAAGAGCCCAAGCTGCTTAAATGTTTGATAAATCAACGCTAAACCAAAAGTCTTGCGTCGCATACCGTAGCGTGGCCGCGTCAGACGCGATTTCCGCTCCTCTTTTACACGCGTAATGCGAATCCCACGCCCTTGCAGCAACAGCACGGCCTGCCGCTGACTTTCTGCCTCAACGACTTCCTGTATCGGCTCGCCTTGGCGATCGACTCCAACAACACTAAAACGCGGCATAAGAGACACCCTGCGTCATGACGACGACACTCGCAAAACCTCTTCAAGCGATGTTACTCCGGCCGCCACCCGATCAAGACCATTTTCCAGCAAGCTGCGCATACCCGCATCACGTGCCGCTTGCCGCAAGCTCAAATGATCCGCGCCCTGCGCAATTAGCTTTTTCTGCGTCTCATCAGGAACATAAAACTCATAGATCGCACTCCGCCCGCGATAGCCCGTTTGCAAACAATGCGGACAGCCAGGAGCAAAAAACACTTCCTGACAAGCAACTCGATGCGTTTCAAAAAGATCAACTTCCTTCGGACTTAGCGGACGCGACTGACGGCACTGCGGACACAACCGGCGCACCAAACGCTGCGCCACCGCCCCCACCAAAGTACCTGAAATTAAAAATGGCTCAACACCCATATCCGCAAGACGGGTAACCGCACTGCACGCATCATTCGTATGCAGCGTAGAAAGCACCAAGTGACCAGTCAATGCCGCCTGCGTTGCAATTGTTGCCGTTTCGGCATCGCGGGTTTCACCAACCATGATTACGTCAGGGTCTTGACGGAGGAACGAACGGAGCCCCGACGCAAACGTTAGGCCAATCTGCGGATTAACCTGTGTTTGCGCAATTCCCTCTATCTGATACTCGACCGGATCTTCAATAGTCATAATATTGCGTTCGGCATCATGCAACTGCAACAGAAAGGAGTACAGCGTCGTCGTCTTCCCACTACCCGTTGGCCCCGTGACAAATAAAATACCGTGTGGCACCGCTAACAGCGTGCGCGCCAACGCTTGTTGTTGCTCATCCAACCCAATCGTATCAAGCGAACGAACCTCAGAGCTGGCATCCAACAAACGCATGACGACCCGTTCGCCAAACACCGTTGGCGCCGTTGAAACCCGAATATCGGCATTTTGCCCGGCAATACGAATTTTCAAACGACCATCCTGCGGCAAACGAGTCTGCGCGATATCCAGACCAGCAATAACTTTAATTCGGGTAACGACCGCCGCATGTGCACCACGCGGGAGCGTAAACATCGGATGCAACGCTCCATCAAGGCGCAAACGGATAATACTCTTTTCGCGGTACGGCTCGATGTGAATATCACTGGCCTGCTGATCGAGCGCCCGTTGCAGCAGCTTGCCAACGAACTGAATAACCGGCGCATCATTGGCCGAAGCGGCCAATAAATCTTCGACGCGAAAGTCATCCGAAGCGCCACCAACACCGCCAAGAGACGCTTCGCCTTCGCCAATTTCAGAACCATCCTGACGTAACAACTGTGCTTCGCGTTCCGCCAACTCCGCCGCGCTCACCGGAAAAACAACGACCTCTGCAGCGCAACGATATGAAAGATAATTAACGTGTTGCTGGAGCGCTGAGTGATCCATCGAGTCAAGCGCAAAGACCTTTAAACGCGAATCTTCACCAACCTCCCACGGCAAAAACATCCCAGGGAGGCGGAATTGAGCATCAAATGGACTCATTGGGACTCCAACACCCGTTCAATAACGGTTCGCTGCCCACCAAGCTCTTCGCGCCATTCATCTAAACTTTGCTCATGGAGCTTCTGCTGCTCACGCGAGAAGTCACTGGCTCGTTCCGGATTTTCCAGCACTTTCACCCGAATAAAAATCATCAAATTGGTTTTATCCGTCGTCGAACCATAACCACGGAACGCCTGCCCAAGAATCGGCAGACCCATTAAGCACGGAACACCAGAGACAGAATTACTCTGATTATCCTTTAAGAGGCCACTCAGTACCATAATACCGCCATCCGGCACCGTTACCGTTGTTTTCGTATTCCGCTTCCGCGTAATAGGCCGATCGGCAACCTGCGCTACATCAGCAACCTCCGTTATTTCCTGAGCAATATCGAGCGTAATATCATTTTTTTCGTTAATCAGCGGCTTAATTTTTAGGCTTATCCCCACATCACGATACTCGTACGTGCTAACAGGTCTTGCATCATTTTCATAGTATTTTTCCGAAGTCATAAACGGACGGTTTTCGCCCACCATCACTTCCGCTTCGGTATTGTCACTCGTCAAAATCTGAGGGTTCATTAAAATATTCGTGTGACCCTCTTTACGCAACGCATTGACTAAACCACCAATCGTAGCAAACGCATTCCCCTGATAGGAAATTGTGCGACCTAATACCCCAAGACTAAACGTTCCGGCCAGAGGACTACTCGTTTGCAACGCTCCGCTCGGCAAAAAAGCACCAGAAACAACCTTTTGTCCTTGATCGTAGGCATCAGCCACTTGCCAATTTACTCCTAAATCAAAACGATCCGTCACTGACGTTTCCATAATCAAGGCTTCTACAAGAACTTGCTTTTTCGGAAGATCCAGCCGTTCCACAATGCGCTTTACCTCGTGCGACAACTCTGGCGCTCCACTAAAAAGCAAGTTATTCGTCTCAGCATCAGCGATGATCGTAAAACTCGGAGCCTGCTCGCCACCCGCCGTACTCTTCAGTGCTTCCGTAAGGATCGTCGCCACCCCTTCGGCTTTTGCATATTGCAGGGTAAAAATCTGCGTATTTTCGCGCGCTGTTGTGCGCGGCGTATCCAGCACCTGAATAATTTCCTGCGCGTATTCCACACTGGCTCGGTGCCCAGCAACGATGACAGAATTATTTTGTGGGTTGTCTAAAATAACCGGCTTATCCTGAGGGCGAAACGCCACCAGCAACGTACCCAGCTTTTTCACCACATCTTCCAGCGGAGCGTGCAAAATTTCAATACTCCGCAACACGACTGACTGACTCTTTCGGTCTATCGCTTCTAACAGACGGCGCACCGTTAAAACACTCCGCTCCGTATCCGTGATAACCAGCAGTTCCATCTCCTTCAGAGCGGTTACAATCCCCGATGGCGAAAGAAACGGGCGAATAACATTCACGGTTTGCGTTGCATCTAAGTAGTCCAGCGGCAAAATAAACGTCCGTACCGTCGCATCAAGCGACAATTTAGCTTCACCCTTCAAAGGCGGATTACGCCGGATAACATCTTTGTTGGGAATAACGTGATATACACCCTGCTCCTCAACCAAACTCATCCCATTTTGATCAAGAATCGATGTAAACAAGGGGAAAAGATTCTCGCGCGGCAACGGATTACGCGAATACAGCGAAAGGGTTTTGCGTAATCCCGCCGGATCGTACACAAAGTTTTTCCCCGTTACATCGCTGACAAGCGACAATAATTCTTCAATACTGACACTATCAAAATTGAGGACAATATCACCACTCGCTTGCTGCGACCCTCCGGAAGACTCATTCGCCAACGTCGGCGCAATCCATATTGACAGCGAACAAAGCAATACCAGCGCCAACCGAACCACCGAGCCATACCAGTTTATAGACATATATCCCCCTTACTCTTCTTCATCATGATTTTTTTGCGGTGCCTCGCCACGGCGTACAAACGGCGCCGGTTCCGCAACCGGACGCGACTCAACCGCTACCCGCGACATATCTAAACGCACCAAGCGTCCACCATGCCGGAAAAATGCACTCTGATTACTCACACTTTCCAGCTCATACCCCTCCAACACATCGCCCACCGAGTACATTTTTGCCCGGCCAGCCAACTCCAATAATGCCGCCGTTGGTGCCGCCGTACCACGGAGTGTGAAAGGAATTTCTGAAGCAACCAGCACCGTTTCAGACGTTTCTGCTTGAGCAATAACACCTAAGAGATCAACCATTTGAAACGATACTGACGCAGACGAAACGGCTGGCAACGTCACCGACACAACCGGCGACAACCCGCTCACGTATGACCACCGTTCCCACGCAAACGAGCCAAGCAGCACCGCCAGCGCCACCAAGACAATCCCCGCCAGTCCTTGGACTTGCTGTTTCATGGCTTCAACGTCGCCCCAGCCGCCTTTTCTGCGCGCAGCATTTCGATAACATCATTACGGAAGTTTTTGAAAAAATTCTTTTTGTACACAACCTGCTCCGACGTATCCATCATCGGCGGCAACGCCGCCTCTAACTCTTTCCATTCACGCTCTAAGCGCTGCTGAATGCGTTCTTCAGAAATCTCCTCTGACGCAAACGAAACACCACCAAGCAACAACGAGGCAGCGAAAATACCTATGAAAAACCTACGCAACATATGTATCCCTTTCAAATCAACTTTCATATTCACACCATCAACGACGGCGAATGACCCAGAAAATACCACCTGCCAGCACGACAAGTGCCAAAACCCATCCTACAGGGAAAGACGATTTAGCCGCATCAGGCTGAGAAGAAGCGCTACGCTCAACAGGTGGCGCAGAAGCAGCAGGCGTGCTGGCTGAAGATGACTGCGGAGCTTCAACTGCCGCCGGAGTAGGCACTACCGCATTAACCGTTGCTGGTTGCGAAGCAAGTGCCGCATCTGTACCAGAGCGCGCCGTAGATTCGCCACCACTCGTCGTACTGTACACCGCAGCATCACCGCCAGAAGTCGTCGTCACCGTTGTAGCAGCTCCACCATCACCAGAACCCGCTGCGCCGTACGGTGATCCGCCAGCAGCTACACCACTAGCACTTACCGCACCACCAGCCTCTGGAATAAAAGCATTCCCCTGCCCCTCAACCCGTTGAGTACCGGTGGAAGTCTGTTCCGAAAAAACAGGAACGACCCCACCCTTCCGCAAAGCATCCGCCGGATTCGGTGGAAATTCAATCGCAGCATCGCCCGGAGTAGGAGGCGCAGAAACACTTCCACCATCACTCCCAGCAGAAGCAGAAGGGATCGCCGGAGTCGGAGGAACTTCAATAGTAACTTGCTCCTGCTGAGCAGCAACCACGGGAATAAAACACAAACCAAGCGAAACCGCGACACCAAGCGAACACAAAACTTTACGCATACCCTGACACCTCTTTAGTTAGTCGTCCACATTGTACTCAATATAACAAACATTTGTCTACCATTGCAGCTCGCATTATAGACCAATGCCATCTAAGCGCCATACCATTAGCCCAATCCCAGCAAGAAATCTCAGCGATTCTTCCTCGCTGAAGCTCGCCCGAGACGCAATTCTCTTTCATAGCAAACTCTCGTCTATTTCAATGAAGTCTATGCCAGCATCACCGGCTTCGATGATTTGCCTGACGTTGTCGACAGGCAAATCAACCACGTCTGCAATTGTCTCAAGCGGTGAATTACGACCTACGAGCTTGCGGATGGTTTGGAATATAGCAAGGCGTCGGCCAAGGAGCATACCCTCATGCCTACCCTCCTCACGACCAATGCCGATTCCTTCCTCACGACCTTCCTGCAACCCCTCGTCCCTCGCTGTATCCACCACGTTCTTGATATCGCGGTAATACTTTAAGCTATCCTCATACGACTGCCGCTCGGCAGGGTTCATCCGTGCGATTTGCGCCTTTTCAAAGATGCTTTCGTAGATACGTGAACGTAGGCGCGGTGGAATTTCGTCAAGTTCATGCAGATAGCGAAATAGAAAGAACCACTTTTCTTGGTCGCTTTCAAGCTCGTTCTCTGTTTTAGTAAAGTTCGGCAATGTAAGGTAGATAAACGTCAGTTTATCGTAGAAAATTTCGTTATTTTGATTCTTGAGTTTGACGGTGTGCACCACTTCGCCATTGCCATCGTCTTCGTCAAATAGAAAGTCGAGGATGCCAATGGTATACACAGCAGCGAGTTTAAAGTTCCATTCTCCCCGCTCGGCTTGTTGTTGGATAGGGAAAGTGGCATAGAACACACTGCGGTCTTTGAAGTAATTTTGCTTGGCTTTCTGCAACTCGACAATAAAATACTCTCCGCTTTGGCTCGTGCAATGCAAGTCAAAAATTGCACGGCGGTCTACCGTACTCACACCAAGCTGTTCGTTTTTCGCAAACTGAAGCGTTTCGATCTTGTGCCGCTCTGGCAATAAGGTATTCAGAAACGCAATCAAGTGCTCTTTATTCGCCTCTTCTCCAAAGATCTTCTTGAAGCCAAAGTCAGTAAAGAGGTTGATGTATTTTTCCTTCATAGATTTACCTGCATTTTTATCGTTTATCCATAATGATAGCGGCAGGAGACAACGGCAATAACCCCTTCCCGAACCTCATACACCAAGCGATGCTCGTCAGTAATGCGCCTTGACCAGCACCCCGATAACTCATATCGCAACGGCTCAGGTTTGCCGACACCCTCAAACGGACTCCTTCTGATATCGGAGATAAGCCCATTGATCCGTTTCAGTATTTTGCGATCCGTTGCTTGCCAATAAAGATACTCCTCCCAACTCTCATCAGTCCAAAGCAGATTCATTCACTACATCCCGCTCAAAACCCTTGCCACAACGAACCTTTTCCAAGGAAACCAAAAGGCGCTCTCGATTTTTTGTACCAGAAAGAAGGTATTGCGTCTCCTTCATAGAGCGATACTCATCAAAAGGGATTATCACAACATTTTCCTTCCCTTTGCGATGAATAATAACCTCATCGTGATCGCAGTACACCGCATCAAAAATGCTCTTTAAATTATTCCGCGCCTCCGTAAAGCTTACCACCTGCATAACAGCACCTCTTCGTACAGAATCATGGGAAGATTATAGCCATTATTCTGTACATATCAAGCTAAAGAGAACCAAAATACTCTTATCATATAAATGAAACGCAGCAAAAAACAGCTTTTAGCCAAAACAATAACGTGAGCCTCAAGCTCACCGACTTTGCAACACGGAATTACCAACTACGCCGAAATCCAGATTCTCGTCCATCGCACATCTGCTATTGGATGATTCTCGCCATCACAATCGAGAGTTAAGACTCTCATACACTTTATGATTCTCTCTTCTTCCAATACTTACCACGTACACAACAAGCCGATCATCAATCACTTTATAAACCAAACGGTAACCTATCGTTTTAAGCTTGATTTTATAGACATTTTCAAATCCGCTGAGCTTATCTTTGGGCACTTTAGGATTTTGAAGTCTTTCAGTAAGTTTTTTGTGCAACTGCAACTTGATAGCGTGATTCACGCGCCAGCCACTCTTTCAGAGCCTTCGGGTGAAACTCAAGCGAGTAAGTCATCAACATCTACTTTGATAGGCTTTACATCATCGTTGATTCTTCGTTCCGCTTCCTTCGCCAAATAATAATCATCAATAATATCCAT